>JAYTQQ010000183.1:0-3836 GCA_043746635.1 Bdellovibrionales bacterium | reverse complement strand
CTGAATGTAACCACCCCCTGCATTTTTATTTGTCCGGTTCAGGGCGTCGATCAAATTGCTAAAGTGAAGCCCGTAGCGAGCCATTGCCTTGACGTTTGGCTGTACATGATACTGTCGCTCAAAACCGCCGATGGTATTGACTTCAGAAACACCTTTGACTGTTAACAGCCTCGGCTTAATGAAGAACTCTTGAAGCGACCGAAGCTCCATAAGTTGTTCAACTCTCTTCTGACCGTCTTGCAGAGGCTTTTCACTAACGACTGCATAACGAAAAATCTCGCCAAGCCCGGTGGTGATTGGTCCCATCTTTGGCACGATATTTTTTGGCAGATTTGAGGTCACTCCAATCAAACGCTCTGAAATTAATTGTCGGCCTCGGTAAATGTCAGTTTCGTCTTCGAAAACCACAGTGACTTGTGAAAGGTGAAAGTGGGTTAGCGACCTGACTTCGGTGACACCCGGAATGCCAGCCATTGCAGTCTCGATCGGAATGGTCACTAAGCGCTCGATTTCTTCAGGCGCAAAACCTTCGACGGCGGCATTGATTTGAACCTGGACATTTGTGATATCAGGAACTGCATCAATCGGCAGATCACGAAAGCTGAACCAGCCCAATATTGCTAGAAGCAGTGTCAGAATAAGAACGAGTGCTCTTTGAAAAACTGCAAAATGAATAATTTTATTAATCATAAGCCCTCTCCTTCGATACCATTCTTCGAAGCGAGATCAGCGGCTCGAATGAGCGGTGCACCCTGACTCACAATTTTGTCGCCCGCTTCGAGCTCTTTACTTGAAACTTTCGCGAGCGTAGGAGTTTGACTGATGATCTCAATATCTATTAATTTGAAAAAGTCTTTCCTCAAGCGGTAAATACTTATTTCATTTTGGTGATATACGAGGCTTTTAATCGGTACTTCGTAAGTTGCATCGTTGTGTTTTGGAGTGACAATAGCGACGCCAATTCGCTTTCGCATTAATTCAGAAAGTTGAATGCCATCTTTATCTGAGATCTCACCAGACTTGTTTGCTTTTTCAGCGCGCTCTTTTGCTTCGTTATCCTCGTCGGCGACTACAGTTTGACTAACGAGGCAAAGGCCGACGGCTAAAATAAGAAAAAGCTTTCGAAGTTTCATAGATTATAATTCCATTTCGTTCAGCCGACCATCGATTGAATAGATTTTCGCGAGTGCCTCAATGGCTTGAAGTTCTTGCTCCTGCTTTGACTTGGTAAATTCAAATATTTGTCTTTGGGCTTCGACGACAAGCGAGCTAGCTACGATTCCTCGGTTAAATAGGGCTTCCATTTTTTTAGAACGAGTATCAACTTGAATTACGCTTGGGAGTTTCGATAAAGTTTCAATCACATTCTTGTAACGTTCTATTTCAAATTTCCGATCAATTTCAAGTTGGCTCTCAGTTATCCGGAGAAACATCATCGACCTATCAATGCCGGCTTGTGCGAAGGCTCTGCCGGCGCCATTTGCGTGAAAAATTGGTAGACCCATCGCAAGAGAAAATCCCCACATGTCGGAGTGCTCCGAGCCCTGTATCTGGTTTTGGTAGGTCGGCCCAACTTTGAGATCTGGCCAAGCGAGACTCTTTTCTAAATTGAGATTCGCCTCAGACAATGTAAGATCTGCTTTTGCTAATCTGAAAGACAATCCTTTCGAGACATCAGAATTTTTCATGAGTGGCTCAGAATTGGGCCAAGCTTTTCTGTCCGGCGGCAAAAATTGTTTTGTCAGCTGCAAGCTTTGAGCGACTGATTTTTCAAGTTCTTTTTTAATAAAGTCAAACTGGGTTGAAAGTGTCGCGATCTTCATTGCGTCGTCAGCAGTTGCTAGATCATAGATGTTGAGCGAGACCTCTTGATCGGCTGTGAGTTTCGATCGACCTCGAAACTGTTTGCCAATCGTCTGAAAAATTCTGAGCGATCTATTTAAAATATCAAGTTGAGCCTGAATATATTTTGCATGGTAAAGGGCTAGAAGAGTATCAATATAAACATCTTCACGAGTTTTTTCAGCTAACGTCTTTATTGATTGAGTCTCAGTCTCCGCTCGTTCTTTTCTTGAGGCTCGCTTTCCGCCTAGTTCAAAGGTGTGGCTTAAAGTAATTTCGATATCTCGATCCGAACCAGGCTGTGCACTGGCAAAGACAGTTTTCGAATTTAATTCAGGATTAATTCTTTGCGTAGCGATTTTTTCACTGATTTGACTTCGACTTAAACTGTTTTCAGTAGCCATAACAGTCGGATGCTTTTCAACTGCACATTTAATAATGTCTTGGTAACCCAACAGACTCTTGCATTCTGCTGAGCTCAAGCAAGGAATCAGAAACATCAATAAAAATGATATTAAAAATGTTTTCATCGTTTTCTCTGTTTTGCAGAAAAGGTCCTCTTTCGATTGACTGCGATAGTTCCACTGCATTTGACGTATCCGCGAGCTTGAAGCATTCGCTTCAGGTGTTTTTCATCCATTTCGAATTCTTTCCCCTCGTCTGGCATTGCTATGATCATTGAGGAAAGGTGCTTAAGATATTCTTCATTCAACAGCAGCTTGTGAAACACCCATCGCCCTTCTTTTGTTGCATGAAGTATCCCGGCTTCTCTTAGCACCTTTAAATGTCTTGAGAGTTTTGAAGTGGGTTCTTTTAAGCTCAAAGTGAGATCGCAAAGACAAAGTTCCACACTGGTTGTCGTAAATAAACGCATCACCCGTATTCGTGTAAAATCTGAGAATGACAAAATTAATTTTTCGGAAGTCTTAAGATTTTTCAGTTGCACCATGATACAACTAATATACTCTAAGCAAGCGTTCGTCTAGTTTGATCTATTGTCCAAACACGATCGGGCTCTATTCGACTAGATCGATTTTACTTAGTTTTGGTTAGAGTCGAACTGATCTGAGTCGCAAAGCGTTTGCAATTGCCGAAACCGAGCTTATGCGTTGACGCCCATACTTTTTTGAAATGGCCCTGGAGCCAGGACGCCACCGTGCCCAGGCATTTCAGCGTGCTGTAGCAATGGCAAGCCGAGGCTGCTCAGGACTTGAAATGCCTCGGACATAATCTCATTGGAGGAAACACCTTTGCCATCGTCAGTAAAGGCAATAGCCCCAGCTTCAGAAATACTCAATAGATTGCTCAGCTCAAGACCCGCTTGATTTTTAGTCAACGCCGCAGACCAAAATACTTTTACTCCGACTTCATTTTCCGCATATTGAACCAAAGCTTTTGCTTGACTGAGAACTTCTGCTGAATCAATGACAGGCTTGGTATTCGGCATCGTTAGAATTGCAGCATAGCCGCCTTTAGCGGCAGCACGAAGTCCTGTCGTAGGTGTTTCTTTTTCTGCCTGTCCTGGGATGCGCAAATGAGCTTGAGCATCAACACCTGCGGGGATCAATTGCTTAAAGCGAGTCTCTATTTTTGAATAAGACAGATCACGATGAGTTCCATGCGGGGCGATTTTTTTGATGTATCCATTTTCGACGAAAATATCACGTGCTGTTAATATTTCATCTGGATTCCAGATTTCAATATTTTCTATCGCAAACTTTTTCGGTAATTCAATTTTTCTCATTTAGACAGAACCTCTTTTTAAACGCTTCTGTTTATGGGTTGCAGTATTGGCATTCTTCAGGACCAATGCTTGTTTTACCGTCAGGCCGTGGGCGTGTTTCCTGGTAGACACATTTCACGCACTCCCAAACGACCTTTTTTGCGACGGAGCTTGGACTCTCCAATTTTTCATGGGGTGACGGCATAGAATAGGTCGTCAGTCTTGATATATTGATGATTGAGGAAGCCGCAACGTTGAAGGATTTTTCTTA
>JAYTQQ010000182.1:0-3697 GCA_043746635.1 Bdellovibrionales bacterium | reverse complement strand
GATCTTTATGAAAACCGATAGCAATTTGAGTTGCAAAACCGAACAAATAGGAGAGTGCCGTAAATAGAATTATACTTTTTGCTTTGTACATGAGCCGAGTTTACTGAGTCAGCTGTTCGAGGTCCAGAAAGTAATGTTTAGACTAGCTGCAACGGTCGCCCGAATTGGACCATAAAGATCTTATGAAATTGAAAATTCGAACTAAAAAGCGTCGACCAAAAGTTCGACCAGAACTTTTCCAATCAGAATCTTTCGGACCGAAAAGCGTGTCGCAAAGACCGATCTTATTGAATCGGATTTCGTATCGAAGATACCATATCGCTATGGCCTGCAGAAGTGTAGTGACATTCATATCTTGATCGAGCGTCATCCCTTGTGAAATTAAGATAAGCTAATAGGTTTGCACTTGCTCGCGTGTATCGATTTGCGTATTTTCGGAGCCGCCGCCAATATGGCAGCGGACTAAGGTACTCCTACTTCTAATCTGATTTTTACCAGCCTGGCACAACTTCAAAACGAAAAAGATTCATAAAAACAAAATGGGCCGATGGATCTTTCGATTGTCGAGCCGCCTCAATCGCTAGATTGCACTGGTTCGCCCTGTTGCGCGCAGAATCCTCGCGGATAGTTCCGATAGTATCGGCTCCCCATCCTTTTCCATATTGAATCTTGATGTAACCATCACTCTCTTGCCAACCTGAGAAGCAATGAAGTATGGCGCCATCTTCCCGTTCAATATTGTATCTCGTATACCCAAACTCTTTCATATCACTGTATGTCCTGTTTCCACCGGGCTCAATTCTGTCTTCGAATGCAGCTGTTGAAACGGTTGAGTTTAATGCAAAGCTGCCTTGAGTGACGAATACAGTTAAAATTGACGCCGCAAACATTATGATTCTTCGCGTGTTTGTATTAAAATTTTTCATAGTTACTCCTTGTTATTCGAAATTAAAATTAAAAATAAAATAATAAATTTAGGTCACTCACTTACAAATACCTGCGCACGCCACGAATTGGCTGGCGCCATTGCGATCGCAGACAACGGAGACAAGAGTGCCTCCACAACTATCTGCGAGCCGCTTTGTGGTCTTAGGGTAGTATCCTTCGATATCCACCCCTGAAGCGACTACGACTCGACCTTCGCTTGATGTATTCGACTGCTTGGAGACGCAAGAATTTAATTTTTCTAATGTCACCATATATTTTGATTCGCAGGAAACTTCCTGCGCGTGACTACTTAAAGAATAGGAAACTAAGTTGAAGAATCCCAAGACCGTTACTAAAAATTGCTTTTTCATAAAAAACCTTTCTGTATGAGATGCACACAATGTGAGAGCTATTTCTCGACATGCTTGCATCTGTTATTGAACGTGACACATCTAAATATATTCAAAGCGTGAAAAAACACCAGATTTGCTTGGAGATCGCTAAAGTTCCCTAGGCTCCGGGTTTGCTTATGCAGAGCCTTTTTGCAAATCAACTTGATTTAAATTGCCGATTAATATTTTCGTTTGCTCTCAAGCTGACCGCGACGATCTCTTGTGATCGCGGCCCTAGCTTTATTTTCTTAGTTTTCATTGCGGTGTTTTATGTACAGCCGCGGACCTTAATTCCGAGGGCATCCCAAATTAAATGAAAGCTGCCTTGCTTTGCCGCCGAGTTGAAATGCCTCACGTACGGATTCCGGAAGTTCAAAACCCATATAGTCGTCAGAAAATTGTCGTTTTGCCGTATAAACATCTGCAATTTCGAGCGCGATATCATGCGCCCGGTCACTTATTTTCCTCAGCAATTCTTCTTGTGAACGAGCAAGGATACAGAGTTGTTCTTCCTGCACCACTTGTCGCGAATTCTCAATCAAACGGATCTGAGATTGTAGGGCATCAAGTTCGCGGCTCTTAGTGTCCATTTCACTGTTGAAAAATGATGCAATATTGTCATGGCCCTCACTCGTCGTTCGAGCCTTTTTTATAATTTCTTTGGCTTGAATACGAAGATTTCCTTCTAGAACGGCTCTTGCGGAAAGGAGGTTGACTTCGTGCGAACTCAATAGTTGGACGAGCTCTTTCTGGCTCATCGAAAAAAAGCCACGAGTGTGAATGACTGCATTCCAGGCGGCCACTGTATTAGAGTCCCTGAATAAGCTACGTAAATATTCATGCATTTTATGAGCATTAATTTGTGCAACCTGACCATCTGACAGCATTGAATTGTACAACCGGACATCATAAAAATAAGTGTCTTGATAAGCCGTGGTCAGTTGAAAAACATCTTTATTGCAATTTGGCGGAATCTTGCCTGAAGCTTGATCATGAGTCGGTGCAAGTGGAGTCATCAAGGGCTGCCAAATCTTATCAAATTCAATAGCGGATGATATTGGAATCACGTCATTCCACATATACGGCTGAAGTTTATCTTTAAATACCCTGATGACAGCATCGAGTTCTGTTTGAAAATCTGAGCTATACTCGTACCAGACTTTTCCAGTACCCACGGCCAATACGTAGTCGAGGGCATACATTCCGTCTTTAGGAAAGGACGCTGTGCCATTAGCGCGACATTGCAAGATACTGCCACCACCGCCATTACTCGTTCCAGATCCGTCACCTCCGGCAGCCAGCCCCAAAGCGGGAGCCACTGTCAAAAGCATGGCCAACAAAGTAGTCTTAAAGTCGATTTGCAGTTTCATAAATTCTCCTCGTTTCCTATCATTCAATAATTGAACCAGTGTAAGTTAATGAATGTAATTTATATGCTATGCGTTATAAATTCTAGATATTTATAGTTTAAGCTTTTTAATAGTTTTAACCATTTAGTTTAATCTTCCGATAAGTATATAAATACAGGTGGTTATATGATCTATCAGTTTTCCGATTATCGCAGTTATTTAAAACACTATCTTAAGCTTTTACCGAGAAAAGGCTTTGGCGAAGCAAAAAAAATCGCCAACCACCTTGGCGTTAGCTCAACTTATATCAGCCAAATATTAGCTGGCTCTAAGATACTCACTCTAGAACAGACAAACGCCTTAGGATCCTATTTAGGATTGAGCGAAAGCGAAGCTGATTATTTTTTTTACCTAGTTCAAAACGACAGAGCCGGAACGCAAGAACTCAAAAAATACTGTACCCATAAACTTGAAGAGCTCAAAAAAAAATCTCTGAAACTAGTCACGAGAGTTGAGGCAAAGCGCAGCCTGAATGATCAAGAAAAATCAGTATTTTATTCAAGCCCATTGTTTTCAGGGATTCATGTCTACTGCTCAACCGGCAAAAGGGGGCGCACTCTCGATGAAATTTCAAAGCGTTTCGAAATATCGCGGGCTAAAACAACAGAGCTCACGCGCTTTTTAGTTGAAGCTGGACTTTGTGATGAGAACGATAATCATTTTTTTACGGGAAGCCAAGGAACTCACTTAGAGCAAGGATCGCCGCACCTGCTGAAGCATCACACCAACTGGCGCTTACGCGCTATTCAAAGCGCCGAGAACCTAAATGATGATGAGCTTATGTACACCGTCAATGTTAGTTTATCAGAGAAAGACTTTCATTATTTACGAGAAGAAATGGTGGTTTTTATCAAAAATTTTTTAGATCGAGTTCATCCATCGCCGTCCGAAGAAATCGCATGCTTGAATATAGATTGGTTCCGAATCAGAAAATAACTATTCAAATCGAGCTGCAAAAAAGCATTCTTT
>JAYTQQ010000181.1:0-3804 GCA_043746635.1 Bdellovibrionales bacterium | reverse complement strand
GTGAATTGTTTCACTCAAAGCTAGCAAGTTATTTTTCAGCTCGCCACAGTGTCAGACGAAGTGCTTACGTTAAAGAGAAGTTTACGTGGCAATCCTTTTTGTTCAGCCCCTACCGTATGAGTGCGGAATTTGTCGATTGTACTCGTACTTGGCGGGATGTACCGCGTCTGTGTGTACCTTACTGGGACTTTATTATAGCCTATCAACTTACTAAGGTTTTTCGGAATCGCTTCGCCTTTGGACCACGCAAGAAGGCCGGATTGATATTCGTCCGTCTCTGGGTGAACCGACCACGCGTCGTAGTAACTGTACGTATATAGAGAACGGTCGATCCGCTCAATCTTCCGTTTTTCAAAGTTTGCGAGACAACAGAACACATCTCGGTCAAAAGCCTTTCTGTGCAGTAGATATACTGAGTTGGGCGATGCGAGCTCGAAAATTCGTTTCCTAAGAGACATATGAGTTTTATTCAAAAGAAATGTACTGCTCACTACGAAAATCAAGTGGCCATGCGCTGCTAGATCCTCAAGTGCCTTAACGATAAACACGCCATATGAGTCATTGCTCTCAACCTGGTATTTTTTTTCAATTTCCTTAGTTACGGAGACTCCGTATGGCGGGTTACCAATTACAAGATTCGGCTTAAATTTCTTAGCTGCTACCGAACTCTTGCCGTTCAGATAGTCACCACATCGAACAACCTTTCTAAAACTGAAACCCTTAGTCGATTTAAGACTCTGCCAAACACCGGGGAATATATTTAACTCTAGAAACATTCCTAGCTGGGTTGTTTGAATCGCAAACGGATCGATGTCTATAGCAAGTAAGTTGTTGAGCGCTTTTTTGTGTGCCCCAATAATACTGGCCGCATTCCCTCGCCTCGGTTTATACGCATTGAACATATGGCCATATACTTCGCGAACGAAATGGCCCGAGCCACATGAAGGCTCTAGCACTTTAATATTTTTCCATGAACCGCTTGCTTTCGATGCTCTGGCAACCATCGTTTTAACAATAGCTGAGGGAGTATAAACGTTCCCAAGCGACTTTACTTGAAGATCATGCTCTTCGGACTTCACAAGTCCATCGAAAATATCGCCGATTGGATTTTCTTGGGCTTCAAAGATAAGAGACTCGGTCACGCTCACTTCGGAGAGCATTTCATAAATCTTACGCTCGCATTCAAAAGAGAATTCAAGAACATCATACGGCTCGGCTCTTAAAATGTCTGGATACTTTGGCGATAAGCGTGCGATTTCAGTTTTGATACTAAAAGGAAAAGGTCTGCCCGCGAGGTTCGTAAGGATTTTTAAAAATAGTATCTTCAACGTTAAAGAAAGCGCGACACTAGATACGACAGCTTCAATGCCATTTTCTTCGTTTTTCGACTGAAGACTCGGGTCCACGAATGATTTTCGCGTATTCAAAATGCGTTCAAATGCAATTCTCCTATTCCCCAGCTCCGATTTAGAAAAAATATAGCCCTTAGGGAAGAACCGTTCGGTAACGTCTTCGAATACCATGGCGCGAACCCGCTGAAGAAGGCGTATCACTTGTGCAAGCGTTAACTCTTGCACGAGATCGCCACTACTACGCTCCTCGAGGGCATCTCTCCATTTTACTTTTTCACAACGGATATATTTGTATGTTTTATCCTTATTTCTGATCCGTCGAAACCATTGATCCTCGTCTCCATTTGAAACTAACAGAAATGGCGGTGGTAGCGGATCAAAGGTTGCCCCCAGCGCATAGTCGAGTGCTTGATTTTCAACCGATCTATCGAGGATTTTCCCTTTCTTCTTCATTTCAAGCAGCAAGAGAATGCCGCGATCGCTTTTGTACGCAACATCGTAGCGACCGAATCCGCCGCCTTTTTTTTCAACGTATGTTTGTTCGTCACAAAGTTCGTCGTCTCTCGATGGAAAACCGAGGCCGCGAAGCATCGGCTCGGTCAACTTACTGAACGTGTTTGCTTCATTCCAATTTACAGCGCTCATAGTTTAACCTTCAGTGTATGCAGGCTTGTGAGTTTCTTATACAGTTTGACATAGTTAGATCCGCTCAAAAAGCAATTGGTTCGCTCCCGTCTCAAGTCCGGACTTCAGAGCAGTTTGTCTGGATTCAACTGTAATCCAGACAAACTGCTCTGGACGTTGGACTGCCCAAATTGAATTAGTTCGCCAAGTACAACTCCGAAAAGACGCCGGAGAGGCCTGGGCTAAAAAGACTAGTTTTCAAGGCGTTGACGTTATCGTTTTACGGGCGAATCACGGCCATCGGAAACTTCTACGTTACAAATAGCACTCACTTGCTGACTAATTTACTTATCTTAAACAGCGGACGGCCACGGCTTCACAACGTGTTTACCTTGTAAAAGATTCATCGCAAAATCTGATTTCGAAATCTCAACGACTGATATGCGATTTCGACATTGTCGCTCACGAAATTAAAATTGAAAATCTACTTTAACGTCAGCATTTCAATCAGCTGGCTTGATTATTCATTCGCCGAAAAGTTCTTGGCATGAAACTTGTCTAATATAGAGAAGAACTCCAATGAAAAATTGTTTGCGAGAGCATAAATATTTTTGATTGGAGCTTGTCATAACTGCCATGATACACAAGTTGAGAGCTTATGAAAAGCCAACTCTGCTTTGAAAGGATGGAGGCAATTATGAAATAAACATTTACCTAGGGGGGGGTCCAAGATGATTGAAATAATTTTTGATTTAATGAAAGAGCTTTTAAAGATCCAGATTTTCCAACGACTTATTGTCGTTCTCTTCTTGCCTAACATTCTTGTTTGGGGTTTTGCCGAAATCGGTATTGATAATAAATATAATTTTTTGTGGACTCATTTCGTAGGCCCTTACTGGAGTATTGAAGTTTTTCTTTTTAAAGTTACCTGCTATGCAATTCTTGCGATTTCAGCCTATGGCATGATTACATTTCTCTTTAGGTTCTGGGGCGAGATACAAAGCAATGAGTCGACCCCAAGAGCTCATCAACCCAACTACCAAAGCTATAAAGAAGAACCACTGCGAGCTTCGCAGAGTATTCCTATAATCGTGCCGGTGCGGCCTCCTCCTGAGCCTCCGCCTATCCCGACACAAGTGTTACTCACCGCCGAAGAAGTTAAGCGTCGAGCCCTTCGTGATATTACCGGTAGGGGCGTATGAGTTTGATTCTTCAATCAAGAGATCGAGCTCTTATTGCCGGTCTTCAAAGATTCGGCGTCCTTTCGACGGTACAGATTTGTCTTTGGTATTTTAAAAAAGTGTCCAAGACCACGGCACTTAGAAGACTTAGAATTCTAGAAGAAGGACATTACCTTAAGCGAGGCGTGACCCTCGAGAACGGAACGCATACCTGGGGCTTGGGTTTTAAAGGCCGTGAACTCATGGGGATAGAGTCCGGTGTTCACTTTTCAAATAGAAACTCAATTTATCACGACGTCCTTTTGAACGACATTCGTTGTAAATTAGAATCATTTGGATTGGCCAAAGACGTAACACCGGAGTTCGAAATTAAGTCCGAGGTATTTCGCAATTTCAGATACGGAAGTGCGAAAGAGCAACTCGTACCTGATGCATTAATGTTTGAGTCGGTGAACGCGGAGCCTTGGGTGATTTCTCTTGAGCTCGAACTTACGGTCAAAGCCGAAAAGAGATATGAGAAGATTTTTCGTCAGTACGGGATGAAGCACTCAATCACAAGGATCTGGTATTTTTGCAATTCGACAAAAGAAATTGATCGCATCTTAAAGTTTGCTCGAAAGCATTGGTCTGGACTCCAAAGCCGAATG
>JAYTQQ010000180.1:0-2809 GCA_043746635.1 Bdellovibrionales bacterium | reverse complement strand
AACTCGTCCGAATAACTTTGTCGATCTCTCACTTTTGACTCTAAACTCGCCCCAACTTTTTTTCTAACTCAAGCGACATCTTTCCTGAAACCGGGGGATAGTGATCACTATATCCATTTGGGTTTTTCACTAAATATTTTTGATGATATTTCTCAGCCGGATAAAATTTTTGCGCGGCTTCGACCTTGGTGACAACGGGGGCTGGCCACTTTTTTGATTTATCAACAACTTCGATGACCTTTTTAGCAATCTCTTTTTGTTTATGATTCATGTAGAAAATTTCGGAGCGATACTGAGTTCCAACATCATTTCCCTGACGGTCAAGAGAAGTTGGGTCGTGAAGTCGAAAGAAAGTTTTGACTAAATCTTCGTAAGAAATTTTAGCAGGATCAAATTGCACTTGAATCGATTCAGCGTGACCAGTTTTACCCTCGCTGACTTGTTCGTAGCTGGGATCTTTGGTGCTTCCACCGGAGTAACCCACTTCAGTCGCGACGACTCCTGGGACTTTTCTGAAAACTTCTTCCATACCCCAAAAGCATCCGCCTGCAAAAATGGCCGCTTCGGTCTTTTTACTTTCGGCCGCAAAGGTAGCGGCCGAGAAAAAAATGAGAACGCTAAGGAAAAGTTTTGAGTTGAATTTCATGGAGCCTCCTAAAATGTGGCTCTACTCTACACCTCAGTTCAAACTTAGTTAAGCTTGCAATTCGTAAAAGTCTGAATGACGTACAAATCATTGATGCGCTGAGCAGTCTGAAAATTCGCGTGCCCATTTAAACCTTCAATGGCGTTAACCAAAAAGATTTTTCGTAACTTTCACTCTGTCTAAAATGATCGAAAGTAATTCTGACTTATCGATCGGTTTCGTAAGGTGCGCTGAGAAACCGGCAGCTTGAGTTTTTGAGCGCTCCTCAACGAGTGCGTGGGCTGTGAGAGCAATGACCGGAGTTTTGTATCCACTATTACGAAGCGCCTCTATCGCTTGGTAACCATCCATTTCGGGCATTTGAATATCCATCAAAACGACATCGTGAGATTTTTTATTTGCGATTTCAATTGCTTCGAGGCCGTTCGAAGCGACGTCGACGACCGCACCCATTTTAGTTAACATATGCTTTACTAAAAATTGGTTATCGACAGAATCATCGACCAAAAGAATTCGAAGACTCTCGAGAGGTTTACTTGGCTGACCATGTATGGCCTGCAAAGGAACTGCCTCCGTGACGGTCTTGGAGACTTCGGATTTCTGAGTTGGTCTTGCAGCAATAAAAGAAATGATAAAAGTTGCTCCTTCAGCTTGTGGTTCGTCACTCAGAATCACCGTACCACCCAGTGCCTCGGCCAGACGGCGTGACAGTACCAATCCGAGGCCGGTTCCACCATAGCGTCTAGTTGTAGAATTGTCTGCTTGAGTAAAGGGTTTAAAAAGACGTGAGCGTTGAGTGGCCGCAATTCCTCGTCCAGAATCTTTTACGTCGATCGAAAACCAAATGTTTTTAACAGATTCTTCAAGGGCTCGTACCCGAATTTCGACGCAACCCTTATCTGTAAATTTAATAGCGTTGCCGACAATATTAATTAAAATTTGTCTGATCCGTGTAGGATCCGAATAAATCCAAGTCGGAACATCATCATCGATTTTTGAATTAATTTGAATGGATTTTTGTTTCGTAGAATCTTTGAAGAGCTCGACGACCTCATTGAGTAGACCCGAAAACGAAAAGGCAATTTCTTCAACCTCGAGGCGCCCCGCTTCGACTTTTGCGATGTCGAGAATGTCATCTATAATTCGGGTCAGGGCGCGTCCATTGCGGGCTATCGTTTCGACGTATTTATCGCGATCAGCGGCACTTAGGTTTGAATCTTTTAGCAATTCACTAAAACCAAGTACCGCACCCAAAGGAGTGCGAATCTCGTGACTCATATTCGCCAAAAATGAGGTTTTAGTGCGATTGGCATTTTCGGCAGCATTCTTTGCGGCAATGAGTTCAGCTGCTGAGCGCTTACCATCATCAATATCTGTAGCGGTTCCGATCCAAAATTGACCTGTGCCCTGGACATTTTTGATCGCTATCGCGCGTCCTAAAAACCATCGATACACTCCATCATATCGTCGAACACGGTATTCGAGATTAAATGTTTCGCCGGTTCGAATGCTATGGAGCCACGAAGCTTTTGCTTTTAAAAAATCTTCTTGGTGAATTGTTTTTGGCCAGGCTTTACTAAATTTCTCTTGAGTGCTCATTCCTGAATACTGTAAGCATTGACCATTCGCGTAGGTGATATAGCCATCTTTATCTGCCGTCCACATCATGTTCGGCAAGAAATCTGTGAGCGACTGAAAGCGCTGCTGCGTCTCTTGAATTTTCTTTTTAGCTTCAATTTGATCGGTGACTTCAGCTATGAGGAGCATCGCGCCATCTGTGATATCTTGAAGATTTCGAATAGGCATAAAATTCATATTAAAATATCGTATCTGGGATGGATCTTTTAGATTCAAGCACATCGGAAAGTCGATCCCCTGAAAGGGTTCCCCAGAAGAAATCACTTGGTCTAAAATTTTAAAAATGCCTTGCGCTTCAAGCTCTGGCCATTCTTCTCGAAATTTTTTGCCGATGAGATTTGTTTTGCCTACTAATTTTTCATAAGGAACATTGGCAAATGTAAAAACCAGATCTTTGCCCTCAATGACTGCGATGGGCATAGGTGCTTGCTCAAATAAAGAGTCGAGTCGTTTTTGCGTAACCTCTGCTTTTTTGAAAGCACGCTTAATAAGGGTGATATCGCGTCCGACTCCGATTATGCCGCG
>JAYTQQ010000179.1:0-6366 GCA_043746635.1 Bdellovibrionales bacterium | reverse complement strand
TTCGACAAGCGAACACGGGCTACTTTCCGGAGAGCTGAATTTGGCTTTTTAGGTGTCGTTGTATAGACACGAGTACAGACGCCTCTGCGTTGTGGGCACTTAGCGAGAGCAGGAGAATTTGTTTTATTCTTCTGTACGACTCTCTCTTGGCGAATCAGTTGATTAATAGTTGGCATCCATTTACCTCATTTAATTAATAAGACGTCTTGAATACTTTTTGTTGTTCAAGACGTCAAGCCCGAAAATCTTCGGAATAGTTTAAGTTTGTGCTGGTAATCCGTCGGCAGTGCGGTTCATCGTCATTCCTGGCAACATAACAGGTGAGTCTTGAACGTGCTCTTCAACCACGATTTTCCAACGTTTATACGAAGCTAAGCCGGTACCAGCAGGAACCAAGCGGCCCATGATGATATTCTCTTTAAGACCGCGCAGATAATCCGTTCTTGAATTAATTGCAGCATCCGTAAGGACTTTGGTCGTCTCTTGGAAGGAAGCAGCTGAAATCCAGCTATCCGTAGAGAGAGAAACCTTCGTAATACCAAGCAGGAGTGGCTCAAGTGTCGCCGGCTGGCCGCCCTCTTGAATCACACGCTCATTCTCTTGTTCTACCAAGTATCTTTCAGCTTGCTCACCGGCGAGAAGTTTCGTGTCGCCTGAATCGCCGACTTTTACTTTTCTCAGCATTTGGCGAACGATCACTTCGATGTGCTTATCATTGATGCTCACACCTTGTAATCGGTAAACTTCTTGAACTTCGTTCACGAGATAAAATGCCAATTGTTTTTCTCCGAGAACGGCCAAAATATCATGCGGATTCGTTGGGCCATCCATCAAAGCTTCTCCAGCTTTAACGTACTCACCTTCTCGAACTGCAACGTGCTTACCTTTAGGAATCAAATATTCTTTTTGTTCTCCAACTTCTGGAGTTACGATCACGCGCTGTTTACCTTTAACGTCTTTTCCGAAAGTGACGTAACCGTCGATTTCAGAAATGATCGCGGCTTCTTTTGGCTTACGAGCCTCGAAAAGTTCAGCAACACGCGGAAGACCGCCCGTGATGTCACGAGTTTTTGAAGTCTCTCTGTGGATCTTCGCGATCACATCACCCGAGTGAACCTCTTGACCTTCAACGACGAGCAATTGTGCTCCGACCGGAATGATATAACGTGCAGGAATATCACGACCCGGAAGCATCATTTGCTTACCGCTTGCATCGTTTAATACAACGGTCGGTTTGTTATCAGAAGACTTCGACTCCGAAATCACTTTCGTAGCGAAACCAGTGACGGCATCGACCTGTTCAGTCATCGTTACGCCCTCTTCAATATCTTGAAAAGCAACGTGCGCGCTGACTTCAGAAATAATTGGATTCGAGTAAGGATCCCATTCAGCTATGACTTGATTCTTCTTAACTTGATCGCCTTCTCTGACCGCTAAAACAGCTCCGTAAACGAGTTTGAATCTTTCGCGCTCACGATTGTTGGTATCAAAGATTACGACAGATCCGTTACGATTCATCACGGTCAATTTACCTGCCTTATTAGGAACCGTAATAACGTCGATGAGTTTAATCGAACCTTCGTGACGAGCCGTATGAACGCTCGCTTCAACCGCACGAGACGCCGTACCACCTAAGTGGAAGGTTCTCATTGTGAGCTGTGTCCCTGGCTCACCGATGGATTGTGCCGCGATAATACCGACTGCTTCGCCAAGATTTGCGAGTGTCCCGCGAGAGAGATCTCGTCCGTAACATTTCACGCAAGTTCCTCTGCGCGTTTTGCAAGTCAGAACCGATCTAATTTTGATGCTTTCGATTGCCGCGGCTTCGATGCGTTTCACATCTTCTTCGCGGATCTCTGCATTCGCAGGCAAGATCATTTGGTTAGTATATGGGTCAACGATGGGCTCAAGAGCCGTACGGCCCAAGATACGCTCACCAAGAGGCTGAATCACTTCGCCGCCTTCAATGAGTGGAGTAATGATGATCCCGTCGTCGGCTCCGCAATCGACTTCAGTGATAATCACGTCTTGAGCAACGTCAACTAATCGACGAGTCAAGTAACCTGAGTTCGCTGTTTTAAGAGCGGTATCGGCGAGACCTTTACGAGCTCCGTGAGTCGAAATGAAGTACTGAAGAACCGAAAGACCTTCACGGAAATTCGCAGTAATAGGAGTCTCGATAATTTCGCCCGATGGTTTCGCCATCAACCCGCGCATTCCTGCGAGCTGACGAATCTGAGCGGCAGAACCCCGCGCTCCTGAATCGGCCATGACGAAAATTGGGTTAAATGAAGGAGCTTTCACCACTTTGCCATCAACGATGAAGTCTTGTTTTTCAAGCTCTGCCATCATCTCTTTTGCAACACGGTCACCGGTCTGAGCCCAGATATCCACCACTTTATTGTAGCGCTCTCCGTCTGTGATCAAACCTTCATCGTACTGAGTTTGAATTTCAGTGACTTGCTTTTCTGCATCGCCAAGAAGGCGTGCTTTCGATTCTGGAATCACCATGTGATCAATACAAATCGAGATACCCGCTTTAGTTGAGTATTTAAATCCGTATTCCATCATTTTATCAGCCAAAATAACGGTCGCTTTACCACCCGCCAAACGGAAGGTCGTATCGATCAATACCGCTAATTGCTTCTTGTTCATCACTTGGTTGACGGTCGAAAATGGAACTTCAGGCGGAACGATGTCGCTCAAAATCGCGCGCCCCACGCTCGTCTCTTCGAGTTTACCATTGATACGTACTTTACAAGCGGCTTGAAGATCAATGTGGCCCGCTTCGTAAGCATAAGTCACTTCGTCAACGCTTGAAAAGATTTTGCCGGTGCCTTTAGCGCCTGGGCGAACACGAGTCAACCAGTACATTCCAAGCACGATATCTTGAGATGGATTGATGATTGGTTTACCGCTGGCTGGGCTCAAAATATTATTAGTCGACATCATCAAAACGCGCGCTTCAACCTGTGCCTCTACAGACAAAGGAACGTGAACCGCCATTTGATCTCCGTCGAAATCGGCGTTGAACGCTGTACAAACGAGAGGATGCAATTGAATTGCTTTTCCTTCGTGGAGAACAGGTTCAAAAGCTTGAATACCAAGTCTATGAAGAGTCGGCGCACGATTCAGAAGAACTGGATGCTCTTTCACCACATCAGACAAAATATCCCATACTTCTACGGTCTCTTGCTCAACTAATTTCTTAGCTTGCTTGATGGTCGTAGAAAAACCACGCTCTTCAAGTTTGTTATAAACAAAAGGCTTAAAAAGTTCGAGAGCCATCTTCTTTGGAAGACCGCACTGATGAAGTTTCAAAGTAGGGCCCACAACGATGACCGAACGACCTGAATAATCGACCCGTTTACCGAGAAGATTCTGTCTGAAACGACCTTGTTTACCTTTGAGCATATCGCTCAATGATCGCAAAGGACGTTTGTTTGGACCGGTAAATGTTTTACCGCGACGGCCGTTGTCTAAGAGAGCATCGACTGCTTCTTGCAACATTCTTTTTTCGTTACGAATAATAATGTCTGGAGCGTTCAATTCTTGAAGGCGTTTCAAACGATTGTTTCGGTTAATGACTCGGCGATAAAGATCGTTCAAATCTGAAGTCGCGAATCTGCCACCATCAAGAGGCACGAGCGGACGCAAATCAGGCGGAATCACTGGAAGTGCTTCGAGCATCATCCATTCACATTTGTTGATTGAATCTTTAAAAGCTTCAACCACTTTCAAACGCTTTGTGAGCTTTTTGATGTTGGCTTCTGATTTCGTTTCTTTGAGTTCAACACGTAATTTTTTAGAAAGATAATCTGGATCAATTTTGCGAAGAAGTTCGCGAACGCTTTCGCCGCCCATTCCTGCTTTGAAATTGGGTCCGAATTCGTTGAGCGCATTTTGGTAAACTTCTTCAGTCAAAATTTGACCTTCTTCGAGAGTTGTCTCGAGAGGATCAATCACGACATAAGCTTCACAATAAAGAACTTTCTCAACGTCTTTCAGAGACAAATTAAGAAGGTTACCGATACGGCTCGGAAGAGATCGCAAAAACCAAATGTGCGCAACAGGAGTCGCAAGTTCAATGTGACCTAAGCGCTCACGACGAACTTTTGATTGAGTGACTTCAACGCCGCACTTTTCGCAGACGACGCCGCGATATTTCATTCTCTTATATTTACCGCAAAGACATTCGTAATCTTTAATTGGTCCAAAAATTTTGGCGCAAAAAAGACCATCACGCTCTGGTTTAAAAGTTCGATAGTTGATCGTCTCAGGCTTTTTCACTTCGCCGAATGACCAAGCACGGATCATTTCTGGGGAAGCGAGAGAAACACGGACAGCATCAAACGAAAGTGGATCTTTTGGTTTGTCGAAAAAATTTAATAAATCCTTCAAAGCACATCTCCTTAATGAGATTAAGTGTCAACTGAACGTTGACACTGTGTTTTTGACTAATACATTTCCCGGTTCATCCGCTCTTATTGCTCGATATTCACTTTATCAGTTAAAATATCGCTCTCGACGAGCTCAACATTCAGCGCCAAACTCTGAAGTTCTTTAACAAGTACGTTAAAGGACTCAGGCAAACCTGGCTCGAGAATATTTTCACCCTTCACGATGCTCTCGTACATACGTGTTCTTCCGGCAACGTCATCTGACTTAACCGTGAGGAACTCTTGCAGAGAATAAGCAGCGCCGTAAGCCTCGATCGCCCAAACTTCCATCTCTCCAAGTCTCTGACCACCAAACTGAGCTTTACCTCCGAGTGGCTGTTGAGACACGAGAGAATAAGGCCCGATCGACCTTGCGTGAATCTTTTCTTCAACCAAGTGATGGAGTTTCAGCATATACATCACGCCGACCGTCACAGGGTTTTGGAAAGGCTCACCACTTCGTCCGTCAAATAGAATCATCTGACCCGAAGTTGGAAGCTCAGCACGCTTCAAAAGTTCTTTAACGTCTGTTTCGCGGGCTCCGTCAAATACCGGAGTACCAACGTGAACGCCGTATCTCATTGTCTTAATAATTTTCTTCAAAGACGCTTCATCTGAGTTTTTCAAAGCATCATCAACTTCTTGATCTACAAAAGTTTCGCTTACTGCTTTTTTAGCATTGGCGTGATTGTAGTTCTCAAGTTGCGATTGGATTTGCTCACCCAAATTCTTTGCGGCCCAACCTAAATGCACCTCTAAGATCTGTCCGATGTTCATACGAGAAGGTACGCCGAGTGGATTTAACACCATGTCGACCGCTCTTCCGTCTGCGAGATATGGCATATCCTCGACCGGTAAGATTTTAGAAACCACACCCTTATTTCCGTGGCGGCCGGCGAATTTATCACCGACTTGCAATTTACGTTTAATCGCAACGTAAACTTTGACCATTTTGATAACGCCTGGAGGAAGTTCGTCACCTTTTTTAAGGCGATCAAATTTCTCGCTGAATACCATTTTCACGGCATCGAGCTGGTTACGAGCGCCGTCAATGATTCGGCTGACTTGATACTCAAGGTCGCTTTCGAGAGGAATATAGCTCAAGAGTTCAAACGGAATATTCTCGAGATCTTCGTGTGCAATCACTTGGCCTTTACTCAAGAGTTTTTGCGAACCGTCTTCAGAAAGAAGAACGCCGTTGGTCGTTTTACCAAGCAGGATCGACTTCAATTTGCTGAGAGCATTGTTACGAATAACGTTTTGCTCAACCGCTAAATCTTTTTCGAGTTTACGACGTTTTTCATCGATGATGAGTTGCAGACGCTCGTCACGGTCTGCTCCCTCACGAGAGTAAACTTGCGCATCAATGACTGTTCCGTAAACGCCTGATGGTACGCGGAGAGAAGTATCTCTCACATCTCCGGCCTTTTCACCGAAGATCGCGCGCAGAAGTTTTTCTTCAGGAGAAAGTTGCGTTTCACCTTTAGGAGTCACTTTACCAACGAGAATGTGTCCAGGTTTTACTTCAGCCCCAATACGTATGATACCACTCGTGTCAAGATCACTGAGCGCCTCTTCACCAACATTGGCGATATCGCGTGAGATCTCTTCTTTTCCGAGCTTGGTATCGCGTGCGATACATTCGAACTCTTCGATATGGATCGAAGTGTAAGTATCTTCTTTAATAAGCTTTTCTGAAATCAAGATCGAATCTTCGAAGTTGTAACCCTGCCAAGGAGTGAAAGCCACCAAGATGTTTTGGCCTAAAGCCAATTCACCGAGTTCAGTCGAAGGACCATCCGCAATAATGTCAGCTTTTTTAACTCCGTCACCTTTGAAAACGATCGGCTTTTGATTGAAACAAGTATTCTGATTCGTTCTTTGATATTTCGTAAGGTTGTAAATATCAACGTTCGCACCCAGTTCT
>JAYTQQ010000178.1:0-4494 GCA_043746635.1 Bdellovibrionales bacterium | reverse complement strand
CAAAGCTACCTTTCAACGAAAGCCTGCAAGCGGCTCAGTGTTTGATCCCATTGTTCTGAGAGGCTATCAAGATATTTCTTTAAATCTTCGTATTGAAAGAGCGATTTTCATCGACTCGAGTTCTTAATTTAAGATATGTTTTATTTTTCGAAAGGATACATATGTATTTTATTTTGTTTTTAAGTTTTTTCTCTTTTGCAGCAGATGCGATCAAGTCAAAGCCCCCTTCGATGGCCGAAATTATTGCGTCTTCAACTGCGGCTGACTGGCGAGATCTGAACCCCGAGAACACTCTCTATATGGATTTGCCAAATGGCCGTGTCATCATCGAACTCGCTCCCAATTATGCTCCTAAACACGTCGAAAATGTCAAAGCGCTCGCCCACGAAAATTATTGGGACGGACTTGCGGTCGTTCGCTCACAAGATAATTATGTCGTTCAATGGGCAGATCCGAATGCCGAAAAGCCAGAGCTTAAACGCAAATTAAAAAATTCTAAAGAAACTCTCGCTGCTGAATTCGATCGAGACATCGATTCGAAATTATCTTTCGTAAAATTAAAAGATGGCGACGTTTATGCGAAGCAGGTTGGTTTTTCAGATGGATTTCAAGTTGCGAGAGATTCTAAAAAAACTTGGCTCGTTCACTGTTACGGAGCGGTGGGCGCGGGACGAGACAATTCAATCGATAGTGGCGGAGGAACTGAACTCTATGCAGTGACAGGACATTCTCCTAGACAGCTTGATCGCAATGTCACTTTGCTCGGGAGGGTTGTGCAGGGCATGGATTTATTGTCATCACTTCCGCGAGGGGCAGGGGCCATGGGTTTTTACGATAAGCCCGAACTCGTGGTTAAGATCAAATCGATTCGCCTCGCTTCAGAGACTCCTGAAAAAGAGAGGGTCAAGCTCGAAGTTATGAAAACGGATACTCCAAGCTTTCTGAAGCTGATCGAGTCGCGCCGAAATCGGCCTGAAGAGTGGTTTCACCTGCAAGCCCGACATATTGAAATCTGCAACGTTCCGATTCCGGTGAGAGTCAAAACGACGAAGTAGAATCTGGCCTTTCGTTTGCTAAGATTCTTCCGCATGAAACGTATTTTGAGTCGCCACTGTCGAAAAGATTCGACACCTGCACGAGCGTGAAAGCCGATTGAGGCGAGTTGAATTTGGTGGCCAGCGAATAAATTCTGTGAAAATCCCCATTCAAGATCTGTGGCTAATTGCCTCGGATCGTGGAGAACGTCCCCCTTTCTATTGAGGTAACGAAATCTTTCAGGCGCCCCGGTACGTTTAAATCCTTAAGCAGAATCATTTATATAAACGAGTCCTGCCTTCTTAGCACTGGCAATAGACTCTAGGTTTAGTTCTTGGTTTTTCATTTTACTCCATTCAGGTTGATTGCCTCGCAATGCAAAACATATGCAATGGCTTTTATGTTGCAATGTATGCAGAGTAACAAGGAGAACTCAGATGGGAATCGTAGCAAATAGTGACGGCCACAGCCGTCCACAAGAAAAACGAGTCGCGAACTGGCTCTATATGACAATTGCGATCGCGGTGATCTTGGCAGCAATTGCCTTTATGATGTTAGGTCGTTCGGTAGCGCTTAAGCCTACCAATCTTGATCATACGTCATCAAGTTCGGACGCTACAAAAACTCAGCAGCCGACCGAGCAAGCGAATCAAGCAAAGTAGAATCTGGCCCTCTTGCGTGTTGATGAAGTAAGCCGCCGGAGTTCGATTAGTTTTTGCACATCCCGAGAGAGATTGATTTCAATTGATCTTTTGACTTGCTCGTTTTTGTCTCGTAGATAGTCGCGTCTGTAGATTTTTTATCCAAGAGGTCTTTTGGATTATAATCCAGAGCAATCGACACAACAGAGATCGATTCAATCAGCTGAATGGTCGGTACAAAATATCTATTAATTTCGATCGAAATATCAATCATCGGTACTTTAAAGATCACTTCGCCCGATATATCTGTGGGCTTGTGTCCCTTTATGAGTGCGCTTGAATCAATCGTGCATCTTGGGATAGGGATAAACGACTGGGAATCTTTGTACTGAATGGCGTCCCACTGAAATGATCGTGTCACGGGCGAAGCGTTCTTCTTCATGTCATCATTGAGTTGTTTTTCTAATCTCAGCTCGTCTGGCGACTTAGCGTCTGCTGTAGTACCGACTTTAGCGAGAACAGACGAGCACTCAGATGAAATTGCGGGCCCTTTGACTTCTTTTGGTAACTGTAAGCACGCAAAGTTAGTTCCGCCGCCGATGGGACTCATCGCATGATCTGTTTGTTTAAATTTTGTCGTCAATAAAAGGGTATCAAGCTTTTCTTTATCGATCGTCATTTGAATAACACCGTGAACTTGATTGTTTGAGTCGACAAGGGGTGATCCCGAATTTCCGTGTATGACGGTGCAATCAGCGATCATCATATTCATACTTGAGTCGCTGCCCGAGTTCGGAACCATCATGCTATTGTGAACGGCGGTACAGTTTGCGGAGTCGAGTCCGCCCGAGATTTGTTCGCCGTCTCCGACGGGATTTACTTTGAAAATTTTGTAAGTGCCGTGATCAGAAAATCCGGCGCGATTTAAAACGAGCGGAGGACGGCTCGACGCTTTTGTGAGTTTCAAAACAGCATAATCAGGAACCGACTTCGTTTTTTCTGATAAAGTAGAGGCGACTAAAACTTGAGAGCAATCGAACTCTTCGCCGGCATATCCCGTCACTGTCGGAAATTTAGCAACCATATGACCCACGCAAGCACTGCCAGAAACTTTTAACTCATCCGGAAGACAGTGGCTATTTGTCATGACGACGTCGGGGCCAACCAAAAAAGTGGTACATTCCGCGACTTGGTTATCATCGATACGGGCAACCAACATGCCGACTGAAGGTGAACATGCCGTTGGGTCAGAGGCCATGCAAAACACATTTGCTGCGGCGATCATTTTATCGGAGTCGGTGCCAGTCACGTAGTGCACGCTATTGTCTGGTGTAGAGGTCGGATAGAATACGCTACGGCCAGAGCTATCATCTGATTTTGAGCAGCCGGCTCCCAATAATACGAGAAGTGTGAGACAAGAACTTAAGAATTTGCGACCCATGAGAAAGACCCCGTTTGTTTGGCATTGAGTCTAGAGAAAATTGCACAATCGGGGCCCGTGCTCATAACATTTGAGCTTTATTTGAACGACTTTTTTGATGTAAGGTATGAAAAATTCATAAAACAAAGCGCGAGATTGGGCAGGATTTCTTGGCAAACAGATGAAAATAGCAAAGGATAAACGATGCACCTCATTCATGATATTGATCCGTTAAAAACCAAGTCATTTGTTCGAGCCGTCGTTGAGATCTCTCAGGGCTCAAAACAAAAATATGAGGTCGATCCCGAATACGGAATATTAAGCTTAGACCGAACGGTGCCGACGGCGTGTCGCTATCCAGTAAACTATGGATTCATCCCGAGAACTCTCGGCATTGATGGCGATGCTCTCGATATTTTTTTATTTGCTCAAGAATCGATTCAGCCAGGAACCCTCGTAACAGCCAAACCCATCGGACTATTTGACTTAGTGACTGATGGCGAATCAGATCATAAAGTGATTGCGGTGATAAAGTCGGATCCAGCTTTTGGTCTCGCCGAAAAAATCGAAGACCTACCAAAGTTTCTCATGCGTGAGCTCGAACAGTTTTTGTTCACGTATAAACAGCTTGAAAACAAGAAGGTCAAAGTGGGACCCTTTTTAGCTGCAGATAAAGCTTGGGAAATGATCCACGAGACAATCAAATCCTATTCGAAGTAACAAGACTCGACAACTGCACTGTCTGGACTTGTCGATCCCTCTCAAGTTCTTCAGAATAGAGATATCGGGGGCTATTATGATTTCTCGTATTCAACTTTTCATTCTTTTAGCGAGCGTCCTAGCTGCCAGCCATTCATTCGCTCAAGAAGTAGGTTTGAGCGGTCAGAACCCCGATGCTGCCGGCTCTCCCGAAGCTGAAAACTAGCGGCCTAAACATATCGCATAAAGGTGAGCTGATCAGCGTAACCTCTTACAAACCTTGGCCTGAAATCAATTCGCCATTATCAAGCATCGATAAGATCGAAACTTTTGTAAACACCGGATCAAATTTATAAATTAAAGTTCCGAGTGACATGAGCGCTGATTCGGCAATTGTCGAACCTGAAAAATTGCCGGAGAATCGATTGTTCACATAAGGCGCTACAAGCATCAGGCGGTTTGCGTCGACGTTACGTCCTGTCGGTCCGCAGCTCGCATCATAGAGTGGTTTGCCTAGAGCGGCTTCGATGTGTGCACGGTCATTCAAGACGCTTCCGTTAGGCGTTCGACTCACTGGATTTCCGAGGAGGGAAATAAGGCTTGCGCTATCTGGATAGGCGCGTGAGTAAGTGTTACGAGTCAGAACCTGCATGGTTCTCATAGTAAGAGTATCGCAGTTAGGATTTGTCGAATTCGAAC
>JAYTQQ010000177.1:0-14154 GCA_043746635.1 Bdellovibrionales bacterium | reverse complement strand
CGATCTCAACAACATCCGCTAAACCGGCAGCAACGAGTTTGCGAGTTTTGTTCGCCTTTACAACGGCGGGACCTTGTGATTTTTTAACTTCGTCTCTAGGAGCTGCAGCGGCTGCCTTAGGAGCATCACGACGCTGACGAACTTCTTTAGGTTGTGGTTTAGAATCTTTATCGTTGTCGCTATTTTTATCAGAAGAAGTACGGAGTTTTTGCTCATACTCCTCAGCGCCCTCAAGGTAAGAATCAGCAACGAGTTGAGAGAATAATTTAATTGAACGAATCGCATCGTCATTTCCTGGGATTGGAAAATCGATGAGCTCAGGATCAACATTCGTATCAACGATCGCAACGATAGGAATGTTCAGGCGACGTGCTTCAAGAACCGCGATGTGCTCTTTATTTAAGTCGACAACGAACATCACTGACGGCGATTCTTTCATGTCACGGATACCATCGAGGTAATCAGTCAGGCGCAAGTAATCTTTTTCAATGCCGGCGCGTTCTTTTTTAGAGAAATAATCGAGCTCGCCTTTTTCGCGCATTTGATCAATTTTGCGAAGACGATCAATTGATTCTTTTATTGTCGTGAAATTTGTGAGCATGCCGCCGAGCCAACGTTTTGTAACGAAGAACTGACCACATTTTTTAGCCGCTTCTTGGATAGGCTCAACGGCTTGTTTTTTTGTCCCAACGAAAATCATGCGGCCGCCATTTGAAGCAACCGACTTAACGAAGTCAGCGGCAGCTTTTGCGTTTGCAACTGATTTTTGCAAATCGATAATATGAATTCCGCCACGTGCTGTGTACACGTAAGGCTTCATTTTTGGATTCCATCTTTGAGTTTGGTGTCCGAAGTGGACTCCGGCGTCGAGCATCTCTTTCATCGTCACTTGAGCCATAGGCTCCTCTCTTTCGGTATCAGTTTTTGAAACTGATAATTTGGTTGTGCCTCCACTCCAAGTTGAGTTTTCAAAAGAGTTTTGAGAACTCGATACCCCGTTTTTTAAAGTTTAAAAAACGGGGACCAAACACGAGAAGTGTGCGAATTTGAACAAATAAAATTTGCCCAGGGGCTTGGTGTAGCATGTGGCGGCATAGCGATCAAATACTATTTGGATTTTGCAAGGGTTCATGCGGATGGCCGTTAGCGTTAAATCTCGAGGGAGCGCACTTCTGCGGGCTTCGCGAACTGCGCTTTTTCGAAGTTTTTCCAAACTTTTTGGGCTTCTTCGAGGCAGCCGAGAAGATTTCCGGTTGAGCTGAGACTCGCTTGGCTCAGCCAAAGGTTTTTAAGCTTTCCAAACTGGGAGTCGTCGCGGTCGAGAGACACTTTGCCGTGAGTCAGATTGTTAAGAGCGATGCGTTCGTACACCTTAAACTCCATTAAGCCTTCATAGGCCCGAGAGATCTGGCGCTTCATGTATTTCAGAACAGACGCCACGGTTTCTTCGCTGTCAGCTTCTTGATCCGGAAGAAGGCAAATCCACTGCGATAACTGCTGGCCTTCACCAAGATCGTTAAAGCGCCCGGCAAGAGGCTCTTCGTTCGCACCCTGAAGAACCAAAATGCCGTTGTGATCGCAAACTTTTTGAGAGAAAATGAGATCGAGTTGGATCGAAGCAAAAAACGATGTCTTGGCTAACTTCTGCTTTTGTCTGAGTGGCAGGTTTTCTTCAGTCATCATGCCCGCCAGAGTTTGCAGGGGAGCGGCCCAAATAAATTCGCTCGCCGTCAAAGTTTTATTAGCGTTCAAAACGACGGCGGTCACTTGATGATCTTGAAAAGTAAGAGAGGTCACTTCTGATTTATTGAAAATTTGAAATGATGGATGCAAGGCTAGTTTCGCTTTTAAAATTCTCACCCAATCTTTTGGTGTTTTCTCGAAACGAAATTGTGCAGTAGCCGTATAGTAATTGAGTTCGTCACAAGACTTTGCTGCGTTGTCGCCGAAGCCGATAAAGTCTTTGAGTTTACCTGAATCAAAAGTTTGCGGAGAGAGTCCGGTCGCTACGGCACCGATATTTTCTCCGAGGCAGTATTCGAGCCAGGCGATTGTTTCGGCAGAAGCAGGAGTATTCGGAAAAAATTTAAGTTCATAATCCATTTCTCCAAACGGAGAAGTGAAAGGCTTCGAGTGACCGCCCAATTCGTCACCGGCGTCAATGAGCGCAATTTTTTTATCTAAGTTCAACCCTTGAGCCGCGAAGAGAAGACCAGAAAGTCCTCCGCCGATGATGATAATGTCGAAATCATGTTTTGTTGTCATAGAGTTATAAGATCTAAAAACCCGACATCATTCAAGGCTATTTTTTGGTTTGGGCCTCTGGAGCGAGGAATATGTCGATAATGCCGGCAACGCCAAAAAGAAGACCTCGTATCAAGGGTTTAAAAACCGAGAAACGGTCAAGACCACGCGCTAACGGAGGAGCAAAGAGGTAATAAAAATTGATAAAATTCTTTCCGAGATAAAAATTGAGTAAGATTTCATCACGAAAACGACACAAAATTTGCACGGTCGGACTTTCAAATTCAAATGCAGAAGTCGCGATGAAACACCGGCTTCTCAGCGTTTGCGAGCGCGACAGAAATTTCTTAAATGATTTTGGATTCTGAGCATTTCTCGTTTCTGTTTCGGCACGTCTGATGATGCTTGAATAGATCGGCGTGAAGCGAACGAAGGCGGCGAGTTTTTCTCCTGATTTATCGAGACGCTCGAGATGTTTCGGACTCGTATCGTAAATACGCATGAGATCCCAGTAGACCGACGCGATCACGGTCATCTCACTGCGACGAGCTTCGTTGTTGAAAAGATCAGGGGAGAGCTCTCCGGATTTCTTATCGTAAACAATTTCGAGAACGCGCAAATATTTTTCATAAGTGACGGCTGCTTCAGAAAAATTTTTCTTATTCATGAAGGCCTTGGCCTGCTTCACTAAATTGACGCGTGAACGCCAGAGCATGAGTCGATTTTGTTCTTTGGCCTGCGCTTCTTTGCGAAGAATTGCTCCCTGAGACATCGATTTTGAAAGTTTTTTTACGCAGTTATCGCAAATTTCGATAGGAATATTTTGCAGGCCGCCGTCATTCTGCATGCGGAGCTTGAGTCCCGGGTCAACGGGTCTCAGATGTTCGACCTCTTCTCCGCAATTTGGACAAGTCACTTCAATTCTCCGGGGGTATTAAAGTTAGTATGACATCTGTTAAGCCATTATATCAAATGAATGGCGTCGATATCTAGACCGACTGAAAGTCGAGGGCCACTTGGCTTGTACGTATTCATAAATTGCCGACAAAAACCAGAGAGTCTCTGCGAGTCGGGAGCTTTCACGAGCATTTGAAACCGATATTTATTTCGAATCTTTTGCAGAGGCGCTGGCGCAGGTCCCAAAATTTCGATCAGTTCATAAGCGGGGTTCGAATCTTTGAGTCTGTTTGCAAGATTTTTGATTCGGTGACACTCAGACTGCGTCGACTCCAAGTCCATTCCTTGGATTCTTAAAACGGCTAATTTTCCGAATGGGGGATAACCGAGAGCTTTTCGAAATTCAAGTTCGTGAGTACTAAAATTGACGAAATCATGTTTGCTCGCAAACTGAATACTCGGGTGGTCAGGATTGTAAGTCTGTACAATGACTTTGCCCGCACCTTCAGAAAGGTGGCGTCCTGATCGGCCGCTCACTTGGGTGAGAAGTTGAAAGCTCCGCTCGCTCGCTCGAAAATCTGGAAGATTAAAAGCAACATCAGCCATGACGATCGCGACTGTCGTGAGCCTCGGAAAATCGAGACCCTTCGCGATCATTTGGGTTCCGACGACGAAATCGACATCGCCGAATTCGATCGCCGCAATCGCTTCTTCAAGTTCTTCTCGGGTGTTGATTTCGTCGCGGTCCATCCTTAAAACACGCGCGCTCGGAAATAACTTTTGAATATCTTGTTCGATGAGTTCGGTGCCGATGCCGAGTGCTTTCGGCTCTCCATCGTGGCATTCTTTGCAGTTTTTGCCGAGATCTTCACGGTAGTCGCAGTAGTGACAGAGCAAATGATTTTTGCCATGAAGAGTGAGGCTCACGGCACAGTTTGGACACTCGGGCGTCGACCCGCATGAAGGGCAGACGACCGACTGAGCGACGCCACGACGATTTAAAAAAATCGCCGACTGTTTTTTCTTATCGAAAGTTTCGTTCAAGACGACTTGCATCTGGGCGCTCATCCAGAAGGGCCGATTGGTTTTGATTCCAGCTTGTTTTTCTTGATCGCGTTCTAACTTGAGATCGATGATTTCAACTTCGGGCATTGCTCGATTTTCGACGCGCTCTTTAAGCTCGTGCAGAAAATATCTTTTGGTTAAAACGTTATTCCAACTTTCCAGACTTGGAGTCGCGGACCCTAAAACGACCGGGCAATTCGAAAATTTACCGAGCATGACGGCGGCGTCTCTCGCATGGTATCTGAGCTTTTCGTCTTGTTTAAAAGAACTTTCGTGCTCTTCGTCGATAACGATGAGACCTAAATTATCGAGCGGGCAAAAAAGCGCCGAACGGGCTCCAATCAAAATCTGTTTTTGCCCCGACTGCATTTGCCACCACTGATTGGTTTTTTCTCGGGGAGTGAGATGCGAGTGAATCGCCGCGATGTGATCGCCAAGCCTCGCCGAAAAACGATCTATCAACTGAGGAGTTAATGAAATTTCGGGAACAAGCACAATCGCCTGTTTGCCTTGCGCGATCACTTTTTCGAGTAAAGAAATATAAATCTCAGTTTTACCAGAGCCAGTGACTCCAAAAACAAGATGGGTCGAGAATTTTTCGTGACTCGCAATCGCTTCAATTACTTTTCGCTGCTCTAGAGTGTGCTTTGGCGCCTCGATTGAAGTCGACGTCTTGATAACGGGCGCGCGGCTTGATTTTCGATCTTTCGTTTGTTTTTCAAGAGGTGCAAAACTGAGTTCAAAAACTTGTCCGATTGGATAATAATAATAAGTCGAAAGCCAATCGAGCCACTCCATTTGGTGACGCGAAAGTTTGGGGCGTGCTTCGTGAAATCTAGAAATTTCTTTGATTTTAAACTTGGTACTTTCGGATGCAGCAACCTCTCCCGTGAGAATGCCGTTTACCTCGCGTTTCCCGAGTGGAACGATCACGGATTGTCCCGGGACTAAACGTTCGTCAGCGAGTAAAGCTTCGGGAACTAAATAAGTGAGTGGATTTGGAAGAGGAGCATCGACCACGACATTCCAGTGGGTGCTCATCTGAACCTAGAATAAAATTCTGACACTTGCTGCGAGGTTGGAAGTTTCAAAGCATTGTTCGGACCCGCGCGTCCCGTGAGGTAATTGCTAGAGAAGAACGAGCGAGAGGTTTTTGGCAAAAGTTTTACCGATAACACACGAATCAGTGCCGAGTGATTATCCCAGTTCACGGTGCGTTCGCGGGGCAAATGAAGGCCGCCAGAAAACTGCGCGTGTTTATCGGCTATCACTTCTGCCTGAGACGGAAAACGTAATCGTCGCAAATTAAAAGCATCTTGCTCAATCCACAGTCCTGGATTTAACTTCTCAATATTCGGAGGAGTCAGTTCGCCCAATTGGTAGGTAATGACACCGCCGGTGCGAGAAAGTTGAACGAGGTTTTCGGCTTGGGGTTTATAAGTCTCAATTTTTGAAATGCGGAGTTTTTCGATACCAAAATTTGAAGGTAAAATTTTTGCAGTCTGCAGAGCTTCGAGCAAACCACGAGCGGTTCGGTAAAACATAAATGGCTCGATAAATTCAGAGCTAAGATTTGCAGATTTCACCGCACCGTTATTGTCGAAATAAACTCTACGGCCGTCATGGTAAAGCACTTCCATACGAGCCGCCGCAGGACCCGATTGATCACTGCTGACGATGAGGTACATCGATCCCGGGTTTTCGATCATCCACTTTTCGCGGATCACGTACTGCTCTGTCTCGGTTTGAAATTGAACTTCTTGTTCGATCAGGTAAGCCGATTTGCCATTGTTGTGGGTGTATCTTCCTAAAATCGTGCTCGCCGTAGGTATTGAAGCGAAGGATTGAGAAGAAGATACGAGTAAAATAAAAAACAAAAATTTTGTCATAAAGCCTTAAAGTTTTTTTGCAAGTTCAAGAATATAAGCTTTCATCTGTGCTTTGACTTGCGGATGCTGAAGCGCAACTTCAATATTTGCCTGAAGGTAACCAAATTTGTCGCCCGCATCGTAGCGTTTCGAATCAAATTCAAAACCGAGAAGGCCTTTTTTCTGAATGAGAGTGAGCATCGCGTCAGTCAGTTGAATTTCACCGTTTTTACCGGGTTTCGTGTCTCTCAAATAGTCAAAAATAATAGCGTCGAATACATAACGACCCGGCAAAGCCCAACGGCTCTGGGTTTGCCCAGGACCTGGTTTTTCAATGACCTTCGAAATTTTGTGGCCATACCCATCGGTAGACTTCGTCGCCTCGGCAATTCCGTATTTTGAAACTTCAGATTCAGCGACCCCCATTATCGCAACGCTTGATAATGAAGTTTGTTCATATCCACGCGCTAAGATTTCGGTCACAGTTTTTTGTTCAGGCGTTGCCATCATAATTTCGTCACCTAGAAGGACTGCGAAGGCTTCGCTTCCGACGATGGACTTCGCACAATAGACCGCATGCCCGAGACCGAGCGGTTGCTTCTGGCGAATGCTGATGACGTTTGCCATCGATTCGATTTTGAGAAGCATATCGAGCCATTCCGTTTTTCCGTCTTTGGCTAATTTATCTTGAAGTTCATATGAAACGTCGAAAAAATCTTCGATCGAAGTTTTATTGCGACCCTGAATAATGATGATGTCTTCGATTCCGGCGCGAACGGCTTCCTCGACCACAAACAGCAAAGTCGGACGATCCACAATGGGGAGCATTTCTTTAGGGATACTCTTCGTTGCGGGCAAAAATCGGGTACCCAGACCAGCTGCGGGAATAATGGCTTTTTTTACTTTCAAACTCATGTCTCAAAATGGACCACGGGGAGGCGTCCAAGACAAGTCTAAACCCCAAAAAAGCGCTCTAAAACTGTTTTTGATGCGTCTCAAAATGATCCAAAAAAATTTTAAAATTTTGCGTAATTAAAATCCAGAAAAGTCCAGAATGAGCCGATAGATACTATCATAATAAGACGCTTTCTCAAATGAGTACATGGAGAGAAAAACCGATGCCTAAATTCGAAAAATTCACTAAAGTGTTGAGTCAGCTGTGGAAAAACTCGAACGAAGCAAATAAAATTTTACTCGCGGCGATCATCTCAGTTTTTTTATCGGGCCTAGTGTATCAAAACTGCTCGAACCCCGCTATTGCACCCAGTAATTCGCTCGCCTCAGAAGCCTCAAAAATTGATTTTCCGTATGACTCACAAATTGATCAAATCGCCTATATGTCTTGTAACCAAATGGTCACCGGTGGCTACGACGCGAGCGCGTATTTTAGTTTTCGCGCGGGAGCTTACCGTGCAGGATCAGGCGTCGAAGTGACAACCGCTTTTAAAAACGACATTCACGTTTCGGGCGGTGCCCCTGCCGAGCAAGCAAGTCTTTTGGCGGCGATCGCTGCGGTCGCGACGGCACGTCCGCAACTTGCGATTAGATCCTTCTCGAATTTTCAGGCTCCCTTTTTGGCAACGGCGACTTCAACAGGCACCGACGGAGTCGATTTCACAACATTTTTTACTCCGATGGATGATCCTAACTTTGCTCTCGCGGCGATCAACGAAGTGTCCGGCGACGGATTAAAATACGTTCGAAACGAAGCCCCCCAGGGCGCCAGATTCGAAGCGGCAATTTCTCTTAACAACGCCTACGGAACGGTGCGGGCACTCGAAAAATCAATCAATAGCGGGGTCACTCTTCTCACCGTGACGTATCAAGGTCAGGGCGGAAGCTTTTCTGCGCGGGCACCGTCAGATTACGGCATCAGCACCACTTCGTCGACGATTTCTGCGTACGGTAGGGGTTATCAACTGACGTTTCGTCAGCCCGTCGGAGCGAGTAGCCAATACCCTACGAGTACTTTAGCAAGCGTGTCGGAACTGAATCTAGAAAGTCGTTCGCTTCCGGCCGTCAGTGGCGCTTGGACATGCGATCCTTCTATGCAATTTCGAGTTTTACGATCGAATCTGACGTCTGATCTTAAGCAGGCAGTTTGCACGATGGGCGTCGATGATCCTAACGATGCGAAACTAGCGATCGTTCGAAATAGCTTTCGTGTTGAAGATTGGTACGTCGACATGGCGAACCGTTGTCTTATACCTAAGAAAACAGGCGGTGGGTGTTACGCGACGAGCGTTGGTATTCCGATAAATTCTCCTCAACAAGTCAACGGAACTTACCGCAATGACTATCTGAACTATTCGCTGGGATCGCCGGCCAATCCTCCAGGGAAAAATACCAATATTTTTGTTGAAATGGCGAGCATCTGTTATCGTTAATACCCCGTTAGAATTCTTTGACCGATGAAAGTTGTTGGCATAGCTTTGCTAAATGCCAAAAAAATACTTTTTCATTCTCTCGACCCTACTTTTTCAAAATTTTGCTCACGCTCAATTCTACACCGGACCGATTGCGGCAGCCATGGGTGGTTCGGGACGTGCTAGTAACAATGCCGGAGAGTCTGCATTGTTAAATCCCGCCACGCTTTCACAGCTCAAAAATTATTACGGATCTCTCGGTATGGATTGGGGCGAGCACCCGGTTGCCGGTGCCAGCAATGAATTTGCGGCGATGCTCGCCGACGGCAGTCCCGACAAAGCTTTTCCGGGTGATTTTTCGTACGTACAAAAGCGCGTGACGACTTCAAGCGGATATTCAACAAATCTACAAGATTTTCAATTAGGAGTCGCCGACGCTCCGAACGACAGCGTCAGTTTTGGCTTGTCCATTCACAGAGAAACTTATCTCGATAATACCGGTCATTCGTACGCACAAAACAACGTCAATTTCGGCACCTTGTTTACTCCAATAAAAGAACTTGCGTTCGCGTTTGTTGCCTACGATATGCTCGGTGGAGATAGTGCCGTTCCGCAAGAGTTTCAGACGATTCCGACTTGGGCGGTTGGCGCGACTTATAAATTTGCGAGTCTGTTTGATTGCAGCCTAGACGTGGTGAGACCAGACAAATTTAATGAAGGTCACCGTTTAAATACCGAACTCGGAATTGAGACCTATTTTCGCAATGATTTCGCGCTCAGGGCCGGTTGGCAATGGCATGAAGTGGGTTTTGAAGAGAAGCTTTTTAGCTTGGGCCTCGGTTATAAGGGCCCTCGCCTCAGCGTCGACTACACTTTTCAGAAAGATACCCTCATCGATACGGGTGTCCGGCAATTCGTTGACTTGTGGTTGCACTTTTGATAACTAACACCCCTTACTAAAGGGGTTTACCATGGCTTCAAAGACAAAACGCACTGAAAATATCCGCACTCGCAAAGTGGCAGCTCGTGGAGCAAAAAGAAAAGCAGCTCTTCGCACCAAGGGTTCTACGAAGTCTCAAAAAGACCTGTTCGGAGATAAATAGTTTTACCAAGACGTCGCATTGTTTTGCGATGTTCGTCTCAAGCCAGTGGCTTCTTCGGTTTCGCCCGTAATCTTAAATACGAACTTCTTGCGAACCCAACCTTCTTGTCCTGTTTTATAATGATAATTTGCAAAAGCCTTTTGCGCTACCGCGTTCATGGCAGGTGTCGCTGATCCTTCAAGCTTAATATCTTTTACTTTTCCGTCTGCGGTAATACGCGCAACAAATACGGCGGTTCCTTCACGTTTTGCTCTTCGATCTTCGAGTGGATAGAGCGGGCGAATATTACCTGCAAGTTCGCTCAGACTATCACCATCGCGAATTCCTTGAGGCCCACCACCGGCAGAAGCTCCACTACTACCTTGGCCGCTTGCTTCGCCTGATTCACCAAGTCCTTCTTGTGTGCCCATTTCTTTCGGCGCTTGTTGCTGTGAAAAGGTTTTACCAGTTGCCATAGTTGCGGCGGTGGGCTCTTCCTGAGTCTCTTGTTGAATCTCTTCAAGCGGAAGTGCTTTTACAAAAGCCTGTTTTTTTGGTTCCGGAGCGGGTTGCATTTCGGGAGCCGCAACTTCTTCGCTCGCTTCAGCGTCGACATGATCTTTAACCGGAGTGAGCTCTTCATTTTGGGCAACGACGGTGTCGGATTTTTCTTTTTCGGCTGGAGCTGCTACGGCGGGCTCTTCTTTTTTAGGAATCGTTTTTTTTGGTTTATCAACTTTGGCAACTTTTTTGACCATCGTAGTCGCCTTCACTATTTTCTTAACAGTTTTTTTATTAACCGGTTTTGGGGTTGGTTCCGGAGTCGGAGTGTCGTCAGCAACGATTGCCATCGCTTGTTTTTTAATCTCGATGGCCGTTGGGTCATCTTTTTTGGCTAACAAAATTTCTCTCTGTGCCGAATTTTTTTTTGGCAAAGTGCGGGCGAGCTCCGCAACTTGAACCGAATCAGGGATCGCTGATTGAGATTGCTTGATATCAACGAGTTCGACCGTTTGGTCTTTCGGAGAATTTTGCATCATCAAAGACTGGGCCGATTCTTTAAGTGTAGCACCCTGAGGATCTTCAACGACCTGCTGAGAAAAAAAGAGTGAGGCAACCAGCACGCTCGAATGCGCCAATGTCGAAAATAAAAAACAGACCAAAAATCGTAACTTATTTTTCGGAGACATAATCACCTCTTTGCCTGTCTCCAGAGAATACAAAAATAAGGCCAAATTAAGGTCCTTTCTGAGACACTTACGCTCTCAGGAGCGGTCTCAAAATGACATTTTTGAGCTTTCGTCTGAGAAGTTTTTTCAATTTACGAGTCTGTATCAAAATTAGAGAACTTCGGGACATCAAAATGAACATTAAGATGTCTTTCATTTGCTAAGCCTAGTTGAGTTTTTATTTTATTTTTCCGATCTTATTAAGAAGAAGCTAGTAAAAAGAAACAGTTTGTATTGAGGCAGCAATGTCAGATTTCGTGTCGGAAGAAAAAAATGGAATTCACATCATCACTTGCCCGACGCAAGTTGAATCAATCGCGGGTAGTCTCGAAATTTATGTCAAAGCCTGGCTCATCGTCGATAGTAATATCCATATCCTTGATTTTAAAAATGTTTTCGAATTGAAGCAGAATGCTTACCGTCCTTTTATTTTATTCAACCAAGGTCTCAAAGCGAATTCGAAACGCCTTTTCTGCATGAATATGTCGACGAGACTTCTTCCGCAAATTTCTCAAGACGGATTGTCTTCTGTTTTTGAACCCGTAAAAACAATCGAAGAAGCGATTCAAAAAGTGAAAGCGGCCGCAAGACCAAGCATCGACGTTGAATTTATCAATCCTTTTATTTTAGCCACGCAAAACGTACTAGAAATTCAGGCGCAGACTAAGGCGGTTGCCGGTAAACCTTACGTAAAGCAATCGAATGAGCTTCTCCCGATGGAAATCGCTGGAATCATCAGCCTCAACAATCCTTCTTTCAACGGTTCGATCTCTCTTTGTTTTAAGGCCAAAGTTTTTTTGAAAATTTACGAAAATATGTTAGGTGAGCGCCATACTGAAATTAATTCTGAATGTGAAGATGCGGCGGCCGAACTTCTTAATATTATTTTCGGACAGGCTAAAACAATTCTCAACGGCCAAAAGGGTTACGCGCTCGATAAAGCTCTTCCGACGATTTTGGTCGGTGAAAAATTGAGAATGAGGTATACGACCACGGCGCCCGTTATTATCCTACCGTTCGAAAGTACGGCGGGTACTTTCTATCTATCATTGGCAGTTCAGCGATCTTGAACAGGAGAAGTTTTATGTACGATCTCTCGGTGAAGCTCTTCATCCTTATCCGAAAGGGCTCATGATCTGCTTTCATCGATAGTTTCATCGATAGTCTCGCTCGACAAAAAATTACGTTCATAGCGTTTTTTCCGCTACGAGGTTTCACATCTTTGCAATCCTCCGCACTTTCTTCAGTTGCGACTCGATTGAAAGCTGCTCCGATGCAGATAGCACTCGCCTGGTTATTGCAAAGATCACCAGATATTTTATTAGTTCCTGGCACTTCGTCACTTTCGCATCTTCGTGAAGACTTGGCCGCCGGAGAGTTAGAACTTTCGAAAGAAGACGTGACTGGACTAAGCGAGCTCGGTATCGCGTCAACGTGTTAGCGGGTGGCTTGAAGTTTAGTTTGCGTATCCATTTTTTTAATTTCGTCGCTGTCGCTTGCGCACGCTCAAGAACTTTGCGCGAATTTATTTAAACCTCAGGAATTAAATTTTTTCCGCGTCAATTCCGGCAGAGTAATCTGAACGAAAAATTTCCCGTACTCCAATAGACTCGCAATACAGAACCCACCAAAAAAAGAAAAGAGAGAGTCGGCCCGTCTTGCATCAACGCTGTTGATTTTTCTTTCACGAAAATTCAAAGGCTGAGCCCATAACATTGAAAAAATTGGACACCGACAAAGGCACGATGAAAGTAGCGTTTATTTTGAGTTGAGAGATTTTTCGATTCGCTCAAGTCGTAGTTCGAGTTGCTTAATTTTTTGATCTTTAGCTGCGTTATCAGTTTCTAGCTTCTGAACCTTAGTCTCAACTTCCACTTTATCGGCTTTAGAGGCCTCTACATTAGCAATTCGGCGTTCTTGGATGGCTTGATTAAGCTCAATGCCATTGAAACTATTGTGAAGCGTTTTAATGGCCTCTGTGATCCAAGGAATGAAGGCATCATAGTACACCTGCAGGAGTCCATCTTCATTCTGACGAACAAATTCTGGCGCAACTTTTTGAACGTCTTGGGCTTTATATCCAGTTCTGCGATTTTCAATTGAAGAAGTTTTGAAGTTATAAGTCACAGCCTGAAGTTGAAGAATGCGTTCAAGGGCAAATGCACCTGTAACATTTTCGAAATTTTCTTTCAGCCTCTCGTCAGAAGAACAAGCGATACCAGAGCCAGATGAAGCCGGTGTAATAGTGCAAGTTCCGTCGACGTTTTGGAAGTTAGCAACCGCAACACCAGTACCGACTGCGGCGCTACCAACATGAAGCAGTTTTGAGGGAGACGTATTGCCGATACCGACGTTTCCGTTGACATATAGAGCGGCTGTTCCGATATCATTTGCCCATTGGGAACTACTAACGGCTAGTGTGCCAACCGTCCTCACATCATTATGTAAAGCCAGGTAATTTCTCGAGGCATTCAAATCTGTAACTGTCGTGTTGGAGATTGATGAAGGATAAGTCGAGTTGAGAGTAATCGTATTGGTCGTCGTTAAAGCTCCCGTGACGCTCACATTTCCGTTTACATCAAGTTTGGACCCGGGTGTCGTTGTTCCAATGCCGACGTTGCCGCGGCTTGCGGACAAAATAACATTACCATCTGATCCGGCACCACCCTTCGGGCCGCCGTCGATGACAACGTTGGATCCGTTGACATTTGTTGCGCCGCCACCACCCGCTGTAATATTGACGGCCCCGCCAGTTCCGGCGAAGGCTCCTGATCCCGAGATTATGTTGATGCTGCCTGCGGTTGAAGTGAACCCCGAGTACGCGTTGCTTGTTGATATGTTTACATTTCCAGAATTTGACGAAACGCCATCAGGAACTCCAGATGAGAGGGTCACTGTCCCTGATGTTATTGACCAGCCGCCACTTAAAGTTAGCAAGGCGCCATTGTCTGTTGCTGATTGGTACCTCCCTCCCTTCAGCTTGACTGATCCACCAGGGGTGCCATAACCGCCAGTAAGGATAACGTTACCGCCAGCATTGAAGTTTGTACCGCCGCCGTTCGGTGCCGTAAGTGCAATATCCCCTGCGGGGTTAGCAGCTGCTAAACTGGTGCTGTTTGTGCCGCCAACAACAGTGAGCGGAGATGGAGCGACGCCAGTTGCAATTCCGTCGACAATACTAAGCTTCGCGGTGGGGTTTGTCGTCCCAATACCGACGTTGCCTCCTAAAAACACTCCTGCATAATTATTGGTAGCACCACCAACACTTGAATAGACTCCGTAAGCTGTACTCGTTCCGCCAGTATCCCCTGATACCGAAATATAGTTTCCATAAGTATTTACTGTTCCGCCTGTTGCTCCGGTATTGCTTACACTCAAATGACTACCGAATACATTATTCGTA
>JAYTQQ010000176.1:0-5337 GCA_043746635.1 Bdellovibrionales bacterium | reverse complement strand
CAACTCTCGGCCAAAACCTCTCGTATTTTATCTTTTTACGAGTAGCCGAGAATCGCAAGAACGCTTCTTGAGCCTGACTTCTTCAGGGGGCGTTTGTTTGAATGATGTCATTTTACATCTTCCCGCTCCGGATCTTCCTTTTGGTGGAGTCGGTGCAAGTGGAATGGGGCACTATCACGGTAAATTCAGTTTCGAGACTTTTACTCATTCAAAAGGTATTCTAGATAAATCGACTTGGATTGATATTCCAATCAGGTACGCTCCCTATTCACTTCGTAATATGAAAATATTGCGTTGGTTATTTTAGAAAGTAGTTATGGTCGCGCAAGCAGCATCAAATTCAGAACCTAAGTCAAAAGAACCTTCAACCGAGAAGACTCAGGCAAATGCCGAATCTAAAACTCCAGGACGTGCCTTGATTTTGCCTGGTGCGGTTGCGAAAGGCGCCTACGAGGCCGGCGTGATAAATGTCATCGCCGAAAAAGGTATTCAAATTGACCGCCTCATCGCGACGAGTTCGGGCTCTCTGAATGCGGTGGCCTACGCCGCGGGAATTCGCATCGGAAAAGAGAAATTGGCCGCAAAAAATTTAGTTGATGCTTGGGTTGAGTTCGGAGGTTGGCATGATTCTTTTCACTTTAATCCGTTGCACTGGTTCAGCGGCAAAGGTCTTTCGGATCAAAGTGGTCTTCTGAAGTTGCTTCATAAATTGGTGCTGCCGGCGGGTGATAGAGGCGTCAAAGATTTTGAGCTTAGAATTATCGTTGCTTCGCTCGACGGTATTCAGGGCAGCATCGGTGAAACTCCATCGACGACTCACGAAAAAGTTTTGGAATTTTCTGGAAAAGATTTCGATACCCAAGAAGGACTCGAAAAAGTTTTTCAGGCAACGGTCGCCGCCTGTTCATTTCCGGGTTTATTCGCTCCTGCCGAAATCGAGGGAATCGGTTTGTGCTTAGATGGTGGTGCCGTTAATAATGCACCTGTTCAGTACGCTCTCGACGATGGAGACATTAACGATATTATCATCGCTATTCCATTTCCGATTTTGGTCCCTTCTCAGGGTGCTCAGAGCGGTCTCAATTTAATCAATCATGCCGTAGAGATTTTGATTAACGAACGCCTTTATCGGGATTTAAAAAATGCCGAGAATATTAACAAAAAAGTAGATCAAATGAATGCGCTCGTCGCTGCGGGTATTATATCGGTCGATCAACTGAAAGCTGTCAAAAAAGTTTTGCCTTATCGAAAAGTTAGAATTGTTCAGGTTCGCCCAGCTGAAACAATTACCGGAGGAATATTCATGGGATTTGTTGATCAGGCACTCCGCGAAAAATTTATCGCTCGAGGGCGTGAGGCAGCCTTGAATTGTCTGCCGCAGTCTTTAGGGGCTGCGGGACTTTAGAGTACCGCGTGCACTTGACTAGGGCCGATTCTGTATCAAAACAAAATAATCTTCAGGAATGGCATCTAGCTCCATCTTTGACCCGCATTTTGGGCAGAGAACTGTCTCATTTAAAACGGCCTTAAGCGTTGCAAGATTCGTTTTGAATGAGGGTTCAACATTGAATAACTTTTCGAAACTATGAGAACAGTTGTCGCACTCGTAAGGTATTAGAAAAGACGTAATCGAAGTCGACTTCGGGACGAAACTATTGATCGCATGAATTTGTCTGACGATTCTCGGCGAGCATCGTCGAATCGAAAAACTGAGACCATCTTTTTCTTTTTCAAAATGCCACATCCATTTGATCCAATGGCGGACGCCGGCAGAGTTGATGTAAGTCACGTCGCCGAAATCGAGTGAAATTTCGGTGATTTTTTCGAGACTCATTTCGGGAAATTTTGAAGTTTCTGAAATAGAACCGATGAACTTAAGATTCAACGTTGGCCCCGTGGCTTGCACTTCAACTTTCAGGTTTTCTTGCATAAGTATCGTTCCTGCATTTTAAGATAGTTTTACTATAATGTCAGACCGTTTGCGAAAGGCGAAAGGAAATATCGGATGCCGCGTGATGATATGTTTCGACTTAAGTTTGTGACTAAACACGAGTTCAACTACAATTCCTTATGCCTAAAAAAGATTCTAAGACTGAAAATGATTTGAACACACAATTGGGTGCGTTATCCGCATCTGAGCGATCGCAGATCATGGTGACGTCTGGTCGAAGTCCTGAAGAAGTTATTGCTTGTATATTGCAAAATGAAATACGGCATTTGATTCAGGAAAACATGGCTATTTCCGATTCGCAGGTTGAATCGTCTCTCCGTATGCTTCGTATTCCAGATGATTTTTTTCGGTCGCCGATCAAAACGGTGTTTCATCCGGCAAAATTTAATTCAGTTCAAGAAAAAGCTCTCACTGAATTCGAATTTAGATTTAATTCGAATGGTCAGAAGGTTGAATTGCTCACTCTTTTTGAAAAGTATTTCAAAACCTTCAATGATTCGGCCGCACTCTTAAGTGACGTAAGTCTTGTTATTGATGAACTTTTCACGAATGCTATCTACAACGCGCCTTCAAATGATCTTGAAAATACCGCCACCGGTCACGTACGTGGGGACCACAAACTTGAGCTTCACTCCGGAATGTTCGGAAGAATATTTGCGGGGCGAAAATCAAACTGTCTCTTGGTCGGATGTGAAGATCCATACGGCACTCTCAACGTTCGTAAAATGATCGAGCGCATTCACGCATGCCTTATTTTGGGGGCTGATAAAATGATGCGATTTGGAGACGGCGGAGCAGGAATTGGGTGCTATTTAATATTTTTGAATTCAATGAGTCTATATGTCGGTGTTGAAAAAAATAAAAGGACTATGTTGTGCTCACTCATTCCGTTAGGTCTGGGAGACCGTAAAAGAAACGAGATGACGAAAGACTTTCACTATATTGAAGAGGAAGAAACTTAGATTTTATTAGTTTTTTGGTGTTTTTGGAAATGCATCTAGGATTGTCGGCGCCGGTGCATCTGCCCGAACTTTGTCATGTCGACAGCCTTTTTAAATAGTTTGCGGGAGAGAGAAAATAAATTTCGAACCTTTTCCTGGCTCGCTCATCGCCCAGATTTGTCCATGATGGGCTTCAATGATTGCTTTTGAAATGGCAAGTCCAAGGCCCGTTCCTTGACTGGCACTTTTGCGAACTTGCCAGAAGCGATCGAAAATATGCGGGAGTTCAGATTCGCCGATACCTGATCCCGAATCTTGAACCGAAATGAGAATATCTTGATTCACGATCTCGGCGGTAATTTCGATCTGCCCCTGCGACGGAGTAAATTTCAATGCATTTCCTACAAGGTTTGAAATCACTTGCTCGACTCGGCCACCATCGCATTCGGCAAAAATATTTTCTCTAATACTCTGCTTGAGTAGAATATCTTTGCGCTTTGCGAGAGGTTCGAAGCGCTTTGCTAAATCTAAAACGAGATGACTTAAATTAAGAGTTTTTGACTCCAGCAGCAGATGCCCCGACTCAATCTTCGCGTGATCGAGAAGGTCTTTAATGAGATGCTCCATCGACTCAGCTGACCGATAGGCAATTTGGAGACCATCCTTGAGCGAGCTTTCTGAGTCAAGCTGCGTCTCTTGATCGAGTAGCATTTCGATACTCATTTTGATGGTCGCGAGAGGATTTTTGAGATCATGAGAAACGACTTCGACTGTTTCTTTTCGCGCGAGTGAAAGCTTGCGTTCTTGCTCCATCAAAATTCTTTGTGTTTCATCGTATGTCTTTTTCTGAATCATCACTTTCGTGATCAGGCGAATGACGATGCCTCCAAGGATGAGCGCGACTAAAGAAAGAAAGCCGAGCGCATTGGTTACCCACCGGACAGAATTCGCTGCCCGAGCCTTAGCTGATTTGAGGCTGTCACTTTCTTTCTGAACGAGGGCATCGAGAAAACTATCGAGCTTTTGAAATCCCGGTCCGGCAGCTTGATTGAAATACTGGTGAACTTCATTTGCGGAGGCTCCCGCTTCACGCATTTTAATTCCTGGAGCTGCGAGTGCATGCATTTCATCTGATGTTTTTTGTATATTTAAAATCAATTCCCGCGAAGACTGATTTGTCTCAATATCTTGGAGGATTGAAGACACTTTTTTGAATTCTTCATTTTGTTTTTCGAATATTTCAATAAGGCTCTTATTTCCGGTCCAAACAAAGACCGGCATAATGGCGGATTGGGCCGAACTGATGTAGCGAAGACGCTCGGCTAAAATCATTGAACGGGCATTGATGCTGATGATCGCACTTTCTTCATTTGCCACTTCTTTGACCGATAAAAATGCGCCAATGACAATGGGGAGAAAACTTAAAACGATAATGATAAACCCTAAGTAGATTCGTCGTTCATACTTCATTGATTATCCTCTTGCGAGCTTGGATCATACGCCCCCCCAAAAGAAAAACAACAAAGATTAGATCTTAAATATAGCCATCCCAAATCTGCCTAAGGTTACAACGCTTCGTGCAACAGATTTTAAGTCGGCAAGTTCACGCAATTGTTGCGAAATTGTTCCAGAGAATGAATTTAGAATTATTTTGTTCTTTATATTTTCGAGTGTCGATGTTTTTTTATACCTTAAGATGAGCACCCCGAAGAGAGAACTCAGGGGCTATAGAATATCTGGCCAATCGCGAGGCGAACGAAGTAACTCCACAGAGAAAGAGAAACACGCGTAAACTTGGTCTTCAGTTGAGGTGGGCTGGTACGCTTTCTGCTTAATAGATGATTGTTGCCAAAGACCTTACATTTCAATTATTCTGGAGACCCCCTATGAAGTTATCACTCACATTTTTAAGCCTTTTGTTCATTTCTTCGTCAGTGTTTGCGGGTGGCGAACAGAGTCTCCAAGAACTTATGAATCAGCGACTCGCCCTTAAAGCACAGCTTGTCCTCAGCATGAGCCAAGTCGATGCCGCTAAGATCAAGGCTCAGATCACCGCTCTGAGGTATAAAGAAGCACAGCTTGGTGAAAAACTTTCTGGTAATCAGACGCGTGGACTTGATGATAAGTCTCCAAGTGCGTTTACGCTAGGTCAAAATACAATTCTGAATCCGACCGAGAGCTCTATTAATTTTCAGAGCGGTGATTTGCTAGTTGTTCGTGGGCAATCTATTATCAGTACGATCATCGCGAACTTCACGGATACTCCTTCTCAGTTTAGTCATTCGTTTCTTATCTATAAGGATCCGGCCGATGGGGTGATGTATGCAGTTGAAGCCCTGATGGATAAAGGCGTGATCGTTCATCCTTTTCAAGAAGTGTTAGATGAAGGAATGGCACATTTAGTTTTGTACCGCTACCAAGATCCTGAACTTGCAAATGCGGCTG
>JAYTQQ010000175.1:0-2652 GCA_043746635.1 Bdellovibrionales bacterium | reverse complement strand
ACTTGCATGTATTAGGCGCGCCGCAAGCGTTCGTTCTGAGCCAGAATCAAACTCTCCAGTTATAAAACTGTATAATTTGAATTAGCTATATCTTTGCTTTCAATTCATTAACTGAATCAAAAGACTTTTATTAAAACTCATCAAAATAATCAATGAATACTCAGCACGAATGCCTTGCACTCAAAATTTATCAATCAGAGAACCAACACTTACTATTTTCTCTAGCTATTTAGTTTTCAAAGAACGAATCGCGGAGAGCAAAGGTGTAATGGAACGTGCGAACTTCGTCAAATTATTTCTTTCGATTCTTTTGTTTTTTTTATGATTAATTTTTGAGCGAACTGCAGAATGCATAAGATCTTGATTTTATTAAGATATTTATATATCATAAAACGCATTGAGAATTTTCTGAACGCTGACTCCCGAATTTTTCAATTTCAAAATTTGAAATACATTTTTCAAATGCACTCGCCATCTGAATTTTTGGAACAATTTTTACATCGGGATTTTTTAAGCCAGGATCGATACTCCCTCGGAAAAAAGCCCCGCCTCTCTAGGCAAATCACCTCGAATTCCAGGTGTCTCAGTCCGAGAAAGATCGAGCCTCACAAAGCGAACACATGACAAGTTTGTTTCTTTTAGAGTCACTTACCCAGCTTAGCTCATAAAGTTTTAAGTTCTTGATAGCGATGGACGATAGAACTGTAGGTCTGGGGGGGGGGAATCTTGAATCATCACGCTGAATCGAACACACCAAACGGCTATAAACAAAAATTATCTGAGTTCGCACAATCTTCTGCGGGACTTGAAATTTTAGATTCTCCAATGAATGAAATAATCCTCAGACAAAAAGTGGATTCAAAATCGATTCGCATCTACATTGACGATATTCAGAACCTTATTTCCCGAGCGGATACAGAAGGCGTTCCTTTCTTGCAAGTGAATCTCAAGGATAGTAAAAAACTTTTGATTACAGAAAATTTGATAGGGTTTAAACCAGTACAGCTAACGGGCCTTGATCCTTCTCGTATTCCTAAAGTTGTTACCACTCAAGATTTGACGAGTGTGTTCGACGCGATTGAAGAAGCTCTTTACCTCAATGAAAACCCAAACGAAGAAATCCACCTCCTGAAACGAATTTTTGATTCGGTCATCGCAGGAGGCGAGCAAATAGGATTTGATCTTACCAAAGAAAAGTCTTGGCTTCAGAGACTTCCAATTCATTTCTTTAATTTATCTGCGTAAATATTTTTTTTAAAATTACGATTGAATCAAAAGCTGCTTCAGGTGGCATGGTCCGCAATTATCAGATAATAATCCCGTAAAGAGTATTTTACTGGAAATTCAATTGATTCAAAAGCTTCTGGTGAATGCATTAGCCGACGTTTAGCATAATTTGCAGACTCCTGCACGGAAACAAATTTTCGCGATAAAAATTAAATCAACCTCACGTTGGCGACTTGAGATGTTGGTCAACCAGGAGCCAACGTGAACCCTCGAAAGAAATGATGCCGTCGAAATTTTGCGAAACAAGTCTTTAAGGACCAGCTTTTTTTGCTTCTCATTCTTAATGAAACTCGTGAGAATGTCGTTGGCGATTTCAGTAAAAGACACGTTATGCCTCTCACAGATCTCTTCCAAAGCATTCGCGGTGATTTCTTCTATATAAATATTTTTACGAATGCGACGATTGCGTTGTATGGAGGGTAGATCTTCAATAGTAGCTCTAGCTTTACCGAACCACTCGTCGGGGAGTGAGGCTTATGGGACAGTCTGGACTATGTTGCTCAAAATTCGGGAGGCGCTGAGGCAGCGCGATGAGCAGTATAAACTCAAGAATGTCATTGAGTTGGATGGAGCTGTCTTTGGCAGAAGACGCACCGGCAATCAGGCCGAAGTCTTGGTTGCTGTCGAGAGTAAGGATTGGGTCGATAAGAATGGTCGAAAAAAATCAAAGGCCGGATTCGCCAAGGTCCTTGTCGCCAACGAAACGAAAAAGGAAGCCCAGGCATTTGTGAACCAAGCCATTGTGAAGGACTCACTGGTGAACACAGATGGCAGTCCGAGTTTGATTAATTTAGAAAACGTAGACATCGATTTTCAAATCGTCGCTGGCAGTCAGGAAGTGATCGACCGCTGGCTACCATGGGTTCACAAATTTATTTCAAATGCCAAGACGTGGCTTAATGGTACGCATCACGGGGTCGACTCCAAGTATCTTGCCCAGTATCTGGCCGAATACACGTTTCGATTTAATCGCCGTCACGACCCAGACTCACTCAAATCATTTACAGGGGCCAGGCGAGTTCGCGCTGGCTTCATGATTTTCATGAAACGAGTGGCCATCAGTTTATATTCGGCTTTGCGTGCACTACGAACAAAAAACGGGACTGTTGACGCTTATTATGCGACCGATCGACTATCGATATAAAGTAGGTCCGGACTGATGTCGACTTCATTCGGCCACTGAACGATACCCTGACTCACAAAAATTTTTTCGAAATAACTGCGTAGTTTGAGTGATTCATATACTGGGTATTTCAATAATGCTGTGTAAGCGCTTGGTAAAGCACATCTTGACGCGAGTTTACGAGATAGCTTAGTGATATCAATTTAAATTTTTAAGTTCCAGGGGAGAAGTTCTTCGTAATC
>JAYTQQ010000174.1:0-19643 GCA_043746635.1 Bdellovibrionales bacterium | reverse complement strand
AAAGAAAGTCCGAAACGCTGAGGTTCCATCTTATGAAAAGACACTTCCGCCAATTGTTGATTTCGACGCGATCTTTATTCCCGACACGGCCCAGACACTCACTTCTATTGCCTCTTATTTGCCCTACTACGACGTCGACAATATCTATTTGCTCGGTACCAACATTTGGAACAACCCACTTCTGACTACCAAAACCGAGCTTAAAAAAACTTTGGAGCGCGTACTCTTCGTCGATAGTTTCTTAACCACAGACAAAAGCTTTCAGAACTCTGAGTTTTTCTCATCTTACCGTCAGGTCTTTAATGAAGATCCTGGCATCTTTGAAGTACAGGCCTACGATTCAGCTTTGATTCTGCGTCAGTTATTACAGAATGGCGCCGACTCTCGTAGCGTCGTTACCTCACGTCTCCAGACGCTGAAGAGTTTTCCGGGTGCGCTTGGGCCGTTATCAATATCGGCAAATCGCGAAATCTTTCGTCCCGTGATTGATTTGAAAATTCAGAATAATCAAATTGTTCAGGCTGCTAAAATTAAGAATTAATCTCAGGCCCGAAAGGAGCTCTGACTTCGAGTGACTCTTCTTGTTAGGCACTCAGTGCTCTCGTATATTTCTCCGCTGCGGAGCGGGCGCCTTGCGTTAATTAAATTTGCCGGCGCGGCAACGACTATATCACATCGGTCTGAAACCGTGCCGACGAACGTCACTTCTTCACAACAAGGTCCTGTTTCATTCAGAGACATTGCAAAATATTAACCGAAGTATTCTCGCACCCAGTCTTATCTGTTACTGAGGCTGCTGGTCGGGGAAGCCCAGCCTTAGGAAGAGTTCTTCGGGACACTTCTTTACTAATCCAGGATGGATGCCGAAAGGTTGGGCCAAGGACGGCTCGAAAACTTGGTGACAAGAGAGGTTCAAAATGGCGCAACAAAAATTAACCGCAGCAATCATTGAAGACTGTAAGAGTAAATTGCTTTTTGCAAAGCAAGATATTCTCAATCGCGTTCACACCGCGAAATCAGAATTCGAATCGCTTGATCTACGCGGCGGTGACGAAGCTGATCAGACCATGAATCTTTTGGCCGAGAATGACTTCCTCACTTCTCAACACCGATTGAAAGATCAACTTCTTGAAATTGAATTTGCACTTGCAAGAATTCAGCATGGTCGTTATGGCGTTTGCGAAGAAACCGAAGAGCAAATCGAAATCGAAAGACTCAAAGCACTTCCATGGACGCGTGTGAGTATCGAAGGTGCTGAAATTCGCGAGGCTGTAAAAAGAAAGTTTGCGCGGTAGTTTTCTTTAGGTAAAATTCTCAATTCTAAATAATTTTTATTTATACATCGCACAGCATACCCCTCTAGTATGCTAAAAGTTTATTCTAAGTATTACAAAATATTTGCGTCATGATTCTGCAAAACAAAATAGCAAGCTGAATTTTTTTGATGACAAGCACTTAAGAGAAATTTAAAAGCTTAAACGTTCTGTTAGAGCAAAAACTAATGATTTGTTTTTGTACATAATTTTTTCGAGAGAGTCTGATTTGTTTCAAAGTAAACCTAGCAATGACCCGGAGGGAGAGATGACCGTGATGCAAAATTCGACACAAGCTTCTGGAATGAGATATAAAGATTATGAATTTTTTAAGAATCTTTTATTACAGCAAAAATCTGAGCTCTTAAATAAGGCAGTCATTTTTAAAGAAGAGTCTCTCACTGAAAAAGTTAGCCATGGGGATGAGGGCGATGTCGCCGCAAGCGAATTGTCGCTCAGCATGCACTTAAGGCTTCAAGAAAGACAAATGCAACTCTTGCAAAAAGTCGATCACGCGCTCGCGAAAATTGATTCAAAGAGATTTGGTCTTTGCGAATGCTGTGAAGAACCTCTTGCTATCAATCGTCTGAAAGCGCGTCCTGTCGCGAGTCTCTGCATTGCGTGCAAAGAAGATCAGGAAAGCTCCGAGCGTTCATTCGCTTCAAACTAACTCTGTTCGCGGCTTTTCAGTGCAGGGACCACTGTGCAAAAGTACTGAAACTTTGCTGCACAAAACCAACGTCCGTTAGACCCAAATAAAATCTTATCACTGGCATCATGCCAACAGTCAGTCTCGTCCAGGCCGGTGCCCGCAAATCCAGGCCTTGAGCCTGTTTGCGGCTGTTTAAGTATTTATATTTCCTCTCAATTTGTCGAGATTTTCAAAATATTTCGGTTATTTTCATCATTTCAATACTTTCATGCCGCTGTTTTCTTTAAAGGCTTTCGCTGAGCGCTCCGAGAAGTTTAATAGGAATACACAACCTTATTCTCATGATCATGTGAGAATTTTCCCGCTTAAGCGGAGGGCTAAATGGCATTTGACGATAAATCAGTTGAGATCCCAGAAACACTACCGATGTTGCCTGTACGAGACATCGTAGTATTTCCCTATATGATTCTTCCACTGTTTGTGGGCCGAGAGGCTTCAGTAAAATCAGTAGAAGAGGCGTTAGCAAAAAATCGTTTGATCTTTTTAGCTTCGCAAAAAGAGATCACTGAAGAGAATCCTACCGAGACGACAATCTACCAAGTGGGTACAATTGCTCGAATCATGAGAATGCGAAAGCTCGCCGACGGAAGAGTTAAAATTCTCATCCAAGGTGAAGCAAAGGGTCGAATCACTAAATATACAAAATCTTCTCCTAACTTTGAAGTGGCTATCGAAAAGATCGAAGAGCTTGCAAGTCCAGAGGCTGAAATCGAATACGAAGCAATGATCCGAAATGCAAAAGAGCAACTCGAGAAAATCATCGCTCTCGGAAAAGTTCTTTCACCTGATATCCTTCTCATCTTAGATGATGTGAAAGAACCTGGTCGTCTTGCTGATTTGATCGCAAGTAATTTAGGCCTCAAGGTTTCAGATGCTCAAAGAGTATTAGAAACTCAAGATCCGAAAGCACGCCTCGCAATCGTGAATGAAATTTTGACGAACGAACTCGAAGTTCTTCAAATGCAAGCTCGCATCCGTAATACCGCTAAAGATGAAATGTCTAAGAGCCAAAGAGAATACTTTTTACGCGAGCAAATGCGCGCAATAAAAAATGAATTGGGAGAAGCAGATTCTAAAACAGAAGAGATCGATGAACTCAGAGAAAAGGTCATGCACGCCGGAATGCCAGAGACTGTATTAACTGAAGCTCTGAAACAATTGGGTCGCTTAGAGCGCATGCATCCAGATGCAAGTGAAGCTTCAATGGTTCGTACATACCTTGATTGGATGAACGATCTTCCATGGAGCAAGAAAACTGAAGACAATTTAGATATCGTAAGGGCAAAAACAATTCTCGATGACGACCATTATGACCTTCATAAAGTTAAAGATCGCATTTTAGAATTTCTTGCCGTGAGAAAATTAAAATCAGATCTTAAAGGTCCTATCATGTGTCTCGTTGGTCCTCCGGGAGTGGGTAAAACTTCTCTCGGAAAATCAGTGGCTCGCTCAATGGGTCGCGAATATTTCAGAATTGCACTTGGTGGAGTAAAAGACGAAGCCGAGATTCGCGGACACAGAAGAACTTATGTTGGAGCAATGCCAGGAAAAGTGATCCAGGCTCTTAAACAAGTTAAAACAAACAATCCCGTTATCGTATTAGATGAGATCGACAAATTGGGTAGCGACTTTAGAGGCGACCCGAGTGCGGCGATGCTTGAAGTTCTTGATCCAGAACAGAATGCAACTTTTAGAGATAATTATTTGAACGTAGATTTTAACTTGAGCAATGTTTTATTCATCGCAACTGCAAACGTTGTCGAGAATATCCCGGCGGCCCTCAGAGATCGCATGGAAATGGTTTACCTCTCTGGTTACACCGAAAACGATAAGCTTTTAATTGCGAACAAACATTTAGTTGATCGTCAGATCGAAGCGAACGGTTTGACATCCGCAAATATCGAATTCAAAGAAGAAGGCATGAAGTACCTCATCTCTCATTATACAAGAGAAGCGGGACTCAGAAATCTTGAGCGTGAAGTCGGTTCTATTTGCCGAAAAGTAGCGAAACAAGTTGTTCAGGGCCTTAAAGAAAAAGTTTACATCACCGGTGAAAAAGTGGTTGGGCTCTTGGGTGCTCCAAGATTTTTGAGAGATGATCGCTTAAAAGAAAATCAAGTCGGAATCGCGACGGGCCTCGCATGGACTCAAGCGGGCGGCGAAGTTCTTTATGTTGAAGCTCTGAAGATGAAAGGCAAAGGCGGCCTCGTGCTGACTGGCCAAATGGGTGACGTCATGAAAGAATCAGCAACTGCAGCTCTTTCGTACGCAAGAGCTCACGCGAAAGAACTTGGTATCGATGAAGATTGGTCAGAAAATCACACTGTTCACGTTCATATCCCAGCCGGTGCGATCCCCAAAGATGGACCATCTGCGGGTATCACGATGGCAACGACTCTCATCAGTTTGATGACCGATACTCCGATTCGCACAGATGTTGCGATGACTGGTGAAGTGACTCTTTCTGGTCGAGTTCTCGCAATTGGTGGAATTAAAGAGAAGGCTCTCGCGGCTCTCTTGCACGGTGTGAAAACGGTGATCTGTCCGCTGCAAAATCAAAAGGATGTTTCAGAAATTCCTGAGGAATTTAAAAAGAACCTTAATTTTATTTTTGTTGAACATCTTGATGAGGTTTTAGCGATGGCTCTTGAAGATAAAATTGGCAAACGTACGAAGCCAACTCCGAAGAACAAAAAACAAAAAGATTCACCAGCAGCATCTGCTGCTTAAGCGGTGACGGCGCTTCTTAAAAAGAAGCGCTAAAAGTCCATATCAAAAATAATACCCGTCAAACTTGACGAATTCTGGGGCTCGACTAATACGAGCCCGCTTGTATATGGGGCTGCGTCTGATGCACCTACATTCCACCATTGAAAATAAGGTTTGATTCCGAACGAGCCTGACCCCGTTAAAATTCTCCATTCAGTTTGTGCGCGAATTCCGTAGCCTGAAGATTGAGTATTGGTCACATCAGGGTTTGTAGGATTCGTATCGCTCAAATGACTTTTCACTTTACCGAGGACGAAAAAATCGTATTCAAGATCGACTCCAAAAATATTTTGTCCCGTGCGTATTTCGGTTCTTAAGCCGATCGGAAGAAAAACATAACTTATCTCTCGCTGATAACCTGACGTCGAATTCACTCGGTCGTTGAGGTAACGCCCGCCCAACCCAAAGTTAAGAAAAAAATCGGCCGCTCCGGCGCTTGCGATCTGAAATTCTGGCTTGATTCGCCCAACTAATACGTAATCGTACGAACCTGCCTTCAATGGCGAAACGGCTCCCGTCACAGTATCTTTTACAGATCCGTCGTATTGAATGTTTCCGTAGAGAAGATCGCCTTCGATGCGAAGATCAAATTGAGAGCTGTAATTGAGCTGAATGAGCCCGTCGACTCCAAACATGACGCCGTAAAAAGAAACGTAACCTGGTTCGAGATAATTAACCCAGCCTGCAGAGAGGCCGACGCGATATATGTCGGGTTCTTGCTTCGCTTGCGCATTCAGCACAAAAGCAAAAACGACTAAAAAAAGAGTTTTAGTTTTCAGAATAGAGTAATTTTTTAAGCCGTTCATTGTCCCCTTCTAGAACACGAACAAGCATCTTAAGGTCGCTGACTTCTTCTTTCAACTGAATAAGTTGTTCTTCTTTGTCATGCAAAATACTGGTGTAGGCTTTTTTGAGTTCAGCTAAAAGCTTCGTCGCACTTGCGATAACAGGCTCTTCTTCAGCGGCAGCTTTTGAGTCCGTATGCGAATGATTTGAAAAAGAAATTTTTTCTTCATAAATGGGAGGTGCCGAATCGAGTAAGAAATATTTTCCGTCGTGGAGTTTGAAATCAATCTGCTCACCTTTAATGCGACGTCTGAGAGTCGAAACACTCAAGCTATATTTCGAAGAATAATTTGCGAGAGAAAGCCAATTGGGTGTTTGCATTCAAAGTTCCTTTAAAACCATATTCGGGCCACTTCGTTTCGTCTCAGTATCTTTCAATACTTTTGTCGAAAAGTGAAATTATAAAAACGTCACACCGCTATAAGTATATATATTCTCTTTTGTTTCAACAAACAAATGGGCATTTCAGCACAGTTTGAACAAGCTTTTCGGTGCGCTTGGCTTTAGCCTTCCGCAATTGTACAATGATCTATGCGCATTAGTGAAAAGAAGAAAATTGCCCTGGTTCTGAGCGGAGGAGGCCTGAAAGCAGCCGCCTACCATCTCGGGGTGTGTTTGGCGCTTCGCGAAAAAGGCTTTAAATTTGCCGGCGGAAGTACCAAAGACGTTCAGCTTCACTACGAAGACGATAAAATGACTTTTAAGGTCTACGTTGGTTCGAGCGCGGGCGCCGTCATCTCTACTTTTTTGGCTTCTGGCTTTTCGATCGACTCGATCATCGACGCCTTCGAAAAAGGTTCGGTGTCGGATCTCACTCAATTTATTAGAAGAAAAAAGCAGTTTCATTCACGTCTTAAACCGATTACTTACCTTGATATCTTTCAGTTGAACGGTGGTCAGTTTATTTCTTTGATACCGAATGTGTGGCGAAGGCAGTCGATCATTACTGGTGGCCTCGAAGCTCTGATCAAAAGCGGCTTTAAGATTAACGGGCTCTTCACCGCAAAAGGGATCGAACGCTACCTCAGAAAAAATGTCGTAGCCGATAACAACTTTGCAAATCTTGGCGTTGAGCTTTATATTGTCGCAACTCAATTGAACCATTCTCGTAAGGTGATTTTCGGCAACTTTAAAGAGACTAAAAAAGACAAACGGATCATGTACGCAAACTTTGCAAAAATTAGCGATGCGGTTGCCGCTTCGACCAGTTTGCCACCGGTCTTTTCTCCATATAAAATTAAGAATGAAAAAGGCAAGGATCTTCATTTCTTTGACGGAGAAATTAGGGATACCCTCTCCACTCACGTTGCGGCCGATCACGGAGCCGACCTCGTGATCTCGAGCCATTCGTGGCAGCCTTATCATTACACTTCAAGGCACGGAAGTCTTCACGACTACGGCATCCCGGTCATTGTGAATCAAGCGATTTACCAAACTGTTGAACAAAAAATTCAAAAGCACATTGAACATCAAGGTCAAATTCGATCGATGATGGATGCGGTCGATGGCTATTTTAAACAGACCGAGCTTCCCAATGAACATCGCGAAAAACTACTCGATATTCTGGCAAAGCGGGTGAACTACAATCCTAATGTCGATTATATTTACATACATCCGAACCCTTCTGATTCGGATATGTTTTTCGTCGATCATTTTAGTCTAAATGCAGAAATCTTATCACGCATCGTTAATATCGGATTTCGTTCGGCACTGCAGACGCTCAGGAAACTAGATATGTAGCGAGCGGCATGCAAAGTTGAATACTTCGCATGCTCGTTGAGGCTACCCTAAAACATATTGTCGACGGATCTTTGCACTGCCGCCAAGATCGATGATGAGCAAAGCCCCAAGACAACAACCAAAACCGCCGATGCAACGAGTGCAATGCGCGTTTGATAGTGGGTCACCTTGATGCAGGTATCTTCACCGGCTTCGCTCATATACATATAGACGATCGGTCTTAAGTAGAAGTAAACGCTAATCACTGAGCCGATCACTCCCCAGAACACAAGCCAATACATATCTTGTTCGATCGCTGCAGAAAAAATATAAAACTTTCCGAAAAAACCGAGCGTTGGCGGAATACCGGCAAGGCTCAACATTAAAACGCTCAGGCACAATGCAAGGAGTGGATGATGATGAGCGAGGCCCTTCAGATTCTGCATGCTCACTCGAGTATTCTCTTTATCTTCGATCAGAGAAATCAGTGCGAAAGATCCGAGAGTCATCAAAGAATAACTAAAGAGATAGAACATGACTCCGGCCGCGCCCCATTTAAAGTTTCCGCCGAAGCCTGCCGCCAGCAAGCCTATGAGAATATAGCCCGAGTGCGCGATAGAAGAATACGCAAGCATGCGTTTGATGTTGTCTTGCATAACTGCCGCCACATTCCCGACGATAATCGTCAGTACCGCCAGCCATTGCATCATTTCAAAAATTCTTGGGGCACTCGCGAGAGCCTCTGAATTAAAGAGTCTTAAAAAGGCCGCGAAAGTTGCGACTTTTACCGCTGTCGACATAAATGCCGTGACCGGCGTCGGGGCGCCTTCGTAAACATCGGGAGCCCAAGCATGAAGCGGGAACATCGCAACTTTAAATCCGAGACCTAAGATCAACATTGCAAAGCCAACTAAGAATAAACGATTCGTGCCGATGAGTTTTGGTGCCGCCGCCGCAATGTCCGGAAAGTAAGTGCTGCCAACGCTTCCGTATATGAACGCGATTCCGTAAAGTAAAATCGCTGAGGCGAAAGATCCGATAACGAAATATTTGAAAGCCGCTTCTTTTGAAAGAACTTCTTCTTTGCTCATCGCAACCAGAATATAGAGACACAGACTCATGGTTTCGATACCGATGAACGTAACAATCAGGTCATTCGACATGAGTAAAACAATCATTCCGCAGGCCGAGCTAATCATGAGAAATAAAAATTCAGCGAACTGCTTGCCGCGAGTCGCGAAGTTATCAAATGCGAGCATCAGGCTGACCGCCGTAATGCCGTAGACGAGGTAGCTTCCCCAAACGCTGATGCCGTCAATGACGATTGCGTTACTGAAGGCGGCCTTCTTAGTTCCGTCGATGCTTGCGGTAAGGCCGATCGCAAAAGCGAGCCCTATGAATCCGTAAACCAAAGTAAAAAAAGCGTTGGGTTCACGGTTTGAGTTGATCACTTTAATCGTAATCGGAATCAGGCTAATCAAAAACAGGGCCGTTAGCGGCGCGATCATCAATAGATCTTGTAAGAGCTTTGGATTCATTTTTTTGCCTCTAAAATTTTAGTCGAAATCAGCGCTTGGATAGTATCTGCTTTCTTTTCTAGAATAGTCAGAAAATAATTGTCTTTGTTTTTCACAAAATGATCGATGCTTGCACGGCTATAATTGAGAAACGTATTCGGAAAGAGTCCCATCCAGAAAATCAAAATAACCATCGGAACCATCACGACGATTTCGCGAAAAGTCATATCAATCAGTGGATGATGAGTGTCTTTTACAAGCTCACCGGCCTCACCGAAGAAAACCCGTTTAAACATCCATAACATATAGACCGCTCCTAGAACCACACCCGTGACCGCCGCGATCGCGATCGCTTTATTCGCCATGAACGTGCCCAGTAAAATAAAGAATTCGCCAACGAAACCATTCGTCATCGGAACCGCGATACTTGAAAGCGTTACGATGAAAAAGAAAATTGTAAAAATAGGCAAAGCTTTCGCGAGTCCGCCGTATTTTGAAATTTCTCGAGAATGCGTACGCTCATAGATCATGCCGACCATTAAGAAAAGCGCGCCGGTACTGATGCCGTGACTAAGCATTTGGTAAAGACTTCCGGCAACGCCGTAAGTATTGAGAGCGAATAAACCGATGATCACGTAGCCCATGTGAGAAACCGATGAATACGCGACGAGTTTTTTCATATCTGGCTGAACCATCGCGACGAGAGCTCCGTAGATGATACCGATGACTCCAACAAAGAGAAATAGCCAAGCCCAATACTCTGCCGCCTCAGGAAAGAGCGGAATCACAAATCTCAAAAATCCGTAAGTTCCCATTTTGAGCATCACGCCCGCAAGAATTACTGACCCCGGAGTCGGAGCCTCAACGTGAGCATCTGGCAACCAAGTATGAAACGGAAACATCGGAACTTTAATCGCGAATGCGATCGAAAACGCAAAAAACAAAAGTGTTTGCGGATTTAAAAATCCACCTGCTAGAAACGGAAGCCGCAATTGGTAGAGATCGAGAAGGCTCGCCGACATTTGGCCGCCTGGCAGTTCTTTCGATGCGTACATCAAGTAGATGATCGCGAGAAGCATCATCAACGAACCGGCCATTGTATAGATGAAAAACTTCACGGTTGCGTAGATACGACGCTCGCCTCCCCAGATGCCGATCATGAAATACATTGGTACGAGCGAAAGTTCGAAGAAAGTATAAAACAAAACGGCATCCATCGCGACGAAAGATCCGAGCATTGCGGTTTGCAAAACGAAAAGTGCTGCATGAAAGCCGGCAACTCTTTTCTGAACGCTTTCCATGCTGGCTAAAATAATGATGGGCGTTAAAAAGGTCGTGAGGATGACGAGCCACAGAGACAAACCATCGATTCCGACGAAGTAATTAATACCGAGTTTGGGAACCCACGAAACTTTTTCGACAAACTGTAAGGCCGGAGTCGATTTATCAAATCCCGTTAAAAGCCCGAGGCTTAAAACAAATTCGAAAATCCCTAGAACGAGTGCGACGGGCCGAACCATCTTCGTTGGTAAGCACAGCACCATGAGCGCAAACAAAATCGGTAGAAAGATCAGCGATGATATCAACATGAACTATGACCTCATTATATAAAATATGAAAACCGCAACGCCTAAGCTGATGTAGAGTGCATACTGTTGCAAATTTCCGTTTTGGAGAGTTCTGAGCGTCGATCCCGTACCGCGAACGGCATCGCCCACGACGTAAGTGATCTTGTCTATAAAGCCAACGTCAACATGCGCCCAGAGGCCGCGGCTGGTTTCAATGAGCGGCTTAATAAGCGTTGCTTCGTAAAGTTCATCAATACGATATTTATCTAAAACTAAGTGATAGAGACCGCTAAATCTTTTCGTAAAGTTTTCGGCAATTTTCGGATAAGCCGTGTACATAAAGTACGCGATGTAGGCAAAAAGTCCCGCAACCGCAACACTCACGACCATCAAAAGGACTTCCGAAGACGCAAACTCGGGACGAACCGGAGTCATGTGAATCACTCCTTCAAACCATTCTTCGAGTAAGTTCGGGAGATGAAATGCTTTTGGCATTCCGATCCAGCCACCGACGGCAGATAGAATCGCCAGCACAATCAACGGGATCGTCATGCTTAGCGGAGACTCGTGTGGATGCACGTCTTGTCCAAATCGGCTCTTTCCCCAAAAGGTGAGCGCCATCAGTCTTGTCATGTAGAAAGCCGTGCATGCTGCCGCGATGAGGCCTGCCGCATACAAGTAGGGACTTCCGTACCAAGAGGCGAGAGATTGAAATAAAATTTCGTCTTTCGAAAAGAATCCCGCAAACGGCGGAAGGCCAATAATCGCTAGCCATCCAATAACGAAAGTGACGTGCGTGATCGGCATGTACTTTTTGAGCCCGCCCATTTTGCGGATGTCTTGCTCTTCATGCATGGCGTGAATCACAGAACCTGAACCTAAGAACATGAGCGCTTTGAAAAATGCGTGTGTCATCAAGTGAAACATCGCTGCGTGAAAAGCGCCGACCCCGCAAGCGAGAAACATATATCCCAATTGCGAAACCGTTGAGTACGCGAGAATTTTTTTAATGTCGTTTTGGGCGATACCGATCGTCGCCGCAAAGAGTGCTGTCGCCGCACCAATAATGGCGATCACGTGAAGCGCATTCGGAGCCATCAAGAAGATCGGGTGTAAGCGAACGATCATGTAAACGCCGGCGGTCACCATCGTCGCCGCGTGGATTAAAGCCGACACCGGCGTCGGACCCGCCATCGCATCAGGAAGCCAAACATAAAGGGGAATTTGCGCCGATTTCCCGCAGGCACCAATGAATAAAAACAAACAAGCAAGCGTGATGGGGCCATTCCAGCCAAGTTCGGCAACGGTTGGAGCTCTCGCAATAATTTCACCAAAGTGAACCGTACCGAAAGTTTGAAAGAGCATAAAGATCCCTAGCAAAAATCCGGCGTCACCAATGCGGTTCGTGACGAAAGCTTTCATTCCCGCAGCGGCCTTTGCTTTGTCCGTAAACCAAAAGCCGATGAGGAGGTACGAGCAAAGACCCACGCCTTCCCAGCCGACAAACATCACGAGCAAATTATCGCCAAGAACGAGGAGGAGCATATTAAACAAAAACAAATTCAGGTAAGCAAAATATTTTGTCGGGCGATCGTCGTGAGACATATAGCCTATGCTGAACAAATGAATCAAGGTTCCGACGCCGGTAATGACGAGAATCATGATGGCGCTGATGTGATCGACAACGAAAGCGGCGTTTGCGTGAAAAGAACCAACGTTGAGCCACTCAAAAAAGTTTGCGCTCACTGATTCTTCGGCGCCTTTTTCTCTGCAGGTTTTTAAAACCAGGCAAACCGAACAAACAAACGAAACCGCGGCGGCGAGTGTCGCGACCGTACCGGCGAGCATATAATTTTTGCTCTTAAATCGGAGTCCATTAAATAAAAATCCTGCCAGTGGTGCGAGCAAGAGGGTGGCAAAAAGACTTGTCTGCATAGTTTAGCCCTTAAGATGTTCAAAAAATCGGATGTTCACTTGCTTAAATCTCTTAAAAATCATGACCGCGAGTGCGAGACCAATGGCCGCTTCAGCCGCAGCAATTGTCATAACGAAAAACACCATGACTTGGCCATTGTAATTGTCTGGCTGTTGAAATCGGTTGAACGCGATGAATGTAATATTCACGGCGTTGAGCATGAGCTCAATAGACATTAAAATAACGATCACATTTTTTCTCAGCAAAACGCCAAGCATACCTACGGCAAACATGAGTGCCGATAAAAATAAATAATGATTGAGACCTACTTTAAGAAAAACATCAGTCATCGGCATGCGTGCCTCCGCGAATACGTGAAAGAGTAACTGCACCGATCGCGATAATCAGGAGAAGCGCGCCGATGACTTCAAATGCAAAAATATAATTTCCGAAAAGAGCTTGGGACAATCCTTTGACGGGATCTGTTCCTGCGGCGATTGGCGCGGCTTGATTATTGAAAACCATGTCGGCCGACATATAAATTGATCCGAGGATAAGACCCAAGATCACACCGATGCTTGCAAGCTTCAAAGCTCCACTGATGACGCCTTTTGAAAACGCATCCATTTCGTGTTTCAGATCGAAAAGCATCAAGACCATGACGAAAAGAACCATCACTGCGCCCGCGTAGACGATCAATTGAACTCCCGCGACGAAAACCGCATCGAGCGTCACGAACAACGCCGAAACGGCAATCATCGAGATCGCGAGGAAGAGTGCCGAGTAGATTGGATTTTGCACCAAGATCACTCCGCACGCGGACAAGAAGGTCACGAAGGCGAGAAAATAAAATATGTAATCTGACAAAGCGAGCATGCGTGTTCCTTACCTTAAAAAATTAGCCTTGCGCGAAAAAGATCCAGAGTGCGGTCACGATGACGTTCACGAGAGCCCATGGCAGCATCGTTTTCCAGCCGAGGTCCATGAGTTGATCGTAACGAAATCTCGGAAGAGTCCAGCGAACCCAAATAAAAATCCACAAAAAGATTAAAATTTTCATGAGCAAGAAAACGTGCGAAACGAGAGCGAAAATAACCGCGCCGAGATTTCCGGCGATGTGATTAATCGGCACGAGATCCATAAACCAATGCGGAATATTGTATCCACCGAAATAAAATATCGAGAGAAGCGCACTGGCCACCAACATGTGACCATACTCACCGATATAGAACAAAAGCATTTTGAATCCGCCGTATTCGGTATGAAATCCAGCGACGAGTTCACCCTCAGCTTCGGGAAGATCGAACGGCAAACGATTGCACTCGGCAAAAGTGGCTGAAGCAAAGAGAAGCATCCCGATAGGGTTATGAAAAATTCCCCAGTCTGCCAAAAACGGAATCGTGAATTTCTGTCCGAAAAATCCATACACGAGTGGAGCATCTTGAAGATGCATCATTTCGCTAAAGCTCAACGTTCCATAGACGAGTAAAATTCCTACGAGCGAAAGGCCGAGTGCAAGTTCGTATGAAATCATTTGGGCACTGGCTCTTAAAGCCCCCATCAAAGAATACTTATTTGCCGATCCCCAACCCGCCATCAAAAGTGAGTATGCCCCGAGAGAAGACACTCCCAAAACATAAACGATGCCTACGCTCACGTTGAAGCCTTGAAAAGCAAAATCATAACCTTTGCCGTCAAGCCCGGCCCACATGTGCCCGAACAAAGTAAACGGCTCGATGTGAATCATGGGAGAAAGCGGAAGGGACGCCAGAGCCAAAACACCCGGGACCAGGGCGACAACAGGTGCTCCGTAGTATAAAAGTGCGACACCTTGCTTTGGCAAAAACTCTTCTTTGAATAAAAATTTGACCGCATCGGCGAGAAGCTGCATGAGACCAAGAGGTCCGATGCGATTGGGTCCGAAACGATTTTGAATAAACGCAGAGCCTCTGCGCTCTGCCCATACGAGAATCGGAACGATTTGAATCATCATCGCGAAGATGACGATCATTTTGAGTAAATTCACGGTTATTTCAAATTTATCTGCGCCCACGCTTTAACGTCCTTCAAAGATGATTAAATACAAGATCCTAATCCCAATCGAGAGCTTTTGACTTTACTTCCCAAAAGAGACCAAAAATAAATAACAAAACAAAAATGCCCATGGCTCCAAGAAGGTACGCGCCTTCGCCTTTTTTGACGGCGTCGAGAAAAGTTACGGCCCAAGGATACATGAAAATAATTTCGATATCGAAAATAATGAATAAGATCGCCGTCAGATAAAACTTTACGTTAATTTTTGAATCCCCAACATCCGTTCCCGGAACACCGCACTCGTAAGGCATATCTTTTGCCGGATTAGGCGCTTTCTTGGGGCCCAAAAAGCTGCATAAAAATAGAATTCCGGCACCAAAACCGATGACGATAAAAAACAAAATGATAATGGGAAGTATGCTGCTCAAGAGATGCCTCCAAATAATTTACTTGGCCTTCATCTTCTAAGGAATATAAGATGATATCAACAAGCTATTTGAAAAAATCCTCTTTATCGTCGCGGTGAGTAGATGCTGTCTTTACCTCTCGAATTACATTTCGAAAAAGTTCTGGAGCGGGAGTTAGCGAGACTTTCTAAAATCTCTTCTGATACTCTCAATATCACCGGTACAAATTCGAGTTTTGCTCTCGCACTTTTGCTGAGCCAATCGACGTCTCCGGTTTTGTGGGATGCTCCCCAACTCGTCATTTTGCCTACAGATAGGGCAGCCGAGTGCTTTCAAGAAGAGCTCGCTTTTTTCAATCCCGAACTTTCGACAAAGCTTTTAAGCTCTTTTGATGTTTCACCTTATTCAGGACTCTATCCGAACGCGCGGCTTGTAGCTGCCCGAATGGGCTTTGCTTTTGCTGCACAAAACTCAAGCACTCAGCAGATTTTTATTTGTTCGACTGCGGCTCTCATCCAAAGAACTTTACCGCCTTCAGTTTTACGATCAAATTATTTAACTCTCAAGCTTTCTCAAGAACTGCCTAAAGAGTTTTCAAAAGTTTTAATAAAGCTCGGTTATCAGTCAGCCCCGGTCGTTGAAGACATCGGAACTTTCGCTATTCGTGGTGGCATCGTCGATATTTTTTCTCCGGCGCATGATCTACCGGTTCGCTTTGAACTTTTTGGAGACGACATCGAATCGATGCGCTTCTTTGATCCCGACACGGGCCGAAGTGTAACGACCGAAGAACTCAAAGCTTGCCATATTATTCCTCCAAGAGAAATTGTCTACACCGACGAAGTCCGCATGAACGCCGCTAACCAATACCGCGTCGATGCCTCTCGACGAAAAGTCGAACCCAACGAAAAAGATCAAGTCTTGCAGTCGATCATTCAGGCGCAGATCTTTCCGGGCATGGATTTCTTACTCGGAGACTTTTACGAAGAGTTCGCTACGCCGCTCGATCACTTTAAGCTTCCTCCCAATATATGGCTCTTGCAGCCGGCCGATCTCACGCACGAGTCCGATCTGTTACTCGAATCTCTCAAAGCCGAGTTTGATGCTTCTGAAACTTTAGCGATTCGGCCTAAGCCAGAAAGTCTTTTTGCCGCTTTCGAAAAATTAAATTTCGACGTCTGTCGCAGACGAATTGCTTTTCACCATTTGTTTTTGCAAGAGGCGGGTGCGTCGGTCGAAACCAAACAGGTTTCTTGGAGTACTCAAGACCTTTCATTTCTCGAAACCCGCGCGGTGAGTCCCGAAGCGGCGAACGAAAATGCCCGCAGAGTGGGTGCTTGGCGTGCTGAAAAAAATCTCGTGTTTATCACTGCTTCGACCCAAGCGCAAGCGAAACGCCTTGAGTTGCTTTTCGAAAAATTAGATCTCATTCCGACTTTGGTTTCTGAAGAAGTTTACGATTTCAGCTCTCTTGCCGAAGCCCAAAGAGAAAATGCTCAGCTCGTGCATATCATCGAACGCTCGAGTGATCAAAGTCTTCGCTTGACCGATGAAAATATTATTTTCTTACGCGATGAGGATTTCTTTGGAAAGAAACAACGCAAGCGCGAGCATAAAACTAAAGGGTCTCTCGAAACTCGCGCCGGCACGTTAAGCTTTTCAGATCTTAATATCGGAGATCGTCTCGTGCATATTCTTCATGGCATCGGCGTATATGAAGGCTTAAAGGTTATGCCGATCGCTGGTATCGACGCCGAATTTATTCAGATCTCTTACAAAGAAGGAGATAAGCTTTATCTCCCGATTTATCGTATCAACCAGATCAATCGTTACGGCGGCCCCGGCGGCGAAGCGATGCTTGATAAACTCGGTGGGACAGGCTGGCAAAAAACCAAAGTTAAGGTGAAGAATCATCTACGAGAAATCGCTGGAGACTTGCTTGAGCTTTATGCTAAGCGTGCGCAAATGCATCGTCCGCCGTTTCCTGAAAATGATACCGACTACTTACAATTTGAAGCCGCTTTTCCCTATGATGAAACTGACGATCAGCTCAAGGCCGTGAAAGACCTCATCGGAGATATGGTCAGCGACAAGCCAATGGATCGTCTCATTTGCGGCGACGTCGGCTTTGGCAAAACCGAAGTCGCCATTCGGGCGGCATTTAAGGCAATTCAGGCGCAGAAGCAAGTTGCGGTTTTGGCTCCGACAACGGTTCTCTCTTTTCAACACGTCGAAACTTTTCAACGGCGATTTAAAAATTGGCCTATCATCGTTCGCGGGCTCAACCGCTTTGTTTCAAATGCAGATGCTAAGAAAACTCTTATCGAACTCAAAGAGGGTAAGGTCGATGTTCTCATCGGCACGCATAGACTTTTAAGTAAAGATGTCGCGTTTAAAGATTTGGGTCTCATGATTATCGATGAAGAGCACAAATTTGGAGTCACCCACAAAGAGCGCATCAAGAAAATGAAGCTGAGTGTCGATACCCTCACTCTCTCCGCAACTCCGATTCCGCGAACTCTCAACATGAGTTTAGTGGGGATGCGTGATCTTTCGATTATTAATACTCCACCCGTTGATCGATTGCCGACTCGCACGTTCGTTACGAAATTCGACGAAGAGACGATTCGTAAAGGTATCGAGTCTGAAATCAGCCGCAGCGGCCAAGTGTTCTTTCTACATAATCGAGTGCAAAGTATCTACCAGCTTGCCGACGACATTAAGCGCATGGTGCCGACCGCACGTATTCGTGTGGGTCACGGTCAAATGGATGAACACGAGCTCGAATCTACCATGATGGCTTTTTTCAATCACGAAATTGACGTTCTGGTTTGTACAACGATCATCGAATCGGGCATCGATAATCCACGAGCCAACACAATGTTTATCGACAATGCCCATCAGCTTGGGTTAGCGACGCTGTATCAGTTGCGAGGCCGCGTGGGCCGCAGTAAAGAGCGCGCGTACTGTTACCTTCTCATTCCTGCAAATAAGCGTCTCGAGAAAGATGCGCAAGAACGATTGAAAGTCATTCAAGAAAATACCGCTCTCGGAAGTGGTATTCGCATCGCCCATCATGATCTTGAACTCAGAGGCGCCGGAAATATTTTGGGCGAAAGCCAATCGGGCCATATCGATTCGGTCGGCTATGAAATGTACATGGAACTTCTCGACGAAGCGATCCGGATCGCGAAAGGCGAGGAAGTTGTCGAAGCGATCGAGCCAGAAATTAATGTGCGTATTCCTGCTTTGATTCCGAATGAATACATTCCGGATATTCGTATTCGTTTGAGTTACTACAAAGAGCTTGCGCAAATCGAAACTCTCGCAGACGTCGATCGTATCGAAGATGATTTACGTGACCAATTCGGAAAGCTCCCCGAACAGGTCGTGAACCTCCTGGGGCTCATGCTCATCCGCGCTCAGTGCCGCACTCTAGGCATTCGTGACATCAGCTCTGGGCCTAAGACGATCTCGCTTTCGTTCACAGAACGAACGTCTTTGCCACCGACGAAAGTCGTTGAGCTCACGTCTCGTGATAACAAAAAATATGCGATCACTCCTGATATGCGTTTGATTATTCGAATGAATACGATCGCGTGGCCGAATATTCATGAAGAACTCAACTATCTGCTGAAGCTGATTTAGGTAGCGATCGCCGCCCGCCACCTTGACCGGCATTTCTTGCCGAGCCTCACGTCCAAATTTCGTTTTTGGACCCCTCTTCGCTTAAGGCAAATGCTAAAATAAAGAGATGTCACCTCACTCTAAAATGGCTTTCTCCTTCGTGGGAATTCTCATTCTTTTTTCAATCGCCTCTGCTCAGCCGGCAAAGGTTCCGGCATTAGGTACCGCGCTGACGGCAGCGCCCGTCACAACTATGTCCGATCCCGACAAAGAACTCCTGAGCAAAATGACTCTCGAACAAAAGGTCGGACAACTTTTTATTTTTGGGTTCATGGGCACCGAAACTTCTCACGCACTTGATGATATTATTTTAAAATTACACCCCGGCGGAATTCTCGTTTTCAGTCGTAACATTCATACGGCAAAACAAACTGCCGAGATGCTCTACCGAGCACAGAGAGATTCGATCAAATCTTCGCACGTTCCACTTTTGATTGCGGTTGATCAAGAGGGCGGCGACGTCATACGAATTAAAACTTCACCGCAGCTACCGAGCGCACTTGGGCTCGCCGAAGCCGGAGAAGTTCAGCTCGTGCATGAGGCGGGCTTTCAAACCGGAATTCTACTCAAAGCACTTGGCTTCAATATGAATCTTGCGCCTGTGTTAGACATTGCCGATCCAATAAAAGATTCATTCATCGGCACCCGCGCCTTCGGAAAAAATGCTCAGGTCGTTTCTGAAATGGGGCTCGAGTTTGCGGACGGACTGAGAGACGGTGGGGTTCTTCCGACGGCGAAACATTTTCCGGGTCATGGTGGAGTCAAAGGCGATTCACATTTAGTAACGCCTCAAAAAAATGTGACTCTCGATGCCCTTCTTTTAAGTGACCTGATTCCCTATGAGCAATTGACGAAACGTGGCGGCAGCTCAAGTGCTATTATGGTAGCTCACATTGCATTTCCTAAAATTGATTCAAGCCTCGCTCCGGCTACGTATTCAAAGACTCTCATCACCGATGTACTCCGTACAAAACTAGGCTTCAAAGGAATCGTCATGACTGACGATATCGAAATGGGAGGCGCCGGTTCAGGTAGCGCTCTCGATCACGCCAAGCGTGCCATCAATGCAGGTGTTGATCTCGTCATGATGGCCTGGAATAAAAAGTTACAGTACCGAGTCGTTCGCGGCGTGATCGCCGCCGTTCAAAAAGGTGAG
>JAYTQQ010000173.1:0-13359 GCA_043746635.1 Bdellovibrionales bacterium | reverse complement strand
TAAACCCGGTTGATTTTCGAAATAGTTATGACATTAACTATTGGGATGCGATGGTGCTGCTCACTCCGCCAGGAAACTGCTGGGGCGTAGGAATTAAATTCATTCACTTCTTAGGACAAGTCGGAACAAGCGAGACGATCAATTTCGATTACCAGTTCGGCGGATCGGCATCGGGCGCAGCACCTACAGCAACTTCGCCAAATACGCCGCCGAATGCGACTCCACCACCTACGACCTAATTTGAGTTGCCAGAGAGAATAGCCAGAGAGAATAGCCAGTTAGAATTGCCAGTTAGAATTGCCAGAGAGAGTAGCGAACAGCGCCGCCTTCGACGCCGTGGACTTCACTCACGATCGGATAAACCTGAAGTTTCGGAAGCTCCTTCATCGAAACCTGCGGATCTTCTTCTCCTCCTGAGCTCAAGTTTACAACGTAGAGACCGAGTAAAATCCCGGCATAGAGCCCGATCGATGCGCCCCGAGCGATGCGGTTGAGGTTGTCTCCAGGCTTATCGGAGAACGCGAGTGTGGCCGTTCCCACGAGAGTTCCGGCGAGAACGCCGTAAGTACAGCTCATCACAAAATCTTTCGCCGGATCGGCCGCAGCCGAACTGACGCGAAAAAAGAAGAAAACCAAAATAGAGATGAAGATTTTTTTATGTGTCATCTCCTTTAAGCTTCCGATCCCAGCTGGGCCGAGTCAACATTAGAAGTTTTCGATGAGTTCTATTGATGCATCATGGCTCACAACTGCCAAAACCAGCTGCACTTCTGGATATTTTGATTCTAAAAATAAGCGAGCCGCACGGAGTTTTGTTTTCTGACGACGGCCGACCCGCGTGAATAAAAAAGCATCTGACGCACTCGACTTCACTTCGACCGCGATCGCACGTGAATCACAAACAAAAAGCAAATCAATTTCGGCCATGGGAGTTTTTAATCGATGAGCGATAAACTTGAAATCTTCTTTAAGGAGCTTTTGGTAAACAAGGTATTCACAGTATAAGCCACGATCAGAGTTCGAGAGTTTTTTCAAATCCGTTTTCAAATTTCCGGATAAATTCTTTGACGCCGCCAAATGTTTTTCGATGTTCGCGACAAGGTCCAAATTTTTGAATCGCTCTTCGGTGCTCGAGAGATGCGTAGGCCTTGTGTGAAGCGAACCCATATTGCGGAAACTCAAGATGCAACTCTCTCATGTATTGGTCGCGTGCGACCTTCGCAATGATCGACGCCGCGCCGATTGGTTTCAGCCTGAGATCACCTTGAATAAAAGTTTGCTGTTTGAACTTCTTCAACTCGAGCGGAATATTTTTAATCATCTGATTGCCATCAATAGCAATCAAGCCTGATTTCAATTTCGCCTTCTGAATCACTTCGATAACGGCTCTCTTCATTGCAAGCAGCGATGCTTGCAATATATTGATCTCATCAATTTCTTGGACTGTTGCAAACGAGATACTGAAGTGACAAGACTCCTGAATCGCTCTTGCTAATTTTTCTCTTCGCAAAGCGGATATTTTTTTAGAATCTGTGATTTCAGAGCAGTCAAAATCTTCGTTAAGAATTACAGCCGCAGCGTAGACCGCTCCGGCAAGACATCCACGACCGACTTCATCGACACCGATGATAGGCTGAAATGGCAGCTTGAAATGGTCGACCATTTCAAGCGGATTCAATATTTTAGGTTTCAATTTACGGCTTTGGAGCTTTTTTTGCTTTCGGAGTTTTCGGGGCCTTCGGAGCTTTCGCTACAGCTTCTCCGCCTTCTTCTTTTTCAGAAGGAGCAGCGTACAACTCAGTTTCAATCGTCGCCGCTTTACCGCGAAGATTTCTAAGGTAGTAGAGTTTTGAGCGACGTACTTTACCTTTTGAAACGAGTTCAACGCGATCTAAGTTTGGGCTCATGAACGGAAATGTTCTTTCAACACCAATGCCTGAAGAAACTTTTCGAACTGTGAAAGAACGAGTTTGTCCTTTACCTTGAATTTTAATGCAAACACCTTTGTAGAGCTGAACGCGTTCTTTTTCGCCTTCTTTTACTCGTACATAAACACCAAGGGTGTCACCCGCTGAAAAGTCAGCAATGGCGCGAGCCTTATTTCGTTCGCCGTGGTTTCTATCGTTGATCATCTTTGCTACTTTTTGAACTATATCAGTCATTGCCTGAACTCCCGTTTATCTCGACCCATGAACTCGACCCATGAACTCGCCAATTATTTTGACTACTATTTTAAAAGAGAACGAAAACATTTATCATGACGGCCTAAGTCGGTCAAGACAGATACTTACCGCCGATCTCACCGAAAGATGCCTATAATCGAGCGGAGGCGCTCCTTGGAGTGGCTCAAGCAAATAATCGCAAGATTTGAGGAGCTCTTCGGTCATCCCGAAGCCAGTTCCAAAGATCAAAAACACCTTTTGGTCACTCCCGTGGAGTTTGAGTTTCAATTCCTCAAAACCAATTCTTGTTATACCAATCGTTCTAGCCGAAGTCCCTACCAACAAGACTTTTTCATCTCCCGCCCAATCCTGAATCGCTGCCTTCACGCTGTCTGCGGTATGCACCATAGTCAACGCGGTCTTTCTCATGGGATTGAGCTTTGAGCCTTCGCCGGTGCGCCAGTGATCGAGCATGCGCCAGACAAACATTTGCTGCTCTTTCATCGGATGAATCACGTAGTAGCGCTCAACCCCGTAAACTCTGCAGACCCTCGCGATGTCATGAATATCGAGGTTCGTGATATTCGTCGCTACTATGCTCTTCGCACTATCTAAAACCGGGTGATGGATAAGGCCAACCGAAAGTTGCATTTAAGACCTCTTTCTGGCGATGGCATCATTTAAAATTTTCGAAATATGATGAAAGTCAACGAGACCCGAAACTTCTCTTTCAGGGGCCGACATTCTATCAAATAATGCAAGTGTTGCCTCGAGAGTTTTAAGAGCCAAGTCTTTCTTATGAAATAAATCTTCCCTATTTTGAAGAGTCGATAGAATGCTCAAAGCATCTTTCCACTCTTTGATTTTTTTATGGTCACCGCCGAGAAGAACTGCCGGTATTTCGATTGCTCCCCAGTCTCGCGATCTCGTAAAAGAAGGCGCTTCAAGAAGACCATCAGCAAAGCTGTCGCTGAGCGACGATACTTCATTTCCTAAAACACCGGGCAAGTGTCTCGAGACGGTGTCGATCAGTACTAATGCCGCGAGCTCTCCGCCTGATAAAATATAATCACCAATCGAAATCTCGCGGACCTTATTTTTCAAAATAACCCGCTGATCAACACCGCCGTAACGGCCGCAAATCAGCGTGAGTCTTTTTTTCTGAGAAAGGTCAATCGCAACCGCATCGGTTAAGACTTCTCCACGGGCCGAGAGGTAGATGATTTCATCCGCCTTCGACTTCGCTTCAAAATAGGCGATTGACTGGTCAATGGGTTCGGCCATCATGATCATGCCGTCACCACCACCGAAAGGTCGATCGTCGACTGTGTGATGAGCGTCGGTCGTAAATTTTCGTGGATTCAAACATTCGATCGCGATGATCTTTTTGTCTATGGCCGTTGCGACGACGCCTTCTTTGAGCCCAGATAAAATCATCTCTGGCATGAGGCTAATAACCTGAAAGTTCACTTGTCATATCCGCAGAGTTCGAGCAATCCTTCAGGAACAACCATCATGATCTTTCGATCTTCGTAATCTGTTTTGAGAACGTAAGGTTCAACAAAAGGAATTTCGTAAAACCTCGTCGCCGACTCAACCACCAAAAGATCTTGCTCGCTGTTGCTTGAAAAACTCGAAATGACGCCGATTAAAATATTATTATCGTAAATTTCAAACCCTAAGAGTTCGATGAGGTAGGGAGTGTCACCTTTTTTTGAAACCAAAATATTTTTTGGAATTTCAAAAGCGAAACCCTTGAGAGACTCCGAATGGTTTCGGTCGGTGATTTCTTCGGTCACAACGATGAGACCGTCTTTGTGCGGACGCGATGATTTCAAAGTAAGAGTTTGAGTTTCGACTTTGCCCGAAGGCGATTCGCGCGTGATATTGAAACTTCTGAGTTGTTTGATCCAGGGAGCCGTTTTTGCGAAAAGAAAAATAAAGAGCTCACCTTTTAATCCGTGGGCGTCTTTTACTTTTCCAACTTTTATGAATTCCAATTTTGATCTTTAAGAGGCGTAAAGCCTATTCGACAATTTCGAGGACGCTTCGCTTTTGAAGCTTCGTGCTCGCAGCATTCAAAATAGTACGCATTGAACGAGCGGTGCGGCCTTGTTTACCGATCACTTTACCGAGATCTTCTTTAGCCACTTTGAGTTCAACAACCATCGTCTGTTCGCCAACGATTTCATTGACCTCAACTTGGTCGGGAGCATCTACCAGAGATTTAGCCATGAACTCAACCAGGTCTTTTAAACTTGTAGGACTGTAAGTCATTTAGAGATCTCCAGTGTTAATGAAAAAGAACTAAGCTTGTTTTTCGGCCATTTTGATAAGGCTCTTTACGCGCAAAGTAGGCTGTGCCCCTTTAGCGACCCAAGACTTTACTTTATCAAGATCGATGTGCAATTTTTTTTCTGTTCCCTTTGGGAGTGGATTGTAAGAACCAATCACTTCCAAAAATCTGCCACCAAGCCAAGCTCGTGAATCAGCAACTGTAATACGATATTTTGGACGTTTTTTTGATCCACCACGATTGAGTCGAATAACTACCACAAGATCTCCTTAAAAATTTTCTGTATGCCACCCAAACATATATATTTTGGCTGACCGAAGGATGTAACTAGAACTCGCCGAATTTGGCAAGCTTAAAACACCAAAAACTTACCGGAATGGAGAAAAGCCACCAGGCATCCCCTTCTTACCAAACATTTTCATCGCCTGAGACATCATTTTCTTACTCTCTTCGAATTGCTTAATGAATTTATTCACATCTGAGACTTGGGTGCCGCTGCCTTTCGCAATTCTCAAGCGTCTTGAACCGTTTAAAATGTTGTGATTATCCCGTTCTTTTTGGGTCATCGATGAGATGATAGACTCGATTTTTCGAATTTGATCATCAGGAGGAGCCATATTCTTCACCTGTTTCATCGCCTGACCCATGCCCGGGATCATTTTCATTAAGCTTTCCATACCGCCCATTTTTTTCATCATCTTGAGCTGGCTTAAAAAGTCATTGATCGTAAATTGGTTTTTCGCCATCTTTTTGGCCGACTCTTCAGCCGACTTGAGGTCGATGACTTCTTGAGCGCGTTCGACGAGCGACAAAACATCGCCCATATCCAGGATTCTGGAAGCAAGACGATCGGGGTGAAAAACTTCGAGCGCATCGCTCTTTTCACCGGTGCCGAGAAATTTAATGGGAACACCCGTCGTTTCACGAATACTGAGTGCCGCTCCGCCGCGTGCATCGCCGTCAATTTTAGTGAGAACGAGACCCGTAAGCCCTAGTCTGGAGTGAAAGCCTTGAGCAACATTGACCGACTGTTGACCAAGCATCGCATCGGCAACGAGTAAAATTTCTGATGGATCCCAAATTTTTTTGAGTCTCTCGAGCTCTCCCATCAAGTCATCATCAATTTGTTGCCGGCCGGCCGTATCGACAAGCACGACTTCAACCATATTTTCTTCGGCCCATTTTTTTGCAAGAGCGAGAATCTCTTCTGGTTTTTGCGTCGTCTCGCTTGGGAAAACCGGCAAATCATTTTGTTTCGCGAGCGTCTTTAACTGATCAATCGCGGCAGGACGATAAACATCGGCAGGAACTAAACCTGGACGCTTTTGGTATTTAGTACGAATATATTTCGCGAGTTTTGCGGACGTCGTCGTCTTACCCGAACCTTGAAGACCGACGAGAAAAATAACTGTTGGAGTGCCACGAAATTTAATTTCTTCTTTCGTTCCGCCTAGAGTTCGGATGAGTTCATCGTGAACAACTTTCACGAACTGCTGACCCGGCGTGATCGAGCCCAACACCTCGGCTCCGAGGGCCTTCTCTTTGACACGATCGACAAAATCTTTCACGACTTTGAAGTGAACATCGGCTTCAAGCAAACTCATTCGAATTTCTTTAATCGCATCTTGGATATTGGCTTCAGAAATACGGGCCTGGCCCTTTAACTTCTTAAAACTCGTCAGAATCTTGTCACTGAGTTGATCAAACATATGGTCTACCCCTATAGCAGAAATCATCTAAAAAAGTCCCAAAAACCCACCTCAAAAGGCTCAACTTGAGGTCGTCTAGGGCTCAGAATTGTCATTTTTAACATGAAATTCTGGCCCTGTAAAAGTATAAGACCTTTCTGCGACAAGAATGCTCACTCTAGATTGATTTAAAAACTGGTGCCGATTTTGCTAAGTAGGAGTTAATGTCTTTTCTTAAAAAGTCGAACTTTATTGTATTTGGTGGGTCTTCTCGCAAGCTCTTTGGCGTGGGACTGCTCATCATGACCATGACTTCTCTCAGCGGCTGCAATCTCTTTAAATCTTCTCCGAAGGACCGGGATGATAGCGTCCGGATGAAAGAAACGGGCGATTGTACTGTCGATGTTCGTCAAAGTTTCAAAGACTTTGTTGCGGGCACAGCGACCCAAACTCAAGTCAAAACAAGTCTAGAATGTATTTCTCACGATCTTGAGCAATTTAAGCTAAGAACAAAATCGAGCACGTCGGGCGATCAGTACACGCTTCAAGAAGTGAGTTCTTTTTTCGCAAAATATTTTGGTGGAGCTCAAGAATTTAGCCTTCCGAGTTTGACTGCCTACCTCAAATTTAAAAATTTCGTTCTGGGTGGCGGCGAGCTCGTGATTTCAAAAGCCGAAATCACCGTGATACAAAATCTCATCATTGATGCGAATCCCGTCCTCGCAGGCATGGCCCAAGATATTAATATTTACAAACTTCAGACTCCCCTTAATTTAGGTGATGCAAATGATACGATCAAGATGGCTCACGCGATCGACGGGATTCATAAAATTTGCCGAGTGATTAAAAATTACCTTCCGGGTAAATCCGGAGCGTTGTTTAAATTTACAGATCTCGACACCCTTGATTTCGCCAAATCAGATATTGGCGCGAATGTATCAGAGACCGAAGCCGTTCAGCTCATTATGAATCTGAAGTCAATCTTGGTGAATCCCCCAGATGACAGGATCAAGGGCGAAGACTTCAAACATTTTGTAACCCAGCTGGATTTGATTTTAGAAACCGCCCTTCGCATTAAATACACTCGCGATTTAAGCCAAGATCGCGATGATGTTTTTGTTCAAAATATCGTAAGCCTCAAAGCGTCGACCGCGCAAATGTTTCAAAACAGTTTTTCATATCAGAAAAACAGCTCTATACCTTATGTGGAACTCGTGAAGTTTCTTAAAAAACTTGATAAATATAGTCTTATACCATTTGGTTTAAAAGAGAAAAGCGTCGAAGATTTTCTTCCGATTTTGTTAACAAAAGTTTTGGCTAAAACTCCTTATGCGAAAACGTCACACCTTGCGAATTTAAGCTTCACAGATGAACATCTCGCAACCGTTCTCGATGCGGTCGACGAATGGGCGAGCCTCCAAATGCTTTTTTTATCTGCGCTCTCGAATCGGGATGAAATTCGTGCGCGTGAATTGATCGAAAAGTTTGACCAAGGCGCCAGAGGCGCGAAGAACGCAAAAATTGAAGCGGCCTATAGACAAATGAAAGAAATTCTTTCAACCGGAGTCTTTCTTCGTTGGAAAGACAAAGACAAACTCAACTTCGCTCCCCGCGATATTCAGCAGAATTTTTCTAGATACGATCTATTATTTTTATCGAGTAGCTTCTCGATCATTCGTCAGATCATGCGAAGTCAAATTATGGATTCGGCTCGACGCCAAAACGTGAGTTCTATGAACGAAGAAGAGCTCACGCAGCTCTACATTGATGTTCGTGAGATGGGTAAGGATTTAAAGTTCATTGATGTTAGAAATCGATTAGCACCTTCTCGCGCTTTCTTAGAGAACAACATTTTTATGTCAGTTTCGAACGGCAATGACCTCGTTGAATTTCACGAAGCCATCGAATGGTTCTACCAAGTTTGGTCGGCCGGCAATATGGGCCTAAGAATTTACGATCAGGTTCCTGAAAAATGTAAGACCCAGGAGCTCGACGTGTTCGAACACCGCAAACTCGATCACGCTTGCTACTCAACTTTTTTCAAAGCTCACGTCAGAGAATTCTTTGATAATTTGCCTGAGCTTTCGGTTTATTTTAATCAGTTAATGAGTAGCACTCCCCCGCCGACGAATGCGAAGAAACCGCCTGCCGATCCATTGAAAGATTTCGAAGTGAATCTTGAGAATGCGTTTCGATCGGCGGGATATTCGACTTCAAATTTTGACTCTCCAGATACCGAAGCGATGTCGCTGATTTTATCCTACACCGAATCAGTCTTTATCAATCATTCGCACGCTCACAACGGCGAACTCGATACGCAAGACGTATGGGATATTTACCCGCTCATGAGAGGTTTCATCGAGCGCGCGAGCAATGGTGCGGCCAAGAATGAATTTATTAAAAAAGCGGCTTATAGTTACCTCATCACATTTGGAGAAATGCCGAGTGCAGATGGCTTTGCCAATCTCGTAAAGTTCGGCTCGTGGACAGTGCTAAGAGAATTCCATAAAGAAACCGCATACGTCGGTGATATTATAAAAGTCATTTCTACTTTTTCTCTCGCCGGCAAAAATTCAAAAATTAAAGCGGCCGAAGCTTATTTCACCGCGCATAAAGATACGATCGAGGCCGACGTTCGGGCTAAGAATCCTAAAACCATGGCTGATCTCAAAGATCTGTTGTTTTGTACCGACGACGTTGCCAGCTATCTAGATACGACTCTCGTGAAAGATGCTGATGAAATTTTTACGAAAAATCCGGCCTACGATGCAACATCGTTTCATAAAACTATCGAGAAGATCATCATAGGTGATCCAAAACTCAATCTTGAATGTTTGGATTTCGAGTAATTACCACCGCGAAAAGTTTTCGTATTTGAGAGCACGCATCGATAAAACAAAAAACAATAAAAAAGTTATGATACAGACGGCCGTTGCCGTGTAAATATCGACATCGCTTTTTCCGAGAAGTCCATAGCGCACACCATTGATTAAATACAGAACCGGATTGAATTTCGATAGGAGCGGCGGTCATTTTACTTTTTCTGAACCTTTAAAATTGAAGCTGCGAACTCAATATCTGGATTTTCTTTTTTCACCCAGTTGAGATCCCATTCTTTTTCGAGCAAAATCACCGGTTGATCATTGAGGTCTCGAAAAATTTGAAAATTGCCATTGAGCGGTTTCGTCACGGCACTGCCGTCTTGTTCACGCGGCCATCTCGCTACACTAAATGGTAAGCGGTTGATTCGCACATCAAGACCGTATTCATCTTTGAGGCGGTACTGCAAAACTTCAAACTGGAGTTCTCCAACGACGCCTATAACAGGATCTTGCGCCCCGATGATCGGATCAATAAATAACTGGATCATTCCTTCTTCGGACAAATGATCAATACCCTTCTGCAGTTTTTTTCTCTTCATCGCATCAGTCACCGAAAGCTTCGCAAAAAGTTCCGGCGGAAATTTCGGAATATCGTCGAAAATTTTAAGCTTATTGGTATAGATCGAGTCACCGATTTGAAAATTTCCGGTGTCGTTAACGCCAACGATATCGCCAGCGTAAGCATGGTCAACCGTTTCGCGATCTTGAGCAATGAACTGATTCGAAAATGCGAGTCTCACTTCTTTTTCGTGCCTCGAATGTTGTACTTTCATTCCCCGCTCGAATTTGCCGGAGCAAATACGAATAAAGGCAACCCGATCTCTGTGTTTCGGATCCATGTTGGCTTGAATTTTAAAAACGAAGCCTGAGAAGTTATCATCGAGCGGCTCAACCATTCCGTTGCGGCTTGGACGCGCAAGAGGCGGCGGAGCAAATTCTGTGAAAAAATCGAGAAAAGTATCGACCGCAAAATTTTGTTTTGCACTCGCAAAATGAACCGGTGACAACTCACCTTTCAGAAATTTTTCATGGCTCAGTTCGCCGAGTGTTCCGTCGACGAGAGCAATTTCTTCTTTAGCTTGATCAATAATTTCACGGTGAAGATGCTCGGCCCATACCGGCGAATCGAGACTATCGACCGGAATAATGAGCGGCCAAGACTCACTGATATCTTGTTTTTCAGAATGAATGAGAATAATTTGTTTTTTGAGCCGATGATAAATACCGTGAAAAAGACCGCCGAGCCCGAGTGGCCAAGAGATCGGGTAACAATTCATCTGGAGAGTTGTCTCAATTTCGTCGATGAGCTCAAGGGGTGCTTTTCCTTCGCGGTCGCACTTATTCACAAACGTAAAGATCGGCATTTTTCGGTAACGACAAACTTCATAAAGTTTTTTCGTTCGGTCTTCAACACCCTTCGCAACATCGATCAGCATGACCGCAGAGTCGGCCGCCATGAGCGTACGGTAGGTGTCTTCAGAGAAATCTTTATGTCCGGGAGTATCGAGTAGATTAACCCTCAATCCTTGATAATCAAACTGTAAAACACTCGACGTAATCGAGATTCCGCGCTGTTGCTCAAGCGCCATCCAGTCAGACCTCGCCGCTTTCACACCCTCTTTACCGCGCACTTCTCCGGCTTCGCGAATGACTCCTCCATGGTATATAAGCTTTTCGGTTAAGGTCGTTTTACCCGCATCGGGATGGGAGATAATTGCGAAGGTCCGCCTTCGCATAATTTCGGCTTTTACGTTATTATCAAGCATGAGTAAGTTCTTCAGGAGTCCCTGGAGTTTTTGCCTTTTTATTTGGAGGATCAAAGCTCGCCAAAAATTTGCGGTCAACCCAGTCTTTGAGTTCCCACAAGAACTGACTTGGACTTAAATAGAAAGAACCTTTAAACGCCAGCGCGCCACCTTGACCATCAATCATCATACGAAAGTCTGAACTGCTCGGGCGATACTTTTTAAGCTTCGTCTGTAGGCTGAGAGCTTTCAAATTTGTAGAAAGAACTTTCGATTGCTTTCGAATCTGACGCTTTGATGGAAGCCATTTTTTATTTGCGTCTTTCGAAGTATTGCCGACGCAGAAAATGTGAGAGTTTGAAGCTTGTAAAAACTGATTAATCGAAACAAACCCGTTGTAAAGTTCAAGATCACTTTTCGCTAAAAAAACTGGAGCTTTTATAGTGTGAGCCAGACTCGTGAAGTCTGATTTAATGCGTGAACCATCGTCGAGAATAATTTCAGTAGCCAAAATCTCTTTAATTTTTTGGCCAGAATGAAATTTAAAACCAATCGATTCGCAATATTTTTTAATTTCAGCTTCAACGCTTTCGCCAACCATGAGCTTCGCTTCATTTTCTGAGTTCACTTCAATAATATGAACAAAGACATCGGCACCATAAATTTTAAGTCTTTGTCTTAGTGCAAGTGCGGTTTCAATGTTGAGGAGGCCCGACCCAATGAACACGAGATCGACTTTGCGCTTACCCCTGAGGCTCTGACAAAATTTGAGAATAGAGGCCTGAAATAATTCAATTGGCAAAAGTAAGTGAGCGTGGGGGGTCGCGCCGGGAAATTGCTCGGTTGAAATAAATGGATCACTGTCGACAGAAAGCAAATCAAATTCAATTTCAGAACTATCAGCGAGTTTTAATTTTTTATTTTTCGAATCGATGCTCTTAATGCCTGCCTTGATATATTTTCCGCGAACTTCACTTAAAAGCTGATCAAGTGAAACGTAAAATTCGTCTTGCCGATAGAGACCGCCAATAAAAGCCGGAAACATTTCGACGATGGGCGTGTGAGTTTGCTCACTCACAACAGTAATTTCGATATCCGTAGGTAATTTTTTAGCGAGATTTTTAAGAGCTAGAAGATGAGTTTGGCCGGCTCCAATAAAAACCCATCGCTTGAGTACGGTTTGAGAAATTGCCACGTTTAACTCGCTTTAATAATCTTAAGGTAGGAATTCATCGACATCCATGATCCTGTCATCATGGCGTTTGTCTAGGTCCTCGTCAAACCTATCTGTCAGAGTACTAGACCTTTTTATTCAATTTTCGAGATTTGTTTTAGCCTTTTTGGCGTCTTGACACGTCACTAGGGGGATTCATGTTTTAGCTAGCAGCTATCTGTTAGAGTACTCGTACTGAATCTCATCTCAAAGGAGTTCAATGTGTTCACAGAAAAAGTGAGTATCAACTATAGAGGATTTCATCCTAGCATCCAAACCAAGGAAATTGTCGGAGCTCTCTTAGAAGAAATTCTCTTAGAAGGCCCTAGTTTTTCAAAGCTCAAAGCGCAATTTGCGGTCGAAGGAGAATTCGCCCACGTCGTCTACAAAGGCATCATCGAGATTCAATCGGGCGCTGGCCTATTTTTTGTGAAAGCCGAGAGCTCACAAATCGCGGATCTCGCGCACAAACTTCTGAAGCGTTCTCGTCGACAATTTTCAAAATGGAAAGACAGAAAGATCGGCGGCAAAGCGAGGGCTCATCACCACGATGACCTTGAGACCTCAGAAGCAATCTAAACAAAATGGATGAATGTTTTTCTACTCAAAAAGAAACTAATAGTAGGAATAATATTAAATGCTGTAGCCCACTCGAACTGAGATGAGTGGGGCATTTTAGAAAACTAAAAAAGCGTTCTGGCCCTTGCGCTTTTCTTGAATTGAGAGATGATTAAGGCAGTACTGATCTCGAAGTTTTGGCAAAGCTCCGAGAAGAATGATGTATCAATACCAGACACTTTAGGAGGTGTGCCTTCAATCAACTCTTAAGCGCAAGGTCTCTCGTTCTCAATTCGAGCTACCAACCGGTCAAACTTGTTTCTTGGCAAAAAGCAATGATGCTCTGGTTTCAGGATAAAGTTGAAGTTCTCGAATATCACAATTCAACTTTTGTTCGCTCCGCTCGTCAAAATTTTCAACTCCCAAGTGTATTACGTCTTAAAAAATATGTTTCTCCACGAAAATCGACACGTATTAAATTTTCGCGAGAAAATGTTTATATGAGAGACAACTATACTTGCCAATACTGCGTAAAGAAATTTTCCTTAAGGGAACTCACTCTTGATCACGTTGTGCCCGCAAGCAAAATGGGAAGAAAAGATTGGACGAACGTGGTCACCGCTTGCAGAGAATGCAACCACCGAAAAGCCAATCGTACTCCACTCGCTGCCAATATGCCTCTTCTTAATGAGCCCCGTATGCCGAACTGGCTTCCGCCGATTCGACAAGAGTTCTCTCTGAGTCATATTCCAGATAGTTGGGAACCTTACTTAGCGTCGTTTCGAACGACGGCTTAGCTTGCGGCCAGGGCAGGC
>JAYTQQ010000172.1:0-22088 GCA_043746635.1 Bdellovibrionales bacterium | reverse complement strand
GATTTTACCAGTGTAAATAATGGTGACGGTCACTTCTTTCACCACTTTATTTAAAAACTCAGTCACTTGTCCTATGATGAAGAGCATCGTTTCGTTTGCTCCGCCATCTTTGCCGACGAGTAAATCGGTCATGCTGGGCATCTCAAAATATTTTGATTTGAGTGACCACTTGAACTGCGCGTACTCTTTGCTGTCTTTACTAAAATCTCCGCCATCTCCGTCGGGAATTTCGTCAAGACCTTTATCCATATAGTAAATTTCAATCTCGGTCATTTTTTTCTGGAGTAAAAATGCGACAGTATTATTAATTCTAGTTTTTTTTAGGCGCTGTGTATTGCCGCTCCAAGCATTTGCGACCAGCAGAATACCGCCAGCCATAATAATCATGGCGATCATTGTTTCTAAGAGGGTGAAGCCTTTTGATTTCATCTCTGAGAAATCTCCTTCAGGCTTTCGTTTCGTTCGAAGACGATGGTGTGGGCGGTGAGTGGGCTAATATAAATAGTCCACACCAGCGTCTTATGATCAGACAAATGAATAGCCGCTTCTTGCACGAGACCTTGAGCGAAAAAATGAATACTCGCCTGTTCTCCGGCCACTGTTTTGCCATCCGCAAACTCGATCGAATCGATAAATAAATCTTTTGGTAATTGGACAGCATCTTTTAAAATGGAGCGAGAAACCTCAAAGCCGTTGTTTTTTGCAATGAGTAATTTCTTAGGATCCGTCTCGTCTTTCATTTTTTTAATTTGATCTGTACTGAGAAGAGTGACGTTCGCAGGTGCCGATTCGATCCAGTACGAGCGAGCTTTCTTCTCATCCATTGCAAAAACGATTCGGTAAGTGCGATTCTCAAGCCTCGCGACATTGTGAATCTCTTTAGCAATCAGGGCGATGTGCTTAACCTCGTCTTTGAGTTTACCTTTTGAATTTGCAAGTTTGGGAGCAGCGACAGCTAACACCATTCCAATGATCACAAGTACGATCATGATTTCGATGAGTGTGAAGCCTCGATTTGCATTCATGAGACTGCTCCCGAAGGGACTTTAATGAAAAGATCTACTGCTTAGCTGGAGCATCATCATCATCCGATGTGATGTCCTTATCGTAACCCGTGCCACCTGGTTTTTTATCTTTACCGAAACTTCTCAGCACGAACTTAGAACCGTCAGACTCGTAAGTGTAAGGCACGCCCCATGGATCTTTCGGAATGGTCTTCACGTATGCCTCTGGTCCCCAGTTCGGACAGGCGTCTGTTCCTGGGTTTTGGGCAAGAGCCTGCAAACCTTGATCGGTGGTCGGGTATTGAGTGCAATCAAGATTGTAGGTATCGAGGTTTTTCGAAAGCTCTTTAATTTGGATGTAGGCTTCTTTCACTCTTGCTTTTTGAAGGTTGTTAATAATGTTTTTGCCAAGGATAGCCATGAGGCCGCCCAAAATCACGAGTACGATCATGATCTCGATCAATGTAAAACCTAAGCGATTTAATTTGTTTGGATGAGATAATTTTTGCATAAAGCCCTTCATTCGTAAAAGCATTCTTAAATAAATCTCATGAGTCAAAATTTTCAATGAGTAAAAACTTTGAGTTGGAGCAACTGATTTTAACCCTGTCCGCCCAAATTTGCCATATCAAACATGGGGAGCATGATTGAAAATACAATCACACCAATGACGAGTCCCATCATAATGATCATCACTGGTTCTAGCAAGGCAGTTAAACCTGAAATTTGGGTTTTCACTTGAAAATCATACGAGTCGCTGACCTGCGTTAGCATGTTCTCGAGCTCTCCAGTTTTCTCTCCGATGTTAATCATGTGAGTAACAATCGGCGGAAACTGTTCGGATCTTTTTAATGGCCCCGCGATCGATTCTCCTTCAGAAATATTATCACGTGCTTGAATGATCGCTTCGGCTAAAACATGATTGCCGACCACATTTGAAACGATATCCATTGCCGAAAGCATCGGAACTCCGCCCTGAAGTAGGGTGGCGAGCGTTCGGGTAAATCTTGAGACGGCAACGAGCCTCACCATCTTACCAATGACCGGAAGCTTTAAGAGAAGGGCGTCATAAGACTTTGACCCATTTTCAGAAACTTTCCACGATTGAAATGAATAGTAACCGCCAAAAATAACGATCAAGATCACGAACCAATAGTTGACCAAGATACTGCTGAAATTAATAACGATGAGCGTGTACCAGGGGAGTTCCATATCGGCACTCTCAAAAATCGAGGTCAACTTTGGAATTACGAAAATAAAAATAACTGAAAGCATGGCGAGAGTAAAAATAAACATAATCGCCGGATATAAGATTGCCGACTTCACTTTAGAGTTCAATTCGTTCTGCGCTTCTTTGAATTCGGCAAGTCTCACCAAAATGACATCGAGATTTCCGGTGGCTTCGCCGGCTTCGCACATCGTGACGTAAATATGATCGAAGAGTTTAGGATACTTCGATAGGGCTTTATAAAAAGTCGAGCCTTCGTTCACCATATTTTTAATGTCGGCCGTAGCTTCTTTCAAAGTTTCATTTTCAACCTGATCACTCACGGCAGCAAGCGATTCAACCAACGGAATTTTTGCTTTGATTAAAGTCGCGAGCTGTCTCGTCATCATCGAGAGTTCGTCGATGCTGATTTTCTTGCCGCTGCCAGATTTCTTTTTACTCTTAGCTTGTTCTTTGCCCTTATCTTTTAGGTCGACAACGAACACGCCGTCTTTTTTAAGCTTTGCACGCGCCGTTCGCAAATTTTCGGCGTCGATCGTGCCGCGCATGTTTTTGCCAGACTGATTCAGCCCGCGATATTCAAAAATTGGCATTTCGTTTTACTTCCTATAAATCGACTTGTGTATTCGCCAAAACTTCTTCGATCGTCGTTATTCCTTGCAGAATTTTTTGAATTCCGTGATCCCTGAAGGTTTTCATTCCGGCTTCGACGGCCTGCTTTTTAATCGCTCCGCCATCTTTTCTAATCATGATCAAATGTCTGATTTCTTCATTAATCATCATGAGCTCTTGGATAATCGTTCGACCCAGATAGCCTTTGTGGTTGCAGTGTTCGCAGCCGACATTTTTGAAGATGCGCCCGGCTGAGGCCTGCGCCCGGGTGAGACCGATCGAGTTGAGTTCGGTGTCGGTCGCCGTGTGCGGCGCTTTACAGTGAGGGCACAAGACTCTTACGAGACGTTGCGCGATCACTCCGAGAAGAGAGGTGGCGACTAAGAAAGGTTCGCAACCCATATCCGTCAAACGAGGAAACACGCCGGCCGAATCGTTCGTGTGAATCGTTGAGAGCACCAAGTGACCAGTCAGAGACGCGTTGATCGCAATCTCGGCCGTCTCTAAATCGCGAATCTCCCCAATCATAATAACATTAGGATCTTGACGAAGAATTGCTCTCAGCCCTGCGGCGAAGGTAAGACCAATTTTAGAATTTACCTGAATCTGACCAATGCCGTGAATTCGTTGCTCGACAGGATCTTCAACCGTAATAATGTTTGTAGCAACACTATTAATTTTATTAAGACTTGCATAGAGCGTGGTCGATTTTCCCGAACCGGTAGGGCCCGTCACTAAAATAATTCCGTAAGTTCTGAGGAGTAAATCATTATGGAGCTTGTTGAGTGAATCTTCGCTGAAGCCAAGTTGCTCAAGTTGTAAAACGACGTTCGATCTATCTTGCAAACGCATCACGAGTCTTTCGCCAAATGAAGTCGGCACGGAGCTCAAACGTACATCGATATCCTTGCCGCCAACTTTGAGCGGGATACGACCATCTTGCGGTAAGCGTTTTTCTGCAATATTTAAGTTACCCATGACTTTAATTCTCGAGGTGATCGAGTTCTGAAGCTTCTTAGGTGGTTTAAAAATGTCGAATAAAATACCGTCGACCCGAAACCTCACGACCATGTCTTTTTCGAATGGTTCAATATGAATATCCGACGCTTTTTCTTTCACCGCACGAAAAAGCAAAGTATTTACGAGGCGAATGACGGGGGCATCATCTTCGCCGCTCTCTAAGAGATCGACGATTGGCTCATCGAGGTCGTAGTCTTCTTCTTCGATTTCGTCGAGACCTTGAAGGGCCGCAGTACTTTTTTCATAAACCTTATTAATCGCGTCGAGAATTTTAATTTTTGAAGTCATGATGATGCGTATTCGTTTTTTAAACATAACCCGCAGATCATCCATGATTTTATTATTCAGTGGGTTTGTCGTAAGGACAAAAAGTTGGTCTTGTTCTTCTTTAAATGGTAAGACCTCAAACTTTTTGGCTAAATTGATCGGAATATGACGAATTAAATCAGCCGGGATTTCGTTGATCGGAATATCTTTAATATATTGAATGCCGAGCTTAGTGCAAATCTCAGAAATGATTTCGTCAGCGCTTGTCGATTCTTTTTTGCTGAGGTAATCGCCGAGTGAAGCGCCTTCATCGGTATTCATCGCGAGCAAAGCGGTGAGCTGCTCGCTTGAGATCGACGTGCTTTTTAAAATAATACTCTCAATTTGCGGCATCGCCATAGTTTGCTTCGCTTTCAGACTAATCATTCTTTTTCATGCGCTCTTGCGACTCTTCAATCTCTGCGTGAGGAAGATCTTCAATAATTTTTCCGTAAGGATCGCGACCATTGAAATTCTTTTTGAGCCACTCGATTCGATTCTGAGCTTTTGAGCTGAGCAGATCGTGATTGTCTTTCGAATTTCTTATAATTTTAGGCGTAATAAAAACGGTCAAGTTCGCTTTGTCTTTATGGAGAGTGACTGTTTTAAACAACCAACCAATAATAGGCAAGTCGCCCAGTATCGGAACTTTCTGTTCTTGCGTCGTATCTTCGTCATGAATCAATCCGCCGAGGACAGCCGTATCACCGCTGTTGATCACGATGTTCGTATCAATTTTGCGTTTCGCGATAACGGTGGTTGTTCCGACGAGCGCTGGTGCCTGAATCTGGGCTGTCGTTGGCTGCTTCACTTCTTGCACGAGCTTCATTCGAACTTGATCCGAGTCTGGAGAAATATGGGGAGTAATTTTCAAAGAAATATTAACGTCTTCTAGATTCGGTGCCGCGGTCGATTGACCATTCGCGGTTGTCGAAACCGTTTGGCTGATCGGAATTCTTGATCCCACTTCGATCGTAGCATCTTCATTGTCGAGCGCTAAGATTTGCGGAGTCGAAAGAATATTTCCTTCGGCGTTCGTCTGATAAAAATTAATGAGTGCTAAAAGAGAAGGAATTCTGAAAACCTGGTTATTCAAAGTCAAATTAACCGCATCGCCAGAACCAAATCCTAAAATGGCGCCCTGAGATGTTGGATCAATTAATTTACCCAAATTCGGGCCTGCGTAGCCAGAACGAGCCGGGCTTGCAATTTGATTTCCGCTCGCGTCGGTTGCCGCTTGAAACTTCACGATATTAGGATCCCAAATGTTCGCTTTGCTGGCACTCATTTCCATGATGATGGCTTCGACGTATACTTGATCGCGAGGCACATCTACTTTCGCGAGAATTCGTTTGATGATTTCGTAATCGACTTTGCTCCCAGTAATCACGAGAGAGTTGTTTGCTTTGTCCGGAGAAATTTTAACGTCTCCACCGAAGATGCTCGTTCCCGAAGGTTTAGCTGCCGAAGGTTGATTGAATCCACTGAAGCCGCCAGGAGAAGGTGCGGAAGTGCCGCCTGTTCCGCCGCTGACGCTCGCAACTCCACTCAGGGTCTGCGCGATATCTGCAGCAACGCCGTATCTCACAAAATAAACGTAAACTCCCGCCTCACTTGGATCCAATTTGTAATCAAGCTTATGAACGAGTGCTCTCACTTTATCGACGCCGGCTTTATTGCCGACAACAATCAATGCGCCGGTGCGTTCATCAGGCATAACGAGAGATAAGTTTTCTGTATTACCACCGGACTGGCCTGGCATTCCGTTGCCGCGATATCTCGGCACCCCGAACCCGCCGGCTTGCGCGCCCTTCGTTGGATCTTTGTTGATAATCGCGTTGATGAGATCTGCCAGTTCTTTTGCCTTCGCGTATTTCACGGGAAGTACGACGAGTTGCTCGTCGAAACCTGGCTTATCGAGTTCATCGATAATTTTTGTAATCTTATCCACGTTCGAACCGTAATCGTTGATGATCAAAGAATTCGTCGGGGCGTAGGCGCTGACGTCGCCGTCGCGGGTAGAGATCGTTCCGAGATTCTTTTTGATGTCGTCGGCCGAGATGTGCTTGAGATGAATAATTTTTGTCACGAAAATATCTGAAGTCGGGTAGTACGCTCCAGTGTATGTCGGAATGTTATCATTTTTAGCCAGCTTTGAATTTTTAACTTTCAAAAATTTACCGTAGGGAACGACGGTAAAGCCATTTACTGCGAGTGCTGCCAAAAAAGCTTTGTAGGCTTCTGCGACGGTCACTTTACTTGGAGCCACGATGCTGATTTTACCGTGAACAGTAGGATCGATAATAAAGTTTTTACCGGTCAAGTCGCTGATCGCTTTAATGACGTCTGTAATTTCGGCGTTTGGATAATCAAAGCTCTCAATTTCATCAGGATAATTTTCGTTCGTGATGTCTTCGATCTCGGCATCTTTGATGGGTTTTTTAGTCGCGGCTTTTACGGGCGCTGCCGCAACCACTTGTTTCTTGGCCGTGCCGCCACCGCGTGGAAAAGTAGTGACTGTGCTGGGGTGTGAATTCTCATTCGGAAATCCGGCGGGGCTACCACCGTTACCCATGTCGTTTTGAGTATTTTGCGGAGCCTGTTGAGGCTGAGCAGGAGGCGGAGCCGGAAATCTACCACCGGGTTGTTGCCCCGGAGCTTCATCATCTTCGTCATCAAAGAGACGATCAATATCACTCGGCGCCTGTGCGCAAACATTTTTCACATGAGTCATCTGAACGAGTGCCATCGTCAGAACAAGTACTCGAAGTGCCCCGAGCGTTTTCTTTAATTTCATGATGTCTACCTTCCTTGGTTCGCAAAAACAAAAAATTATCGGATTGTGTAGTTCAGAGTTTCGCTTCTTCCGTCGCGTTCGACATCGAGACGAATAGAGCCTGCAGTTTTAAGATCGTTATAAAGTTGGAGCGCCTTACTTGCGCTGTCGATCGGCTCACCATTAGCAGCTTTTACGACATCGCCGGCTTTGATACCGAGCTTGTCAAAGATGCTTCCTTTTTGAAGATCAACGATGGTGAAACCGTCGACGGCGCCGCTCTTAAAGTGAGGAACCGCACGGGCTTGCTGCAAGATATCTGAAAGATTATTGGTGAGCCGATCGACATCGGTGCGATTGATCGACATGTCAGTGTCTGAGTCATGAACGACCTCGCCCGTAACGGCTGGCTTGGTCGCGCCGAAGTTTAATTTCGAATCTTGCTTAATTTCGATATATTCAAGTCGTCCGAGCGAAAGATTTCGAAAAATAACTTTGTTGCGATCGACGTGCATGATTTTTGCCATGCCCTCGATTTCGTCGTCGACCGCGAAACTTTGATTCTCATTTTTATTTTTTAAGTTAATCGTCGCGATCGATCGAGTCGGATCTGCATGTACGAGCGTTCCGATGAGGACAAGCGGCAAGCTTGATAAAACGGGAGGAGCGTCGGCTGGTCCTTTTGGATTCGCTTCTGAACCGAGAGCTTCAGGAATTTTACTATCCGAATTAAAAATATTTTTTTGCGTGATAATATTGTACGAGGCGAGATCGTAGCCGGGACCGTTCAAACGAGATTTTGCCCGAGCCGGAGGCGGACCCTTCGCCGGGATCATCTGATCTCGAAAAGATAGGATTGCGAGATCCGCAGTGGCGTAACCTATGAGCGCGAGCAAAAAATAAATGTAAGTTCCTGCAAAAGGTGCTTTAGACTTCATCGCCGCCCATTTTTTTGTGTCATCTCAGATTGTCATCCAGAAATAGTGTAACAGAGCCTTAGCAGAACTCATTAACTTTCTTGTATAAAGTTCATATGATGTGCTTGAATCATGTCTCTTGATTTCGAAGAAATCCCAAGCTAAAAAGTGATATCACGACTTGTGTCTAGCTCCAAGTTGGCACCTTAATTAGGAGAGAATTATGAGAAGCAAAAAACAATTTACGATTGCCGCCAACTGGAAAATGTATAAATCTCCCAATGAAACCGAAAAATTTTTGAAAGAATTTTTACCACTTCAAAGAGGTTTTTCGCCGAAGATTCAAAACATTTTTTTTGTACCGGCGATGAATCTTTATGTGGCGGCAAATTTACTTCAATCGACAAATATTTTTTGGGGAGCCCAAAATATTCACTTCGAAGTCGAAGGAGCATTTACAGGCGAGAACTCGCCAAAAGTCTTGAAAGAAATCGGCGCGCAAGTTTGCTTGGTCGGACACAGTGAGCGTCGATCACTTTTTTCAGAGACCGATGAAATGTGCGCGAAGAAAATCAAAGCGGCGCAGGCCCTAGGTCTGGTGCCGATGCTTTGTGTGGGCGAAAGCCTTGATGAAAGAAAAAGCGGCCAAACTTTTAAGGTCATCACCGAACAACTTAAAAAGTCGTTGAGCCTTTTTGATTCGACTCAAAAATTCTCTCTCGCATACGAGCCTGTGTGGGCGATCGGTACGGGGCAGGTGGCGACCAGTAAAGAAGCGGGTGAAGCTCATCTCATCTTGAGACAAGCCCTTCAAGAAATCACAAAAGACGCTGAGACCACTCCGATCCTCTACGGCGGAAGTGTTAAGCCCGAGAATGCCCAAGAGCTCGCAAATGAAGAGCAAATTGATGGTTTTCTTATTGGCGGTGCATCGCTCAAGCTTGAGAGTTTGGCTCAAATCTCTCAGGTAAAAATTTAATTTCGCGTAAAGTCATTAGTCACTTTTTGAAAATCGTGAAGCGAATCATCGGGCTCTCTCGTGGCCAATTTGCGACACTTAAGTAGGCCGAATCAAGTTGGATTTTCAAAGTAAAATCCGGTAAACTAACGAGGTAGCAAAATACTTGGGGCAAGTGAGTGAGTTATCAAAGACTGCACCTAAAAGAATCTTTGAGGGCTAAGCGTGATAGAATCAGCAACTGATTCGGTCCATTAAAAAAATCTGTGGGGAGTACATTTTAGCCGCTTTTGAAACAAGGTCTCAAAACCTTGTTTGAAGGCAATGGAGTTAAGAATGAAGACTTCTCGCGCACTTTATTTTCGTAGGTGTCACGTTTGTGATTTGATTTCGTACCAAAGTAAAAAAGACGATAGCGAATTAGCAGAGTGTATACATTGTCACAAAATTTTTATCCCATTTTTGTTTTTTGATGATCAAGTGACGCCGGTTCTATCTGATAACGAGCCGCGACCCGAGATCCAAGAAAGCTATTTGCCAATACGAGGCTTTACGAGTTATTGGTGATAGGTAAGTCAATCAAGGAGAGCCTCATCAAAAAGTCATTTAAACCGATTACGATCGTAGATATTGAAGAGGCGCGTGAAGTTATTAAGGGTTTTGTTGATCAAACCTCTTTGAGGGCTTCGCCGCCCATTGCTGAACTGAAGGATACGAAATTATATTTTAAGTTTGAAAACCAACAAGTGACGGGCAGCTTTAAAATTCGCGGCGCCCTTAACAAAATGAATTCGCTTACCGAAGCAGAAAAAAAACACGGTGTGGTCGCGAGCTCCGCTGGCAATCACGCGCAAGGTGTCGCACTCGCTGCCCAGAAGGCAGGAGTGAAAGCCCACATCGTGATGCCGACAACCGCTCCGATTGTTAAAATCAACGCGACGAGAAGTTACGGAGCCGAAGTCATCCTTCACGGTGACGTCTACGACGATGCCTACCTACATGCAAGAGAACTCGAAAAAGAAAAGTCTTATACTTTCGTTCATCCTTACGAAGATGAAAAAATTATTGCCGGCCAAGGAACCATCGGTCTCGAAATATTTGAAAAACTCCCTGAGATTGACTCGGTCGTGATTCCGATTGGTGGTGGAGGTCTTATTAGCGGTATCGCCACGGCCCTTAAAACTTTAAAGCCGAGCATCAAAGTTTTTGGAGTCGTGTCTGATCAAGCTCCCAACATGCGTGAGCTTTTTAAAAAACAAAATCTGACCGATAAAAATTTAAAAAAGATTTCGACGATCGCAGAAGGTATTGCGATCAAGCATGCGTCGCCACTCATGTGCGAAACGTATATTTCGAGACTCGTCGATGATATTTTTGAAGTGAGTGATGATGAAATTGCGCGGGCAATTGTTTTTCTTCTCGAGAAATCAAAAACAGTCACGGAAGGCTCGGGAGCCGCGGGCCTTGCTGCCGTGTTCTCCGGTAAAATTCCGCTCGGAAAAACATCGTGCGTTCTATTATGCGGCGGTAATATCGATCTCAACATCGTTTCGAAAGTCATTGAGCGCGGCCAAAGAGTTGCCAATCGGTTGGCGCGTATTTCTGTGATCGTGAATGACCTGCCCGGAAATCTCAGTCGTCTCACCAGTGTGATGGCAGAGCAGCGTGCGAATATTTTAGAGGTTTACCATGACCGGGTCTCTCCAGAGTTGGGCCTAAGAGAAACGCGCATTGATTTGTTGGTTGAAACAACCAGTAATGAACATATTAGCGCTATTGAGGCTGAGCTTAAAAAAACTCTTGGTTGCCGGTCGGTGACGACCACGCAAAGTCACAAGTGAACAAGTCCTTTTTTTCGGAGCACTAGTCTTCGTCTTCTTCGACTTTTTCTTCACCCCAGCCGCCACCGCCGCCTGAAGAAAAGCGCAACAAAGTCTGTGGCTGAAGTTTCTGTTTGAGATTTGCGGAGATTTCTGTTTTCTCTCTACCGACTTCAAAAGACGCTTCCGATTTTTCTCCGGATTTGCCGCCAGATTGTCCGACGGCGCGCTCGTTGAATGGGCCCGAATGAAGATCAAGTTCAGCTTCGGCAAGAATTCTAAAATTCATTTGAATGCCGGCTCCACCTTTGTAGATGCCTTTACCCAGAATATGAGAATGCTTGCTGATATTTTCAAACTGAAGAGCGAACCTTTTCTCGATCTCTTCAACCGAAAAAGAATTTGCAAAAACATCGTGAGTCCAGCTTGAAAACAGTGGGGCGCCGTCATGCTCGTGACTTCCGCCTTGGCCACCGTGAAGGTGAAAATCCCATATCGCTTTAGGACCAAAGCTGAGGGAGCAAGGACCAATGCCTTCAGAGTCTCGGGCAAAATTTTTGCCCGATGGGGTCAGTTTCAAAAGGCTCATGCGTAAAAAATCACAAAGTTCTTTTAAATTCATTCGGGTCGCTAAAAATGTATTTTTAATTTGTTTGACGTTCAGCATTGAGTTCTGCGGAGTCCGTAATTGGAGTGCCGAGAAACTTCCTTGATTGGCCGGAATTTCAAAATTTGAAAAAGATACGAGCGCCGCGAAGCACGCCGCGAAACTCATATATTCAGTGAGCTGAAAATTTTCGGAAGAAGTCGTGCCGATAAAATCAAACAAGATATTTTCGTTTTCTTTGCATTCAATTCGAAGTTTGATCAGTTCGCCAGTCGAGAGACGGTGTTGAAATTGAAATTCGCCATTTGATAAATTTTTTGAAATCCAAGAGAGTAAAGATTTTTTAGTTGAATCAAAATAAGACTCGAGTTGGTCGTTGCTAAAGCTGAGTCCGGGTAACTGTCGAAGTCTTAAGAGGCGAAGTTCGAGAGTTCTTAGCTTGTCGATATGCTTGCTTAATTCCTCTTCAAAATGAATCGAAGCGCCCGGATGCGACCCCACAGCCATGAGAATTTCTTTATTCAGATGATCGCGTACGGCAATCGGCGTCGGCGGAATTCTAAGAGAATGAATCGCCGACTTGGGATCACCGGTACCGCCCATGCTAAATCGAATAGAGAGCAGAAAGTCGGTTTCGGATTTTCCGCCGAGCGAAATGGCACGCACGAGACAAATTTCGTCGAGTGAACTGCCCCCAGAAGAGGGATCATTTACGATCGCCATATCTCCTGGTTTCATCTTTAAGTATTGCTGACAAAACCTTGCGCAAGCGGGCAGGCTTAGATCCGATACGCTGAGTGACTCAATGTGAACGGGTTCTCCGAGAAGCGAAGTGATAGCCGCCGGAGCAAACTCTTTGAACAGAGATTTGAGTGCGCGATTCCAATGGACAGAAAAACCAAGATCTTGATCACTCATGAGTCATGATTTCGATTCCTTGCGGGCGCCATGCTTTTAAAATCTTAATCAGCCCCGGCGATGAGAGGGGTCCGCTGACCTTGAGTCTTCTGAAACTTGAAACACGCAGGATTTCGCTCCATAGTCGATAGGCTAAAATCTTTTCGAGTCCGAGAAGTTCTTTTTGAATGTCGATATGTTTACGCTCTTGGTTGTTTCGAACGAGAGCTAAGATTGCTTCTAAAATACGAGGTTTAGCGCGATCTGCAGATACGGCGCTGATGCCGAGCGATTCGACTTGGGACAAATTGCCGGTGGCGAATAAAAAATCAATGAGACTTGGGGCGAAAGACTTACCCATGATCATTGGTCCTGGATCGAACGTTGTCGCTTCATTTGAAAATTCGGGAGTGTTATAAAATCCGCTGACGATCGGGCTCGCCGCAGAAATATCGATTACAAAAATGCCGTCACCATCTCGAACCGAAAAACTTTCCAGACCCAAATGCAAATGGGATTCAAGAGGTTCGAGCTTCACGGCGTTTCCGTCAGACGTCAGACGCTCGACTTTCAAGTTCTTGTACTGCGTGCGGAGGGTTTCGAGTTCGGCTTCTATCTTTTGCTCTCTGTAAGCCTTGCGTGCTTTAAATAGCGTATTTTGCCAGCGCTGAGTTTCTGGCAGCGAAGATTTTTCTTCCGATGAAAGAAAAACTTGAAAGCCTTTCGGAACGAAAAAACTTTTAATGGCCTTTTCATTTTCTGAATTCAGATTGGAGTGCAAGAATCCCACGGCGATCGTTCGTACAGAAAGAAGTTCAAGTTTTGAAGCTATAAATTCAAGATCAGACGTCTCAAGTTTTTGAACGACCATAGCTTTTGCGTCTACGCGCTCGTTCATTCCGAAAGTAGTATCGTGAACATTCGACGCCGGAATGTTTTTAAGATTGCGTGAAAAAGAATGAGAAATTTTAGGTCGGCTAAGTTCCAGCCAGTTTTCAAAGCCCGAAGTCACAAAAAAAGCGATATGATCGAAATCAGCGTGCGCTGGGGACCTCAGGCTTTGATTCACGAAATAACGGAGGATAACACTTTGATCCGCGTCGCCGAGTGTTTCAAGACACTCCCGAGCGCCGTCCGTCAAACTTTTTTTATTGATAAACCATGATTCTTTCGTGCTGCTTTCAGCAAAAAAGTCTCCGACATTCAAACTTAAAGCATTCAGCATCTTGAACATATCCTCGAGGCTTGCTACTACTACTCTTGGTTGAGTGATCGTCAGCACCAGAACTCATCACTTTACGGCCAATGAGGCTTTTGTTCAATTCTTTTTGCTGTTTTATTAAACGAATTTCTGAAGAGGATTTATCTTGAAAGTTTCACCTGACATACAAGCTCTCGCGCCTTATGTACCCGGTAAACCGATTCACGAAACGCAGACGGAATTTGGACTCAAAGACGTCTATAAACTCGCCAGCAACGAAAACCCTTTAGGGCCTTCTCCGCGCGCACTGGAGGCGATTCAAAAAAATTTACTCGAGCTCAATCTTTATCCCGATTCAAATTGTTATGAATTGCGTAAAGCCTGTGCACGAAAATTTTCGCTACCTGAAAGTTTTTTCTGCTTTGGAAACGGTTCCGACGAGCTGATCGACTTTTTGTCCCGCATCTTTTGCGCTCCGGGTGAAGTTACCTTGACCAGCCATTGTTCTTTTGCGGCTTATAAGTTGAGAGCGCGTGCGAGTCGTGCCGAAATTGTCGAATTGCCGATGACGCAAAGATTTTCGATCGATCTGACCGCTATCTCCGAATGGCTTGAGTTTCATCCACAAAGAGAGCGTGCCCGCCTGATTTTTTTGGCAAATCCGAATAATCCGACAGGGACCTACCTCAACCATAAACAAATCGAAAACTTCTTAAAAGAGATGCGAAAATTTCCGGACGTGATCGTAGTTCTCGACGAAGCTTACGACGCTTTCGTGAGAGCGCCTGACTTTCCGGATTCGATCGCGCTCATGAAAGAAAATCAAAATTTGGTAGTTCTTAAAACTCTTAGCAAAGTCTACGGACTTGCCGGTTTAAGACTGGGCATACTGATGGCTCACCCTCCGATTTGCGATTTAATAAATCGCATGCGTTTGCCATTTAATGTGAATTCGCTTGCGCAAGTGGCGGGCATCGCGGCTCTTAACGATCACGAGTACTTGAAAAAATCTCAACAAGTGATTTGGCAGGGCCTTGATTATTTTTACGAACAACTCTCGCAAATGGGCCTCAGTTATTCTGTTTCTCAAGCCAACTTTGTTTTATTTGATACGGGGACAGGCGCCGAAATGGTCTATCAAGAACTCCTGAAATTAGGCGTGATCTTAAGGCCGCTCTCTGCTTACCAACTCCCGCAACATCTTCGAATGAGTGTCGGTCTTTCTCATGAAAATCAGGCGGCCATTCAAGCTCTTCGCAAAGTCTTAGATTTACCTTTAAGAACTCGTACTTCGCCAAAAAATTCAAATGCAGAAAGAGGTGCTCAACTATGAGTGATCTTCTTCACCCATTGGCACCGGTCGTGACGATCGATGGCCCCGCCGCGAGCGGTAAATCGTCGCTGAGCCGAGAACTTGCGCGCCGACTTGGGTATGCGTGGATCTCAACTGGCGCTTTCTATCGAGGACTCGCATTTGTGGCACACGAAGAGTCAGTCGATATTCACAATGAGTCGTCGATGGCATCCTTAAGTCTCTCGGCGATTTGGTCTGTGCAAATGGCCGAAAAAATGACTCACGTTTTTCTTAAAGGCCAAGATGTGACCGAAGAAATTTTCAGAGAAAATATCGGTAATATGGCATCTACGATCAGCCAATATCCGCTCGTCAGACAAACTTTGCTCGATGCCCAAAGACGTTGTGCTTTGAACGTAAAAGGCCTCGTCGCTGAAGGCAGAGACTGCGGGAGCGTTGTTTTTCCCAATGCGAAAGTGAAAATTTATCTCACCGCGAGCCCTCTCGATCGGGCAGCTCGCAGAGCTAAAGAAGAGGGAAGAAGCGTTGACGAGACCATTTCTGAGCAGAAAATCCGCGATCAGCAGGATTCTAGCCGCAAAGCAGCGCCGCTCCAGATTCCAGCCGATTCTCTCGTTGTGGATAACTCAGATTTAAGCTTCGAAGCCGTCGTAAAAAAGGTCGAAGATCACGTCCGCAAAGTCCTCAAGTACTAGAGACGCCCCAGGGCTTGAGCAAAGAAGCCAGTTTCCCCAAGTATCCTTTTTCTTTGACTTTCAAACTCGGCCCCCTATAAATGATTACTCTGCTCGCCATAACCAAAGCGAATAGAACAAATAAGCTCTTAATTCAAACTTACATATCGTGAGTCAATTTTGGGGCAGAAGACTTGCTGAAGCAGGTCTTCTCAAAGGAGGAAGAAACAAACCCTATGATGTCTGAAACAAAAACAAAAACCAAGTCCGGTAAAGTGAATCTCACGAGGGCTCAGCTCGAACAAGAAAAAATTCTTGCGATGCTTGAGCAGGCTGATAAAGAAGTTCTAGTAAAAGATCCCGTCGCGTTGTCTGCCAAAGAAAAATTCGACGACCTCTTCAAAGCTTCAATCTTAGAAAAAGATTTTACAGTAGGCGATGTTGTTTCGGGAACAGTCGTTGAGGTACAAACCGACTACGTTTTGGTCGACATCAATTATAAATCTGAGGGTTTGATTCCAATCAATGAATTTCGCGTTGTTGACGGCGTAAGGCAGATTAAGCCTGGCGAGCAAATCGAAGTTTATATTGACCGTATCGAAAACGAAAATGGCATGGTTGTTTTATCGAAAGATAAAGCAGATATGCTCCGCGCGTGGAATGATATTTCTCGTGCAGCTGAAAACGAAGAACTCATCGAAGGTACCGTCATTGCGAAAGTCAAAGGCGGCCTCAGCGTTGATATCGGTGTGAAAGCGTTCTTGCCTGGCAGCCAAATCGATTTGCGACCTGTTCGCAACATGGATATCTACATCGGCAAAAAATATAAATTTAAAGTTATCAAGTTTAACAAAAAACGCGGCAACATTGTTCTTTCTCGTCGTGCACTTTTGGCTGAAGAGCGTGAAAATCTCCGCACTCAGACTCTCGATGCAATGAAAGAGGGATCAAAAGTTATTGGTATCGTTAAAAATATCACTGACTACGGCGCTTTCATCGACTTGGGCGGCATGGACGGACTCCTCCATATTACAGATATGAGCTGGGGACGTGTGAAACATCCAAGCGAAATCTTGAACATGGGCGACGAAATCGAAGTCATGGTCCTTAAATATGACAACGAACGTGAGCGCGTGAGCTTGGGCTTAAAACAACTCCAGAAAGATCCTTGGGAAGCAGCTAAAGAGGCTTATCCTCCAGGAACAAAACTCAAAGGCAAAGTCGTCTCTCTCGCTGAGTACGGTGCATTTGTTGAAATTAATGAAGGCATTGAAGGCCTCATTCACGTGAGTGAAATGAGTTGGACGAAGCGAGTGAAACATCCTTCACAAATTATCAATGTTGGTGATGAAGTTGAAGTCGTTGTTCTCGAAGTTGATACAACAAATCGTCGTATCTCTTTGGGTATGAAGCAGCTCCAGCCAAATCCTTGGGTTGAACTCAAAGCGAGCTACTCGCCAGGAACAATCATCGAAGGCGAAGTAAAATCGATCACTGACTTTGGTATCTTCATCGGTATCGAAGAAGGCATCGACGGTTTGATTCACGTTTCCGATTTCTCTTGGACAAAACGTATCAATCATCCTTCAGAAATGTTTGCTAAAGGTCAAAAGATCCGTGCGGTTGTTCTCGGTGTTGATATCGAAAATGAGAGATTCTCACTCGGTATTAAACAACTTGAATCTGATCCTTGGGCGAACATCGATTCGAAATACAAAGTTGGAACTCAACACATGGTGAAAGTTGTGAAAACAGCTGACTTCGGAGTGTTCGTTGAACTTGAAAGCGATATCGAAGGACTTATTCACATCAGCGAAATCACAACTGAGCGTATCACTAAACCTGAAGACGCAGTTAAAGTTGGCGATGAAATCAAAGCGGAAGTGATCACAATCGATAAAGAAGCTCGTAAGATTGGTTTGAGCGCTAAACTCGTAAAACTCAGAGAGTCTAAAGCAGACGTCGAAGATTACGTAAAAAAGGCGACTTCAACCTCTAAAACAAGCTTCGGCGATCTCTTTGGCGATGCTTTGAAAGGCATCCAAAAAGAAGATGAGTCTTAATTTGAATTGATCTTCGGCTGCCTTGGTTATCCCGAGGCAGCCTTTTTTTTTGGTGCGCCCGGCAGGGCGCACTTCTAAAAGGGTTTCTGCCATGACGGTTCAGACTAAAAAAAAGAAAACGCCTTCTCCTTCTAAAAAATCAGCTTCCAAGAAAACCGATTGGCCGAAGCGTAGCGATATCTTATTTCGTCCGGATCGCTACAGTTATGTCAAAGAAAAGCAAAAAAGTCCGAGGGACTGCGTTTTTTGTACGACAGCCTACGCGCCCGCAAGCTTCAAAACTCTTTGCCTCTATAAAAATAAGCTCGCCCAAGTCGTCATGAATAAGTTTCCGTACAATGCGGGCCATTTGCTCGTTCTTCCCCTGAGACACGAGGGTGATTTTTTAGCGCTTTCCGAAGACGAATTGGCCGAAGTCTATCGGTTGAAGCGAAAGTGCATTGAAGCTCTTAAAAAAGAATACGCTCCACAAGCTTTCAACGTGGGTGGAAATTTCGGGGCTTCGGCAGGTGCCGGCATTCCGGATCATCTCCATTTTCATATTATTCCTCGTTGGAGTGGCGATACGAATTTCTTTCCGCTCATTGCCGAGACTAAAGTCATTATCGAAGATCTTGAAAAAACCTACGAACGCTTACAGAAGTATTTTAAATGAAATTTGAATTTGAATTAGACCACATCGGAATTGCCGTCAAAAACCTCGAAAAGGGCCTCGAGTTTTATAAAGCACTTGGCTTTACGAACATGACGACCGAAGAAGTGAAAAGTGAAAAAGTCCGTACCGGGTTTCTCAAACTTCAGAATCAATCAAATCTTGAGCTCTTAGAACCCACTTCAGATGATAGCGTCATTAAAAAATTTCTTGAGAAGAAAGGCCCGGGCATTCATCATATATGTCTTAGGGTCAAAGATATCGATGCGGTTGTTGCAAATCTGAAAATACAGAACGTACGACTCATCGGAGATGCTCCAAAAATCGGTGCTCATAACTGTCGGGTGATTTTTATTCATCCGGCATCCACCGGTGGAGTTCTCATTGAACTGAGCGAACCTCAAAGTTAAGGAGTTTTTTCTTGGGTAATCGAGGCAGCGGCGGAAGCGGCGGCGGGCAAATGCAGGCGATGATTCCTTTCACGCCGGTCGTGAAAGTATTGGTCATCACTTGCGCGGTCGTTTGGCTCGTTGGCCAATTGATCCTTGATCGATTCTTACTAGGCGGCTCTTTTTTCACGACCTACTTTGCGCTCGTTCCTAATTTTGTTTTACAGAAGTTTTTTATCTGGCAGCTCGTCACTTACGCTTTTCTCCATAGCTCGAGCCCGTTTCATATCATTTTGAATTTGCTTGCTTTGTGGTGGCTCGGATCTGAACTCGAGCAACGCTGGGGCGGCAAATTTTTTCTCACTTATTACCTGGTTTGCGCGATCGGTTCTGCAATCTTATACGTGACGATTGTTCTCATCTACGCGCTCGCCGGTGGATCCGTGACGGTGTTACTCACGCCGGTGATGGGGGCATCGGGAGCGATCTTTGGACTCCTTCTTGCTTACGGCATTCTGTTTGGTGAGCGAATCGTTTATTTCATGATGATGTTTCCGATGAAGGCGAAATACTTCGTGATGATCCTCGGCGGAATCGAAGTGGTCAACCTCATCAACACGGGAGTTGCGGGGAGCGAAGTCGCAAGCCTCGCCCATCTCGGCGGAATCGTCTCTGGCTATCTCTTCTTGCTTCTCAACAAGAAGCTTCAACAAAAGAAGTGGAAAGAAAAGTCGACGGCTAAGAGTAAGCTCAAACTCGTCATCAATAACGAGAAAAAGAAAGACGGCCCGAAGTACTGGAACTAGCTTCGGGGAAGCAGTTATCTCGTACACCGGCCACCGTTTCTTGTGCACTCAGCACTGTGGACATTAGACTGCGGACATTAGGCTGCGGACGATGTACTGAAAAACGCTTCTGAGTCATTGTTGCTAGACTTCTCGTTGATTTGGCTCTAGATTAAGGCACTCAAAATCATCCACAGGAGTTCAAATGAGCCTTAAAAAAGACGTTGAAAATTTGAAATTTGATAAACGTATGACCGATTGGAATATTTCACGTAATCAACTCACTCAAGCTGAGCTCGATAAGCACCTCGCGGAACTCCCAGATTCAAGTCACAACCTCGCAAGCATTGAGCTCAACGAAGACGTTGCAGAGACAGATATGTTTTCAGGTACCGAAGCTTAAGTCGATTATACTCATTGGATTTACCTGGCCGTCTAATTATGTCAGAGAGGTCAGTGAAGCTAGCGGCTACTCGCCGAAGTCGAATCGGCGGTCGTTGAAGTGATGACCTCAGTTTTTGCAACCTCATCCGGTTCATTCACCCATTCTTCGCCAAGAATTTTGTAAGTGTCGCCACGTTTGACGAGGTAGATCAGCTTCTCCCCAAAGTCTTCGTGCTGATCCGAGCGATAGGCTTGAAGAAATCTTGCGATCGCATAATTTTTGTAAGCAAAAATCATGGGCTTTGAAAAGTTCACTTTAATTTCTTTGTAGGTCTGATTGAGGGCGCCTTTAAATGTTTTCCATCTTTTGACGTCCATGCCATTGGATTTGAAATCATCGTCGTAAAAAGTAATATAATTATCGATATTTTTGGCCTGCCAAGAAGAGCGCCAGTTCTCGATCATCTGCGTACTCGCATCCGAAATTTTCTTCATATCTTCAGGAGTCGAAAGTTCGAGTTCATCTTGAATGATGATTGGAGTTTTTTGAAGTTTAATATACTGGGTCACTTCTTTAATGACTTCATTGCGAACGACGACACAGCCACGTGAGCCGCGAGTCAGAGCGACCGTATCGGGTACTGCGTGAAACCAAATGCCTGAGCCACCCTTACCTTCAAGGCGATCAAAATAGTTTGGATAATTAGTTGTAAACGCACGCTCACCATAAAGTTTGTGGTCAAGACCATTGCCTTCGAGGCGACGTTCTAAAAAATAAATTCCGCTGGGAGTTTTTTGATCGTTTCGTTCACGCTTTTCTCCGTCGTTTTTACCAAGATCGGCGGGATAGGTCGCAACTTTTTTTAAGGAGTTACTCTGCATTTCCCAGACGCTGAGTTCACGGGCTTTTTTATCAACTAAAAAAACATATGGAGAATAATATTGGCTTGTAAAAAAATTCACGAGCGCCGAAGGAATTTTAGTGTTCACGGGCGCAACCAAAGTTTTCTCAGCCAAAAATTTCTCAGTTTGAGGCGCCACTTCTTCGGCCGAAGAAAACTGGACCCCAAATAGAACAAGCGAACATAAACTGATGCAAAGTAAATTTGGCATATGTTTAATGATTTTCTCTATTTGGTATTTTGTCAAGTTTACGGGATAGAGATGCATCGAAATTCGACACTATCGAAGGCATTTAGGCCGATGCTTCAGGTTCAAATTCACTCCACAGTTTGGAGCGAGACAAGTGAAGAGTCCGGCAACAGTCCGGCTCTTTATTCTCAAGCCCTTTTACTAGAATCCGATAAGACCTTAGTACCTCTAGACCGTGATACATGGGATAGCGGTACATACTCAGGAGAATTTATGGCTGAAGAGAAAAAAGAAGAAGGTGCTGCGGCCCCTAAGAAGAAATTGAATCTCGCGAAGTTTGCAGATCTTGGGTTTGCGCTCATCAACCTATGCGTTTTGGGTGGTGGAGCTTTCATGACCTACAAAAACACCATCGGATATGTTCAGCCGTCACAGAGAGAGCCGGCTGCCATTGAAGAACTCCAAAAAGAAAAAGCAGAGCTCGAAAAGCAAGTCAATGGACCTATACTATACCGAATGGAAGCCTTCAGCGTGAACCTCGCGGGTAACCCACAGAAGGTCGTCCGTATCGAAATGTCATTGGAGATGCTCGATCAAGACGGCTTCGAAGATGTTGTTAAAAACGTTTCACATGAAAGAGATATGGTCGTGGCACTTTTAAATAAGAAAGAGTTCTCAGATATTGAGAGCCTCCAAGGCAAACTCTTTTTGAAAAATGAAATCGCGGGCGAGATCAATAAATCATTGAAACAAGGTCTTGTTAAAGACGTTTACTTCGACAAGTTTTTGGTCCAGTAAGGTTTGACATCCTCTTGAGATCGCAGAGACAATTAAAGCCGGCGCTTATGCGCCTAAGCTTTTTATCTCTTCAGAGGAGACATCTGTGGTGCGCATCTCGCCGGTTTATAGAATCGTTTTCATTTCTTGTTTGGTGGGCGTTTTTTTTAAAGCGCAAGCAGCTCCTAATCCCGACTTCAATGATCAAATCAGTTTTAAAGTTGAGAAATATAAATTACCAAATGGTCTGACCGTTTTACTATATGAAGATCATACGACTCCGATCATTAGTTTTCATACTTGGTTTCGAGTCGGATCTAAAAATGAAAAAGCCGGCACGACGGGTATCGCCCATCTCTTCGAGCATATGATGTTCAAAGGTGCGAAACGCTATTCGGGTGATCAATTCGAAAATATTTTACAGATGAATGGTGCGAGTAACAACGCGTTCACGACTCACGATTATACGGGCTATTACGAGAATCTTCCGAGTTCTAAACTTGAACTCGTGATGGACGTCGAGAGTGACCGCATGGAGAATTTGCAAATCACCGATGATTTTTTAAAGTCAGAACGAGAAGTGGTGAAAGAAGAGCGGCGGATGCGCGTCG
>JAYTQQ010000171.1:0-9626 GCA_043746635.1 Bdellovibrionales bacterium | reverse complement strand
CCTGCAACGTATCGTCGGAATCGCAACGGACGGAACATACCTCTACCTTCAAGGAAGCACAAATAACGGTAAATATACATTAGGAAAAGCAACATTTGGCAATTTAAAATAGGAGAAAAGATGAAGGAAAACTACCACAGGATCGCGCATTCATTAAGGGGCACATCTCAAAAGTTGCATGCGTTAATCGCAAGACTTTCGCCAAACAACATCTTTGAGTCGCGCATTGTCGTGATGCCAGTTCCCACCTTGATTTACCCTAGGTGTTTGAAGTTTAACTTTTTACAAATTAAACCTTCGATTAGTCAAATGCCAGCGCACATGGGGGCGAGTTTAAGTCAAAGCGACATTAAAACAGCTAAAGCAAAATTAATGATGAAGAGGTATTTCCGGCTAATAATTGGAGCTCTAATTTCAAACGCTTTCGCAGCGACCTCCCATGCAGAAGCCAACTTACTCACCAAGATCAAGTCATACTGGGACCCCCGCTCAAAACTTGAGGCGAATGGCGTCGATGTGTCGGCAAAAAGTCTTTTTAAAGCCATTGATAATCTTGACGTGGGTACCGTCAAAGATCTTCTTGGTCTGCTAAGTTCAAATGAGATTCAGAAGGCTCGAGACCTTCAAAATGATCCAGGTTTGGAAATTGATAAAAGCGTGGGGGTTAAATCAAATCTCAAAGCCACATTCTATGATATCGATGAAATCGTAAACCTCGCAATTGATCCAACTGATCCGCCTATGGTTCACTTAACCGTACTGGGTGCTGCTGCTGGTAAATTCATGAAGACCATACAGGGTGCGGGCGGAGCGCGTAGCGAATATATGCAAAAACGAGAAAAAGCTTTTGAAATCGCAAAAATGGTCTTTGCTAAATTTACAGATGTCCGACCTGCCGAACTCAAATTTATGACGTTACGGTGTAGCATTCAAGAAGATCTAAAAGTTGCCCTGGCAGACAAATCTTCCGAGTTCGCTGGTACCGCCAAAAAATCAGCCGACGCCTGCTTTTTACTGAATAATCAACTTCTACGAAAAGAAATAAATATTTCCGAGCGCTCAACAGGCGGGATCGTGCCGACCTACTACCTAAGTCATCTAATTTTTTCTACCGATGAGTACGATGAGAAAACTATTACCCGACATTTTGAATTCTGGTCGCATAACCAAGAATACTACGAAAAATCTCCTACCGCTAGCGCCTCTTCGATGGAACCGAGAAAGGTAGTTCTATCTTCACAATGGAGTTTTAATCCATTTGTTGTGCTGCTGATAGCCCCAGGTACGCTTGAGTTATTTAAAGGGTACAATGATGATACCCATAAAAAAATAGTCTCCATACTGAAGTCCATTTCCAGAAACGTAAATCATGAATTTTTCTACAAGGCGCTTCTGCATCCAGATTTCTACAATCAAATGACAACCCAAAGTAGAGCGGCGCAAAAAACGAATTCAAAGATCTATGATTACCAGCACGAGCTGGGATCCTATCTCGGCGTTTTTGCATTGGAAGATTGCAAGGCGGGAAAAAGCATATTTCCTTGTTGGGCAGCTGAAGAGTTGTTGGGTTACAAGACTCCTATCGGGGATCAAACCATGCTGTGTTCAAAGGGTGTTGGCTATGCATGCGACTCGTTAGCCTCTATAATTGCGTTTGACGACAAGAGCAAAAAGACGTCGTCTAGCGACAGGGATGCTGCACTAAATACAGTTCAAAAGCAGTGTCACAATAATATACACCACTCATGCCTGGGCTTGTCTCGGCTCAGGGAAAAATTTGCAGGCAGCTTGAAAAAGAAATCCTATAATTGCGATCGTGCCAGCATTGAAGACTGTTTCTTAACTTCAGATCTAAACAAAGACTCGAAGTACATGAAAAAGGCCTGTGGCCTTGGGAACGCGGATGCATGTATTATTGTCAGCATCGATTATATCAAAGAAGGCAATACCTATCTTGGTAACGAGTTCTATGACCAGTCATGCAAGCTACAAAAACTGCAAGGCAATCTAAGGCCGCACGATGCGCAGGAGTGCGAGAAAGTGCCAGAATAGCACATTTCTTTTTCTAAACACACAATTTGGAATTTTGAAGTCTATTATGGGCGGGCTATATCAAGGCGTTAGAGTTTGAGTCATTGGCTTCTGATAAAAAGAATGCGTTAGCCTGCCGAATTATCGGCTCGATGTATGAAAATGGAATCGGAGTCGATAAATCATTTGCAAGAGCACTGGATTATTACGCTCTTGCCTCACCTTGGCTCTCCCGGTAGCAAGCCGTTTTTAAAAAATTATTATTTAGTCGATGCTAAATGGAGCTATCAGTAATGCTAACGATGAATGTAGTCAGGAAAACGTGCGAACAGATTTGTTTCGCCGAGCAGACACTCGGGCTACGAATTTTTGCGTTCACCCATTTCAGCCTATCTGAGTGGCTTTATGATTCAGTCGTTAAAGCCGAGCCACGAAGATCTATTTCAAACAAGAGTTTTAAGCCCTAGAAAATTCTAACGGGCGTTATTGAACTTAAATCTACAGGCTCAAAAATCGAAGGAATAAGTGTTTTTTGGTGTTCGTAGCTTGACGGCCGATTCTTAAAGGTCCATCCGACAGTTTTATTGCACGACGAACACCATACATGGCCAGTTTCTACAAAAATAACCGCGGATATTGTGGAGTCTTTACCGCTTCTATGAGTTTCGGCTTTGGGACAACTGACGGGAACTTTACCGTTAGTTATGTACTTGGCACTTCTCAGGTTGTGGTCGCGTATAAATGCCCATGCTGCATCTTCTGGATCTCCTGCCACTTCTGTCGCGACCAAGGCATGCTCACGCAGTAGCGGCGCTTCTACGACATTTGGATTGATAACTGGATTAGTTTCTAACCAAAGTTTCAACTCCTTTTTTGGAACTCTTTGCCCAAGATAAATTAATGTCACACGAGCGATCTCGCCCAACTTGTTAACTCGAGTGGTATTTGGTAATCGCTCCATTTGGTTGACTCTACCTACTCCAAGGTCAATCCAAGATGGGAGACGCATTTTTACCGATTTAACTAAGAGGTCAAATTCGATTTTAGTTAAAATTTCTTCGAGGACAATACCAATATGCGGGCCTCTGCCACCTGTATCGAGGATGTAAGAGATTGGAAGACCCGTTGAAAGCAGTTCTTTCAGTACGCTGACTTTATCCGCATTCGTTTGAATGTAATCTCCGGTGGGTAGGCAATCTGCTTCGATGAAGAAAGTGCGGCCAGCATCAAACATCGTGGCCCTTAAAGAAAGCTCCTCACGAAGCTCAGGAATCAAACAATTCCACCTAGATTCTTCGAGTGATTCAATTTTTTGGAAGTACTCGAGCTTTGCCAAAAATTTCATGGGAACTGCGTTCGAGCAAAACTGGATACCAGACTCACTGTGTTTTTTTGACCATTCTTCGTTTGTAAATCCATTCATGCCGACTTGGCAATAGGCTGCATCGGCAGGGTGAACACGATTATGCATTTTTATCTGAATCGTGTCGGACTCATCAAAAAGTAAATCAAAGAATGCTAACGGATCATTCGGCAATTGCTTATGGTTTAACAGGTCTTCGAAGTTCGCCAATACTGCTTTTATTTCGTTCTTCACTTGCTTAGCCTCTTTATAAAATGGGGGTTATTTGGATAATGATTGATTTATTACTGACGGTACCGACGGTGCTAACGTACTTTCTCAGCGAAAATTAACATTGAGAAAACAACAAGCGAAACACCCGTCAGAGCCGTCAGCAAATTTTAGAAAGTGAAGGTATTTTCTTTGCGGTACTTCTGAATCAAATTGGAAGTTGTCTTTGTTACTCGATAGCCTTTGTCGCCGTTGTGCCCCTGCCGCTCTGCTATGTCCTTAAGTCCACAATGCTTCACTCGTCGGTGAAAGACGTTACTTGGTTTCTGTCGTTCGCCGTTTCTTTTCACGTACAAACAGTAGACAGCGTAAAGGTCACCGTTAGAAATAAATTCCGACATTATGTCCTTAGAACCATCTAAAAATCGAAACTCCCCGAGAAATTCTTGTTCTGAGTCGGGAAGGATCAGCAGCTCTTGTCTTACTCCGATTTCTTTTTTGTATGCGTTGATATAGGTCTGTTCACTGCTTTCGTTAACACCATTCCAAATCTTGAGCGCGTCGATACTATTCATCAAGTCCCAATCCATTTTGTGTTGGGATTCAATTTCTAAAAATCGTCGCATTCCGGTATTATCTCGAATCATCTCGCTTACTGACCTATTAGTCGCACCAACGAAAGTACAATTCTGCACAACGTTGACATAAATGTTAGTTCCTAGTTTTCGAGTTTCAAACGTATCTGCCGATATAATATTTTTTAGGGCATCGACACTTGTTCTTTCCGCGTACTGCAGCTCGTCGCAGAATACTACGAAGCCATCTCGCAAAAATAACTTCCATCTGTCATCGGTGATCTCCGAAAGTGATGCGCTCTTAAACCAGGCTTTGATAGGAGAAAAAAGTATCCTAATCGCCTCAGTCTTGCCGACCCCTTGTTTGCCTTTAAAGATGACCATCAAATGATCACGCACTTTTTTATTAAAAATTTTACGCTTCACTTGCCAAATGAGGTGAGCTAGTCCAGCAAGTGCAACCTCATCACACATGCCTGTTGCAGCAATTAAAAATCGTCTTAGCTCGTCCAAACTTTCTTCTTTGCACATAATCGCAGCCTTTATTTCCTCGAGTGCTTCGATTTTTTTGACTTCAAGATATTCCTCGATGGCTTTAACGAGATCTCTTTCGGGAAATCCTTTTATACGCCTATCTCTATTCGTATTAGCTCCATTTATCGCTTCACTGTAATCGAGCCAAATTCCGATCAGAACATTATTTAGATCAAACGATTTATTCTCACTGTTTGTAATCAGGTTTCCAGTGACCTTTAAATTTTTTAACTTGAACCAATATGGGACGAACATTCGAGGGTTAGATAAAACTTCGGCGAAATTCATTTTACACCTCATCCTTGCTAAATTTTTTAAGGAAGTGTTTTACCAACACTTCAATATCTCCTATTGCATCAAGCGTACGATTATCAGGAATTTTTTGCTTTACCAGAGCTGCGTCTAGCGCATCAGAAAAATAAATGGCGAGAGTTTCAAGCGGTGAGATCTTGCGGTGAAACAGGCCCTTGGCCATAATCTCTGGCGGTTTAACGGCTCTGATATTTGAACCTCTGGACAGGCTTCGGACGGACAGCGAATCGCTGTCGATAGCAGATGGATCTCGGCTAGCATTTTCTTTTTGAAAGATTTTGCCCTTTTGATCTTTAGCACAATCTTCTACTGTTAAGTTTATCGCGAGAGTTGAGATCTCTGCTTGTGTTGTCTTCATAAAAAACCTCTGGTTACGCTGTCAGGAGGCGTAAAAGTAATTTCCCTACCTGCTAGGGAGCAGATTAATTTTTATCGGCTTCCCTAAACTGTCATCGTTAACGAAGGCGTTTTTTGAGTGATTTATGGCAAAGATTTTAAGAGCTTAAGCATAAGTGGTGGTTATCAAATTACTCGTGTGAATATTCGTCAGTGTGCCGGGGATCCCAGGAAGATCTTTCTTGGTCTTGGTTAATGTTAGACTTAAGTTGTTGAATAAATGCATTAGAAATATTGCCTACATTAAATTTAGCGACGTAAGCGCCTTTGAATTTGACGTTAGACTCGAAGGGGTCTGAGTTTGTGCCAAAGATTTTTTTGAGAGATGCCCTGATCTTCATAATTTGTTGACGAAGGCTCCTCTCTGGCTCATCGGTATTGAGAACGCCGCTTTTTGCAAGCATCCTTATCAGAACGTCCCACGCACGGTTAGACTTCCCTGTTTTTTTGTCTACGAGACCCAGCTGTTCATAAGATATTTCATACTTAACATCCCGATATTCAACTGAAAGAATCCCAACATCCGCTATGCTTATACGCACCTTCGCCCATTGAAACGTGCGATGTTTTGCGATCAAAGGCTTATTTTCTTTTGAAGTCTTCACTACTTTTATTTTGCGACTTCGATCGATAATTCGTTCGATTTTTTCGGCAGTTAAAAAGGAAACTGCAATTTGGTTTTGTTTGGCGCGAATGTACTCAATATTGATTTCAGTTAAAAGCGCATCCGAAATTTGTGCGTATACATAGGTTGGATAATCACCTTCATTAGATTCACGAAACTCTGAGAGCTTTTTTCCAATTTCGGAATACGTTTTCAATGATCCAGACAGTTGGCAAACTGTCCTTAGTATTGAGGTTATGCCGCCGCAATTGAAAATTTGGTTTGCGGCGTATAGTTCTTCTACTTTAGAGCAAAAACCCAAAGCTTCGGACCCAATGTCCTCGACTAGCACATTGGCGATATTTTCCAAAAATGCATCATTTACTCTGGCGCTCTTTGCGACGCCACCAGACTTTAAGTACTCCGCAGTGTACACGAGTATTCTGATTTTTGCTTGCAAAAGTGTGGGCCGAATAAGTTCAACTTGATTTCCGCGGCCGCTCAACCATGAAAAGTGTTTGGCCTCTGCAAAGGAGACGGCGCAAGCTTCCTTTCCGCTACTGTCGAAAAGATCTTCGCCATTTGTTGTCCAGTATCCAAAGTTCGCGAAGCGGAAATCTAACTTGGCGAATGGAATCTCAACTTTATGAAGCTTGCTCGAAGATGCCGGCAACCGTTCTGGTGCTGAGCTAAAAGGCGAAGGCGGCCTTTTCAACCATATGAAGGCATTATCCTTACCTTGCTTGCTTTCCTCTTTAAGTTTCCTTGTTATTGAGGGATCCCTTTTCTGTATAGACTCAATCCAATCCTTCGCCGTGATACCAGATGGGATCGAATCGTAAGGAATTTTAGTAAAATACAAATTTTGCCAGGACGCGAGTGGCGAATACCAATGCTCGAATTGTCTCGATGGAAAGCCAGTCTTTTCTAAATGCGAGTCTTCATTATCTAAAAATGTAATCAGATTTTCGACATATTTGATTAAATCATTTCGTGTGAAAAAAGTCGGCGTAAACAAAAGACGACTAATAATATCTTGCCGCGAGCCTGCTCCATTTCGGTTGTTTGTCATGACCAAATTGAACCAATAAAGTCAATAATTATCAATAGTTTATGTTGTATGTTACATGCCTTCGTTAACGATGACAGTTATTCATAAAAACCCAAGTGGTTTCTGGTGGATAAATGGATCAGGCTAAAAACATCTCGAGCGGTCAGAAAGGCATCAAGCGGTGTGTAACGTGCAACGAGCTAAAATATATCGGAGAGTTTTATTCAAAAGGCTTTCGTACAGACGGTAGTTGCAAAGCATGTATCTTGCAGAAAAAGCAGAAATCGCGTAAAAAGCGGAAGGTTAATTCCGCATTGCTGAACTCAGTACGAACAAAATCAAAAGTCCTGACGTTCAGTGAAGATCAAATTGAAGAAAAGCAGTCTGATAACAGTAGTGCAAGCCTACAACATCTTGAAAAAATCCTTAAAGAATTCACATTTGATTCGATATGCCGCAGAGGAGAAAAAGTTGGCAAAAAATAAATCGGTTAAAATTGGTTGGGCTTTCATGCGCGTCTCAACCACGGATCAGGCAGAGACTCAGCACGGCTCTCTTGAGCAACAGAGAAACATGATCGACAGGTGGGCACATCAAAAATCTGAAGATTCAAAAACGCTTTATCGAATTGATAGGTACGTCGAAGAAGATCGCAGCGGTCGCGGCAAATCACTTCACCTACGCAAATCTTTGCCCGAGCTAGAAAACGCAATTCGAAACGGTAAAATTGATTTTTTCGTCATCGAAAAAATTGATCGCCTTTCTAGAGATCAAATTTATAATCTGACAACAGCGAAGCTGGCACAAGAACATGGGGTTGAAATTCACGAATATGAGTCGGGCCTTGTTGATCTCAAAGACAGAGGAAAACGCCTTGGGTTCAATATCAAAAACATGATGGCGGAAGAATACAGCTTAGAGTTAGAAGAAAAGATAACGAAGAAACTGCGTGAGACGATGGTCAACAATGGCAAAGACGCTTCGTCTGTTCCCGTTCTTGGCCTTGATAAGCACTCTTCCATGGCTTGCTTTTATGTCATCAATCCAAAAGAACAAAAAATTGCAATCGCCATTTTTGAAAAATTTCTTGAACTGGGCTCGATAAAGGCTACTGCGCAGTTCTGCAACAAAAACGGCTACAGAACGAAAACCCGAACACTTAAAGAAAAAATTGATAAAAATGGACGTATTATTCCTGCAAAACAAATTGGTGGAGAATCCTTCGACGAAAAGTACCTGCGACGACTCTTGTCGAGCGAAAAGCTAAGGGGATTTAATTTCTTCAAGGACACCTGGAATCAGTTTCCAAGACTGCAAGATGAAAACGGCAATGTGCGATGGGAATACGGTCACTTCAGAACTCAGGGACCTGTAGTGCCGCAAGAACTTTGGGACCAAGTCCAGAGTCTGCTGAAAAAAAACAAACAAACAAATGCGAGAGCCAGATCAGAAACTACGGTCTATCTACTGTCTGGGATTCTTCACAAGCGTAACGGCGGAAAGGTTACAGGAGCGTCAGCTAAAAGTGGTGCAAATCTGTATTACGAAGATCGCAGAGAAGGTGAATTCAGAATCCCCAAAGATGAGATCGAAAAAATCGTGTGCGCCAGAGTGAAGTCTTTTCTTAAGGATTCAGGAATTTTTCGGACGGTGATTGCTAAAGGATGTGATCAACGCAATGAAAAGGCAGACGCCATCGATAAGAGCTTAAAGTCCATCGAAGCGAAGATCAGTGATCTGGCACGTGCGAAGCAAAACATTTCAGAGCATTTGCGTACGGAAGCGGTTAAGGTTGGATCGGATTTGGCTGGCGTGGCTAAGATTTTGAGTGAGGAGAGTGGGAAGCTTGATAGCGAGCTGGCGGCTCTGACGGCAGATCAAGAGCGCCTACTGCACGAACGTTACATCATCGTGGACGTTTATCAAGAAGGTAGGATTGAGGAGCTGCTAGGCGAAGCCCTGAAGGACTTCGACCAGCGCTGTGATTTGGAGAAAAAACAGATCATTCAAGCCATCATTCCGAAAATAGTGATTCATGAGGGTAAGCTGGAGCTTTATTTTAATTTCGTGGGACTGACCCCTAGAGGGGAGCGTAAACCTGGAGGAAAAAAGTTCGACTTAGTGAGAAATGGCTCAGGTCGGCATCGACAATCCTGGCGTTTTTCCGCAGCCAAAACCCCGAGTCATATCGAGTATTAGTGTCATTCCGCTCTACAAACAGGAGAGTTTCCTCCGTCAAAAATACGAGGTCGAAGGGCTATCAATTAGGCAGATTGCGGCTCAGATTTTTTCCGCCAGATCAGTGGTTTCTAGAAATATGAGTGAGTTTTGCATTCGGCTTCGAGCGCCCTCAGAGCAGCTTCGGTTCAATAAAGGACAGATGGCTTATGGCGAGCGCCATACCAAGGGGGGTATCATTCATCATTTGGGCCAAGAAGATGTGATCGGTTTTATGGTTCAGCTAAGATCCAAAGATTATAGCTATCGGAAGATTGCCGATGAATTAAATCGCAGCGAGATTCCAACAAAAACGGGCAATGCACCGTGGAA
>JAYTQQ010000170.1:0-4713 GCA_043746635.1 Bdellovibrionales bacterium | reverse complement strand
TTTGATCGTACTCAAAGATGTAGCCGCAAAAGGGCCCTGTCGATGCTCCCGCGATGATTGACGCTGCAAAAGTGAATGACGAACCTGCCTTAGCGAATGCTTCGGGTAATACCGATGAAATAAATTTAGCTCAATCTGCTGGCGGGCACGGAGTGGAACTTCTTAGACTCGGTTATACTCTGTCGCACGTGGTACATGCGTACGGTGCGATGTGCCAGTCCATAACAGAATTTGCGATGCAAAAAAATGCAAAAATTACTCCCGCCGAGTTTCATGATCTCAACCGCTGCCTCGATGCGGCCATCGCCGGTGCGGTCACCGAGTTTCAAGCATTGCGAAACACTCAAGTGAGTAGTCGCGAAGTTGAACACCTTGGTTTTCTTGCGCATGAATTGCGTAATGCCCTCGGCACTGTCACTATGTCCCTTGAAATAATTAAAGACGGGACTGTCGGATTCAATGGCAGCGTAGGAAAGGTTTTAGATCGCGGACTACAGCGAATCGGAGATTTAATTGATCGCTCGTTGACTGAAGTGAGACTCAGAGTGGATCCAAAAGTTTATACTGAGCACATCGACCTTTTACAATTGGTCGATCAAATCGTAATCACAGCTAGTATTGAAGCGAAACAAAAAAATCAAATCTTGGAGATTGCCGTCGATGCGAATCTGATGATTGAGGCAGACCAGCAGCTCATTTATTCGGCCGTAGCAAACTTAGTTCAAAATGCAATCAAGTACACTCACGCAGGAGGCAGAATCCAAATTCGTGGGCAGATCGTCGATGAAAATATCATCGTCGAAGTAGAGGATGAGTGCGGAGGACTTAAAGATTCTAGCATTGACTTGTTTAAACCATTTGAGCAACAAAATGAAAATCGCAAAGGTCTCGGCTTAGGATTAACGATAGCCCAAAGAGCAATCATACTGAGCAATGGAATCATTGAGGTTCGAAACTTGCCGGCGAAGGGCTGTATTTTTAAAATTTCTTTACCGAATAAAACACTCGTTCCTTTGCCGATTCATTAAAATTGTCATGCGATTGCCCTTAGAAAAAGTGATTCGTAATTTTCAATGACATGTATACAAAAGGCTGCTGATTCTAAGCCACAATAATCTTTGATTTCGGGCGAAATCCTCATGGCTATACTGGCCCGATCGAATTTAGGAAATATGACTGCAATACGACCTGAGACCGGGGGAAGCCAAGCCTTTTTGATGATGGCAAACTTACAAAACGCTTATGTGACCGGTCAATTTACCGGAGTCGTTTCGATCGGCCAAATCGAAAATCCAATGGATGGTAATTAACAGGCGGAATGGTCCGAAACACGCAGCCGGCAGCGTAGAAAATCTACTAGCCTTTTTGGCTATTACGACAAAGAATCTTACTTGGATCAAACCGTTGATTCATTAATCAGAAAATTAAAGCGAAAGGTTCAGTAATTTTAAAAATAATTCGGTAATTTTGAAAACTCGAATCTATGACTCGAACAATAATGAATTAGCCCTGATCTCAAGCCTCGATGCTAGCGTTCGAGAGAATGCTCAGACTCTAAATGTGAGTTATTCGTTTTTAAATTCGATGAGGGTGGGCGCAAGCTACTGGGCCGGGCAGGGCCCACAAGTTGATCGACACATTTATGGGCTTAACGGTATTTTGGGATTTACAAAACACTTCTATAATATGACAGAGATCGATTCTGAAAATAGAGCGGGAGTGAAGAGCTTGTCTGCACTGAGTCAACTGGCGTTCATTTCTATCCAAGACCGCATCTTGAAGTTTTGGCAGAATGGGATAAAGTTAAATCCGCACAGTATTGGGCGGATAATGCATATTTGCTACCTCACTATTATTTTTAAAATCTTTCAAGGGGCGACGTCGTGATAAAAAATAGGATCGTATTTTATTTTCTAGGATTAGCTACTCCAATTGTCGCTGCAATGTTCTTTCTATTCTCTGGCGCTATGCCAGTGGCTACGAAAGGTCCTCCCTTGCCTTTTGAGAGTTACATCGCTCATATCGCTCTTCATGCAGCGATGGGAAACCAGGATAAGGTACAATCTCCGGTAGAGATGAATGAAACAAATCTTCTGGCAGGCGCGAAAGTATACAAAATAAATTGTGCCGTTTGCCATGGGCTTCCGAATAGGACTCCATCATCGATCGCTCAAGGCCTTTTCCCGAAACCACCGCGACTTTTCGAAAAAGACGAAGAAGTGACTGACGATTCGGTTGGTAAAATTTATTGGAAAGTTAAAAACGGAATTCGTTTGACGGGTATGCCTGGATTTGAAAGTTTACTCGACGAGAGAGAAATTTGGCAAGTAAGTCAGTTGTTAATGAATGCTGATAAATTATCTGAAGGCGTTAAGTCTTCTCTGCAAGAAAAATAATTTGCGAACTTAAGAATAGTATTAATCGCTTAAATATTCATGTGGCCCGAATCGGATCGATTAAAAGACCGAACCGAAAAGCGATCCCGCACCGGCGGTGATAGCGATCGCGAGAGCGCCCCAAAATCCGACGCGAAAGGCACCTCGCCATACATTTGCTCCGCCAATCTTGGCTGCGACAACGCCCAGGACGATTAAAAAAAGCAAAGATAAGATGGAGACAAAAAGAATTAGGTTTTGTCCTGAGAAGATGAGAACGACCAAAAGGGGAAGGGCGGCACCCATTGAAAAGCTTGCTGCCGAAGCGAGGGCGGCTTGAACGGGGCGGGCTGAGAGAGTTTCTGTAATTCCTAATTCTTCGCGTGCGTGCGTACCGATAGCATCTTTAACCATTAATTTTTCGGCCACCTCTCGAGCTAATTCGACTTCGAGTCCTCGCTTGACGTAAATTTGGGCGAGCTCCTCAATTTCGGATTGGTAGTCTGCTTTTAATTCGTCCTGCTCGCGCTTCAAGTCGGCATTTTCGGTATCTGCTTGCGAACTCACGGATACGTACTCTCCGGCCGCCATCGACATCGCACCTGCAATCAACCCGGCTGAGCCTGTTAGAAGAATATTGTGAAGCGTGGTCTTCGCCGCCGCAACTCCAACGACGAGACTTGCTGTCGAAACGAGACCGTCATTTGCGCCGAGAACGGCCGCTCTCAACCACCCGATATTTTCTGAGCGATGAAGTTCCGGCGGACGTCGTTTTGATTTAAGAGTTCGGATTTTTTTCTGGATCTTCGGTTCTATATGCATTGTTGAGCTATAGCATTGGTCATTAGAGATTGGGAGTGAAAGGATCAAAGATTTTCGGCTAACAAAAGTAGATTGAATTTTTCGTGCTGTGTGACGGGGTAGCCTTGGATTACAAATGACCAGTTTTTACAAAGATTGTGCAGCCTTCCCGACTAAAGGCTTTGTGTCGGCTCATGTGAGGACCCCTGATCCATGAGCCACAATCATCAGCAGAAAATGCTGAATTTACAAAGAAAAGTAAAAAGAATAAATAATTTTTAATTTCATATCAGAACTTAAGCACAAATTTTATTGTCGCCTTACAACTAAGCACTCAATAAATAATCTGCGCTTAAATCGGCTCCGCATTCCCATTGAATTCCGCCAACGGCATTGACAGAAATTTTTTTGAATTCACGTTGCTCTCTAAGAAGAAGAAAGACGGGTGGCGGATTTTGAAGAAGTGGCGAGAGGTCAATTTTTTTTTTGAGTCCATTATTAAAAAAAACATTGATTTCAAAGTCTTTTTCAACAGACACAAATTCAACTTCAATCAATTCAGAACCAGAAATCATAATTACTCCAATGGTGAAATCGGATAAACCGGTTTTCCTTCTTTTGCGAGATTCCAATCTTTTGTAAGCTCTTCGTTGCGTAGACGAATCCATTCGCAGATGAGTTGATCTGCCTTATTCGGCATTTTGCCTTTTAGTAGTTTAGCTTCGCCTATTGAATATTGAGCTTTACATGATTGATAGATGGCGTGGACATGTGGGGGATTGTGGTCAAGAAACTGAATGTAAATTGTGATGCCATAAAAATAGCAAATCTGTGGCACTCATTTCTCCTTAATGTCTTTTCTCGTCGGCTAATTACAATAATATCATATTAGAATTTCTAACCAACTTAATTCGTTGAGGAAAGAAAGAAAAGTGAAGATTGGCGTCCCCAAGCCGACGAACTTCGAACTGTTCTCGGTTGTGAAATCGAATCATATAAGTAACTGATTCGCTTAGTCTATTCGATCTTATTAGGAGAACATATAGTCAAGGGTTTGCCGTATTCTCCGCAGGGAAAACCGTTCTCGCTGTTCTTTCGAATTTAAGCTCTCGGCTTTGGAGGGTTTTGTCCTCGGTGGCCCTATTTAACGAATTTGGCATATATTGACATATACATATAAAGTATGGCATCATGGAATATGCCTCGGATTGAGTATTTATCAAACATACTTTCTGGATTAACCGCTTACCTCTACTACAAAGATCATGGGCATCCACATCTTGTTGTACGAAAAGGCTCGGGTAAGCGTGCAGAGGCTGAAGTAAAAGTTCGCATCGATAACTTTGAAGTTCTGGACGGTTTTGGATTCAGCGAAAAAGCCGTGAATGAAATCATCAAGTCTTTATGCCCTTATCAAAAAAGACTTTTGGAGGATTGGTATGAGTGCGCCAAGCTAAATCGATTGTTTCTTGTCGGCAACCAAGCCGACGTAAGTAAAGCCGAGCAGGCAGCTTAGAACTTAATGCGCATAGGTGGC
>JAYTQQ010000169.1:0-6475 GCA_043746635.1 Bdellovibrionales bacterium | reverse complement strand
TTGGATGCAGTTGAATCAATCTTGGTTGCATATGCCGGCAGTATAGTTGCTCAGGATTGGATTGCAACTATGTCCCTTTACTTATGCGCGTCTGTATATACGCGGAGCTCGAGACTCTGATATCAATTGAGCCACTTTAGAAAAGAGGATCTCATGAAGAACCTCGGCCTCTTGATTTATCTTGAAGAGAACGGTCGGAGAAAGCTTAAAGCTTAAAACCTAAGCTTTGATCCTAAATCTCGAACTATTTTCCAAGGACACCGGAAGAGACTTGTCTTTCACCTCCAAAATCAAGATAACTACAAAAATGAATGTGAGTTTCACACGCCTTGTGGTGACCCTGTTTTTAGTTCTTTTCGCGCGAACTCTTTTCGCGGCTGCGGACGGCTATCTTGCGATTGATCCGAAAAAGGATATCCAAGATTTGACGTCAAGCTTGGCTTACTCGCGGCAAAATCAAGATCCAAAAGAATTTGAGCATTTGACTTACACTCCCTTAAACGCCAGCGATCTCAACCTGAAGTATTCAAACGACATCGTTTGGCTCAGACTCAATCTTGAAAATCTCTCTGATCTGCCGGTTTCGAAAGTTCTTTATTTTACGACTTACCTGGTTGGCCAAATGAATTTGTACCTGCCCGGCAATCCAATTCCAGAAGTAAATGGAAGCGCCATCCCTTTAGAAGAAAGAATTTTTCGCTCTCGTCTGTCGGCATTTAAAATCATTCTCCCCGCACATGATAAAAAAAGTTTTTATTTTAAAAGAACGTCGCACCATTCACTTTCGACCAGAGTCAAGCTGACCGACCAATCGAGATTTTTAGAAGACGATTCAGATCTCAAAGCGACCCTGTACTTTTACGCCGGCGGAATCTGCTGTCTCATGCTTTTCAACCTCTTCATTGGTCTTTACACTCATGACAAAGATTTCTTATACTACTCTCTCTTCGCAGGGACCGTCGCGACGACCGTATTGGGTCTTCACGGCTTTCTAGATTGTTATGTATTCAGATCTTTTCATTCGAACCTCACACAATACCTTATGTGTTTTTCTTCCTTGTCGATTATTTCGTCGCTAGTTTTTGCAAATCGTTTCTTTAATTTAGGCCACTACGTTCCGAAAGCGAAACCCTACTTCAAAGCCATCGGCGCTATCGCGATTATGCTGTTTATCTACGGCCTATTTTTTCACTCCATTAACAATTGGCCTCCTATGGGCTACGTCACCGATTTCTTATTAGTCTTCAATATGTTCACTCTCATCATTACGGCCACCATCGTTTCAAAACGCGGTAGCCAAACGGCGAAATTCTTCTTAATGTCTTGGGCATTTATGTTCCTGGGACTGATCTCCTACTTTGGAGTCTTATACGGCGTTCTACCGAATATTCCAATTTTTTATAATGGGCTCCTCTACGGAAATCTCAGTGAGATGCTGGTCATTTCTCTTGGTCTCGCGTACAAGCTAAATGTCCTGAATTTTGAAAAACTTCAGGCACTCGAAGAGGCTTCAGAAAAGCAGCACTATCACCGTCTGGTCAAAGTTCTCACTCATGACGTTGCGAATGCAACATTCGTCTCTTCAACTTATATTTCGAGATTGAAAAAAAGAATCTTAGATCCAAATGATCAAATCATCTTCGAAAAAGTTGAGGCAACACTTTTAAAGATGAATCAGATTCTCGGTTCGGTTAGAAACGAACAAGCATTCAAAAGTTTTCAACAATCCGTTAGGCTCACTCAAGTTAATTTACAAGAAATTATCCTCGATATTCTGCATTTTTATGAAGAACGTCTCCAATCGAAAGATCTGCGAATCGATGTTGATATTCCAAAAGATGTTTTTGTTCTGGCAGATCGATCGGCACTCTCTAACCAAGTCATCTCAAATATTATCTCAAATTCAATTAAATTTTCAAAGCAAGATGGCTTCATCGCTATTCGAATTACCGAACAGGATAACGATTGTAAGATAGTGATCGAAGACCACGGCATCGGAATTCCGCAAGATCAAATTCAGAAAATATTCTTCTCGGATAACGCCATCTCAACTCAGGGTACACATTTCGAACGAGGCAGCGGTATCGGCTGCTCGCTCATCCGAGAGTACATGAAACTGTTTAGCGGCAGTCTAGAAGTCGAATCGAAAACCTCGGCAGGAATCGTGAGCCCGTACGACTATACTACTGGCACGAAGATCACGCTGATCTTTCCGAGAGTGCATACGTGAGTATGGAGCACCGCTATGAGAAAACAAATCGATTAGGTCGGCGCTTGGTTCAGACTCAATATGAATGCTTTGCGAGTTGAGATCACCACGAGCTCGAGCCGAAAAATTTTGTCTTATTTAGAGGGCAATCATTCCTTTGATTTTTGCGAATAAGCCTTCTTTGATTCCTTTAATTTTCTTAAGATCTTGGATTGAACTATACGGGCGACCGTCAATGATCGCCTTCGCGCGAACCGGCCCGATGCCTGGCAATTTTGCCAAATCTTCGGGGCTCGCGGTATTAATGTGAACGAGCGCTTTCTCGCCCGCTTGTTTCACAAGTGATTTTGCTTCAGGACTTGCGGCACCCTTTTCAATCGCTCCGCTGGTGGCGTCTTGAACACCTTGTGGCACTTGCGGGACCTGCGCGAACGCGAATGATGAGCTGATCAGAGCTGCAAAAAAAATAGCCTTTGTCATAAATTCTCCTGTTTGTTTTTCGAGATGTCCCATCACAATAACGGGGCCTCTCGATTACAAAATTCGAATTATGAAGTCAATTACCAACCGCACATGTTAGCATGCATCCACCGCGAGCTTTAAGAACCTGCCGCCTCCGGCAGAAAATGTCGCTTGTTTTAATCTTGATTTTTTTGGATAAAGAGACGGCAGTATTTATTCTCCGAAGCTTGCACCCAAATCGCGCGGATCAGCCACGCCCGTAAAAACTCCGTCTTTGAGTGCCACTGCATTCACGCGACAATCAATGTCACCGGTCTCGACTTCATAACCTTTATTGCGAAGTGACTGCATGGTGCTTTCGCGAAAACCGGGCTTCTCGATTTCGAGTTTGTCAGGACTCCACTGATGATGAACGCGTATGTAGCTAACGGATTCGTAAAGGGGCAGCCCGAAGCCTAAATAATTAAGCATGGTCTGAGCAACGCACGTGATGATATGGGTGCCACCGGGCGCGCCTAAAGCCATCACAGGCTTATTGTCTCTCAAAACGATCGTTGGCGCCATGCTACTGAGCGGAGTTTTCTCTGGAGCAATCGCATTCGCCGTACTTCCGACTGCGCCGTATAGATTACTTGCACCAGGCTTTGCCGAGAAGTCATCCATTTCGTTGTTGAGTAAAATGCCAGTTCCAGAAACGACAAGACCTGATCCCATCCAGCCATTGATCGTCTGGGTCGACACGACAACGTTACCGTCAGAATCCATAATGGTGAAATTCGTGGTTTCAGGAGACTCATACTTTTGCGGAGTTCCCGCTTGGACCTCGCTAATTTTTTTTGCTTTTTCTAAAGAAATATTTTTACGAATGTCGCGCGCGTAAGATTTCGAAATGAGACCCTTCAGCGGAATACTCTTCAAAAAATCAGGGTCTCCCATGAAGCTCGCGCGATCAGCAAAGGCCTGCTGCATAGCCGAAGCTTCGAGGTGAACAGCGTTCGCCGAACCGTAGCCAAGATCCTTGAGAGAATCTTGCTCTAAAATATTCAAAATCTCTACGACATGTGTTCCGCCTGAACTTGGGGGCGGCATCGACAGCACTTCGTAACCATGAAATGATCCTTTGATGGGCTCTCGCCACTTCACAGAATATTTTTTGAGATCTTCAAGGCCAAGGAATCCGTTTTGCCTTGCGCTTTCTTTCGCGATCGCTTTCGCAATATCACCTCGATAAAAAACTCTTTCGCCGTGCTCAGAAATTTTCTTTAACGTGCGCGCGAGATCTTGTTGCTTTAGGATTTCGCCAACTTGATAAGCCTCGCCATTTGATTTTAAGAATATTTTTGCTGACGATAAATATTTTTCGAGTACAGGTTTTCTCTCCTGAATTGCTTCGGCCAAATCGTCATAAACCGCGAATCCATTTTCGGCGAGGTCGTAGGCTGGTTTCATGACTTGTCTGCGCGAGAGCCTCCCAAATTTCGAATGAATATCGAGAGCGCCAGCAACCATTCCAGGAACGCCGGCAGATAATATACCATCGGTAGAAAGATGCGGAACCACGTCTCCTTTGCTATCTAGAAACATTTTTTCAGTTGCCTTAATCGGTGCTCGTTCCCGAAAATCGATAGCGTAAACTTTGTTGGTCTTGGCTTCTCGATAAATCATGAAGCCTCCTCCTCCGAGACCAGTCGAATGAGGACGCTCAACGGAAATTGCGAAAGAGGCAGCAATGGCAGCGTCGATAATATTACCACCTTGCTGAAACATTTTTGCCGCAGCTGCGGTCGTAGCAACTCCTTGAGTGGTGATCATAAATTTTTTGCCGGTGGCTTCGTATTTTTGACGTTGTTCGGGAGTTTGGTGAACTGCAAAGAGAGATTCTTGTGAATCTGTTTTTTGTTCAGGCTTCTGCGCTTGAGAACATGCGGTAGAGAGTGCGAATAAAAGAAATGCGATTCTCATGTTTTGCTCCGGTGATAAAAGTTCATACTTTATCCTAACCGAAGCAAAACCGAGAGGCTAATATTTTTCTTTAGCCCTAAAAGCTGATGCCGTTTCTGTTAAAGACCGCAGTCCAGAAAGCAGAATCGGCAGCGAGTGCTTGAGACTCACCATACGAAGCACGCATCAGTCCGTGCCGGGACTTCTCGACGTGAGACTCGACCGCATCGAAGGAAACAGCTTTTCGAATCCTAACTTTCATGGCGCGCCCGAATCGGTCCTCTACGCCTACGGCATGACATCGGCTTTGAAATGGGGAGCGTTCTCGCTCAGGCGACTTGCCCGCGCATTCCTTAGCAGCACAGACTATCGGGGCCTCGGAGGCTTTTGTCCGCCAAAATGCTTTAAAGGCGAATATAATAGAGTGCCGTCGATACGCCACCAACACTTTCGCCTCTACCTTTGCCTTATGTTTTAGTTTTCTTACGTGTGCGGGGATGATCGTTGTTTGGTAATGCCTTGAAAGATTCCGGTAGCTTTCATTTAGAACTGGCTCGTAAAAGCAAGGCTTCGTTACCCCTGATTTTAAATTATCGGGAACAATGATCTGGGTGACGCCACCAAAAAATTCAAACATCCTCACGTGACTTGATAACCAATCAGGTAAAGTTTGCGTGAGTGTTGCTTCGGCAAAAGTGTACGAGCTTGCGCCGAGGCAGCCAACGAAGAGTTGCGTCTTGATCAGCTCTCCGGTCTTCGCATCGATTAAGTTTAAGCCGTCGCAATAATCAACAAACGACTTCTCTCCAGCCTTATGCGCTTGTCTCATCACCACCGAAAGTTTTCTCGTCCAACGCCGGTAGTGTTCGCAAAACTGCGTGTACTGGTAACCGCACGTATTCTCTTCAAGATATTCTTGGCAGAGCAGTGCAAGTGTCACATTCTTGTTCGCTTGAAGTTCTTCATGAACTCTTTGCCAGTCGGGCATTGCTTTCACTTCACTTAACCAAGTGATGCTGGCAAAAGACTTAAAGCCCAGTGCAATCGCAAGCTCTTCATCTTTTAAATTTTCAATTTGCTCCCAGGTCAAATTACTCTTCTTTGCGCGAACTACGTAATCGCGAACTGTCGTTCGCCCACAACCTTGCGATTTGGCAATCGCCTTGGGACTATGTTGACTCACAAAATGAAGACGTAAAACATCTCGAACACAACGCATATCAAGCCTCTCTGCTGCCACTTTTTCCCCTTTGGTTTTGATGATCAGGAAAAAGCTTACAGCAATGTTTAGGACTCAACGCTTGTGCTTAAATTTTCACCACCGAGGGGTGGCGGAATGCTCCGAAACACGCAACAGCAGCTGTCGTTGATCGAATCATTTTAAACTGTGAAACATTTAATATCGCAGGAGATGAAAGCTCAAACTGAGGCTCGCACTCCGCATGACCAATTGGCCTTAGCCAACTACGCGCTAGCGGCATGTCAGTTCATCGCTGATGATACGAATGTTAGTTTTCAGTTCCCTCCTGAATGCGGAGAGAGCGAAAATGCTGTTCGGGCAACATGTGAAATCGGTAGGGCACGAACGATCGAGGACGCTATTTTAAAAAGTCAGCAGATAAAGTAAGGCCAAGTTTCTTGGTAGGTCCAAAATAACTTACTCATAGAAAACCGGGCGGACTTATTTTCGGGCGCCAAAATTCGGATGTGAATTTTTAAAAACTCAATCAACAGAGCACACTTTTTATTCAGTGCGCTTCATAATCAGTTACTTGAAGCTCGAATCCTATTTGTTAGATTTGCAAAAATTCTTATTTTTTTACTAAATGATTCGAACAACTTAATAATATCTGGACTGAATTA
>JAYTQQ010000168.1:0-7284 GCA_043746635.1 Bdellovibrionales bacterium | reverse complement strand
GAAAGTACCTGCGAGGCGCTGAATATAAGGAGTGAAGTCTGTATCTTTAGAATTATAAGGCTGAGCCGCAACGATCGAGCCACCGCTGGCTCGGACTTGATCCCAAAAAAGATTGGCGTATTCAACACCATAAGCGTCATTCGGAAACATAATCGCAAAGCGCGACATATGCATTTCGTTCATCGCCGTATCAACCAGCTTTTGTACGAGCATAGCGCCGGTCAAAGAATTACGAAAAATCGAATCACCGATTTCGGTAATTCCGGGCTTCTGAGTGAGAGCAATAAAAGGAACGCCGAGCTCTTGGGCTTTTGCGGCTTCGGCCCCAGCGGTTTTACTTTCAACGCCACCAATGATTGCAATCACGTTATCTTCTAGAACAAGTTTCGCAACCGCTTTGCGGGCAAGATCGGGGTTCATCTCGCTATCCATAACGGCGAGTTTAAAGTTCGAAGGCAGATGGCCGTAGATGCCGAGACCGAGCTGCACGCCCTTCAAAGTCTTGTAGCCGACTATGGCACGTTTGCCCGAAAGAGGTACCACGAGACCAATTGTTTTGGCGTCGACGCGATCGCGGCTATCCATTGCGGTCACCAGGCTTTTTGCGCGTTCTGAAAAGGCAGAGCTTGAGTTCGCAACGTCTTGAAGGTAAAATTTTGCGCGCCCGAAGTTAGCTTGCTCAAATAAATAAGTTCCGACGCGAAACTTAGCCGGATTCTGCAGCTCTCCATAACTCGAATGATCCGCAACTTCTTTTGCTTCGTCGAGAGAGAGTTTGTTTTCGACCAGATCTATACTTTGCTGAGTGAGGACTAGTTTGTTTTTTGAATTCGTCTCGGCGCGAATTAAAGTCTCAAGAACCGTGAGCGCCTCTAAGTTTTTATTTTGCTTCTGCAAAAAATCAAGCTTTAGATTATTCATCGTGAGCTCTTGGTCTGGGGCTATTTTAGGTCTGGCACCAAAAGCATCCATTAACATTTTTGCATCGTCGTAGCGACCAAGTTTGATTGCAAGCTTCGTCGCACGAATCTCGGCTTCGGCACCGATTTGATTTTCAGCGACCGAAGCATTTCGATAGCAAATGAAAGCGTTCGGAAAATCTTGATTCTCGGTATAGATCTGACCCATCAAAAAATAAGCGTTCGGAGTCAGTTCTGAATTAGGGTTCGCTTGCACAAATTTTTTCAAGCGAGGCAGAGCATGCTTCGTATCCTTGGCATCAAAAGTTTTCTTGGCACCTAGATATTCTTGCTGCGCGGTCGCGGAAGCTTTCTCAGGATGATAGGCTTGTTTCTTAGGAACTGAAGTTTGACATGAATTCAAAATGGCCGTCGCCAATAAAATAAGACTAAACTTCGAACGAACCCGAGAACTCAAATTTTTCACTCACGCGCCTTACTTTTTAACTTTAAAAAGGCGATCTACCTTTTCTTGGTATGATTTCACCAAAGGAGTGTCCGTAAGAGAAGCAGAAAAGCGGCGCAACGAATCCTTTTCTGCATCGCTCAACTCACGGGGCACATCAATTTGAACCTTCACGAGCATGTCACCGCTTTCGGAGCCGGCAACCGAAGTGAATCCCTTTCCGCGCAGGCGAAAAATTTGCCCCGACGGAGTCCCCGGTGGAATTTTAAGCGAAGCTTTGCCCGTCAAGGTTGGAACTTCGGCGGTCATGCCGAGAGTTGCGTCGACGAAACTAATTGGGAGATCGAGATAAATATCATTTTCAACGCGTTTAAAAAGTGGATGATCCAAAATATTTATAATCACATAGAGATCACCAACGGCGCCGCCACCGGTTGCCGCGTCACCTTCACCGGTGAGTTTCAAACGCTGGCTTGGTTTTACCCCGGCCGGGACGGTCACGCTTAACTTTGCAGACTCTTCTTTGCCACCACGGTGGCGAACAAAAGAAATTGTTTTTTCAGAACCGAGAGCCGCTTCTTCAAAACTAATATTGAGAGTGTATTTGAGATCAGCGCCGCGTGCGCGGGCTGAGGTTTTTGTGCTGGCGCCGGGCCCGCCACCCGAACCGCGTCGTCCGCTGGCTCCAAACATATCGCCAAAAATATCACCGAAGACTTCTTGAAAAGATTCACTGTTGGGATCAAAGCCGCCGGCTCCAGAGCCGCCGAAGCCGCCCCCACCTGCGCCACCGGATCTGGCTCCTCTTTGAAATCCTCCGAAGCCTTCAAAGGGATTGGCTCCGGGTTTGAAGCCACCGCCTTGCGTACCCATGTGACCGTACTGATCATATGCCGCTTTTTTCTGGGGATCCGAAAGGACATCGTAAGCTTCAGAAAGTTCCTTGAAACGATCTTCTGCTTTTTTATCATTTGGATTTTTATCAGGATGAAATTTCATCGCAAGTTTGCGATAAGTCTTTTTCAACTCATCAGGTTCAACTTTACGGGTGACACCCAAAACTTCATAGTAGTCGCGTTTCGCCACAGCTTGCCTCTATTCGGATTTTTTTTCTGAAGGTTCTCGTGCAACCACCACTTGCCCAGGGCGAACCACGCGCTCATGTAACTTATAAGGCTTGCGGTAGACCTGACTGATATGGCCGGCTGGTACATCGCGAGTTTCTTCACTACTAAGGGCCTCGTGCATATTGGGATCAAAGGCAGCGCCCTTCGCGGGAAGCTCTTCGACTCCAAATTTTTGAAGCATCGATTTAAAATGAGCGGAAGTGAGTTCGATCCCTTTTCGAAAGCTGTCGACATTGTCAGAGCTGAGTTTGGTTTCGAGAGCTTTGTCGAGAAGATCGAGGCCATTCAATATCTCAACAATTAAACGTTCTGAGCCGTACTTTCGCATGTCTGAACGCTCTTTGATAACATTCTTTTTGTAGTTTTCAAATTCGGCCATCAAATAGAGATACTCGTTTTTAAATTTCTCAGCTTCGCCGCGCCAGTGTTCGGCTCCAAGCTCATCCGATTTCATTTTCTGGACATTGTCCGAAACAGATGTTTCTTTGCCTAAATCGTAAGTTCCGTCGGAAGAATTATTATCTTCATGTAGGCGATGTTTATTCAAATCGTTTTCGTTATGTTTTTTAGACATTTTTGCACCTCTAATGAATGCCATTATGGGTCGCGAAGGGGAGTTGTCAATGTGCGAGCACGACTTTTTTACGTCAATTCGTCAGCCGCAAAGCTGAGTTTTTCAAAAGCGATATTTGAGAGCAGTTTTCCCTGCGGGGTAAGAGCCCAAAGATCATCATTTTGAATGATGAGGCCTTGTGCCACGAGGACTTGGAGCCTCGGTAAAACCATCAGCCACACGGCAGACGAGTACTTGGCCCGGGTGGCACGAGTCGAAAGCCCTCGAGAGAGCCTGAGGCTGGTGTGACAAAAATCTGAAAGCGATTGGTGGAGCTTGAGCGACTCGTATTCTACAGGGGCCAGATCAGTCGCGAAATCCCATGGGGCCTTGCGCTTCTGGCGGATCTGTTTTTCATAAGTCAAAAGCCGCTTTGAATTTGAGAAGCGTGATCCCCAGCGGCCACCCGTCTTTAGATAAGAATGCGCGCTCACTCCGAGTCCCCAATACTCTTGGTCTTGCCAATAGAGAAGGTTGTGTTTCGATTCAGAACCAGGCTTCGCAAAATTTGAAATTTCATAGCGGAGAATATTTTTTTTCGAAAGCACCTGTTCAATCTCGTGAAACATCGCAACTTGGATATCATCAGGAGGACGCGCTCGATTCATTGGGTGATTGTCGGCAACATTGAGTAAATACGCGCTGAGATGGGATGGCTCAAAATAAAGTGCGGTGTCGAGATCGAAACGAAGCTCGTCTAGACTTTGAGTGGGGAGCGAAAACAGCAAATCAAATGAGTAATTGAGTTTGCGTGCAGTCATCAGCTTTAAAAGCTCGCGGGTTTCTTCAGAGCTATGCTTTCGACCAGCAAGTTTCAAAAGACGATCACTAAATGATTGCGCCCCGACGCTAAAGCGCGTGAAACCCGCAGCGATGAGTGCGTCGAGTTTTTTTTCGTCAATCGTTCCGGGATCGATCTCAATACTGAGTTCAGCATTTCTTTCGAGCGTGAAACCATGAATTGCAAGTTCTTCGATGACTGCTACAATAAGTTTCGGGTCGAAGAGACTGGGTGTTCCGCCTCCGAAATAAAGCGTCTGGATAGCTCTGGGACCAACCGCTTTGGCACGATCTGAGATTTCTTTTTTGAGGAGTTCAACATATTTTGCGGGCGGCATAATTTTATCGTAGAGGTAGCGTGAAAAATCACAGTACGGGCAGAGTTGTTTGCAATACGGAATGTGAATGTAAACACCGAAGCTCATAAGTTCTTTCTTTTTTTTAAAAAACGTCTTAAGCGAAGCTTTCAGCAAACAGGAGAAGTAAAATGGCAGCAAAAAAATTCAAACTTAAAAATGGTCTCTCGACGCTACTCATTGAAAACCACAAATCACCGGTGGTGTCAGTACAAATGTGGGTCAAGACCGGAAGCGCCGACGAAATGAAGGGCCAAGAAGGCATTTCGCATTTCATCGAACATCTCGTGTTTAAAGGTACAGATAAATACAATGTCGGAGAAATTGCTTCAAGCGTAGAAGCTGCGGGCGGCGAACTCAACGCCTATACGTCTTTTGACCAAACCGTTTTTCACGTGACGATTTCAAAACATTACGTGGATACGGCGATGAACGTGATCAGCGAAATGATGGGCTTTCCGAAATTTGATCCGAAAGAAGTCGATAATGAACGCGAAGTCGTTTTAGAAGAAATCAAACGAGGCAACGACAGCCCTCACCGTCAAGCGAGCCAAACTCTTTTTAAGACGGCGTACAAGACACACCCTTACGGAATTCCTGTCATTGGTTACGACAAAGTCATTAAAACGGTTTCTGGAAAAAAAATTGATCAGTATTTTAAATCTCGTTACGTGCCGGCGAATATGCAGCTCGTGATCGTCGGAGATTTCGACATTAAAGAAATGAAAGCCAAGGTCGAAAAAGAATTTGGTCGATTCGAAAATTATAAACTTAAAAAAATTTCTCGTAAAAAAGAAAAACCTCAATCGAGCGTTCGCATTCAGGTGAAAAAAGCCCAGTTTGAAGAAGCGATTTTGCATTTAGCTTGGCCTATTCCGGGTGCGGCCCATAAAGATGTTCCGGCACTCGATATGCTCGCGATGGTTTTGGGTCAGGGCGATAGCTCACGGCTTGTGAAACGTCTTCGTATGGATTCAGCAATGGTGAACTCGGTCGGCATTGGCAGTTTTACTCCGAAAGATCAGGGCTTGTTTTCGCTGTCGGCAACGCTGAATCAAGGCAAAATGAAAGAAGTGCTTGACAATATTTTAGTCGAATTCGAAAGAGCATTAATTGAGCTTCCAACAGGTGAAGAGATCAAAAAAGCGATCGTGAATCTTGAGAGCGAAGAGTTTTACGCACTTGAAACGGTTGATGGTATTGCCCGCAAAGCCGGCGGCCTTGAAAACCTCATGGGAGACTATAATTATTTTCAAAAATACATGAAACAGATTCACTCCCTTACGCCAGAAGACCTCGTAAAAGTGGCGCGTAAGTATTTGGTTCCAAACCGCGTGAATGTTTCATGTACGGTCAAGGATTCTGAAAAACAAGTCACGGCGATTTTCAAAGATTGGGTGAAGTCTTACAAAAAGACTTACGAAAAATCTGTGAAAATGAAAGTCATGAAGGCTCCAAAAATTAAAAAAATGAAAATGAAATTAAATCCGGTCGGTGCCGGAGGCACGCCTAAAATTGATAAGGTAAAACTTAAAAATGGTATGACGGTTATTTTCAGAACCAACGAATCAACTCCGATCTTGAGCGTCCGTGCAGGCGCCCTCGGTGGTTTGCGCGCTGAAGATAAAAACACTCTCGGTAGTAGTGATTTGTTGTCGCGCGTTTGGACGAGCGGAACAAAAGATCTCACCGAACTTGAAATTCAAGATAAGATCGAAAATATGGCCGGCGGAATCAATGCCTTTAGCGGGCGCAATTCGGTAGGCTTGAATATGCAAACGCTTTCGCCGTTTGAGAATGAAGCGATTGAATTATTTTCTGAAGTGCTCACCGCGCCAGTCATGAATGATCAAGCGATTGACCGTGAAAAACACATGATGCAAGAAGCATTGCGCTCACGCGAAGATAATCCGGCTCAGATCGCGTCTTTACAATTTCTCGAGACGATTTTTGCGGGCCATCCTTACGCGAACGATATGATGGGTACGAAAGAGACAATCGAAAAGCTCGATAAAAAATATCTAGAGGCTCATTATAAAAAAATGATGAATCTCGACAATATGATGATTGTGGTGACGGGCGATGCGAACAAAAATAAATGGATCGACGCCCTCGAAAAAGCAGGACAAGCTCTTTCGCACGGCAAAAATCTCAAGCAAGAATTTGGTCACAAAGCTCCGACGAACGAAGTTCATAAATTTAAACATATGAACAAAGAGCAAAGCCATATTTTACTCGGCTATAAAGGCCTGACGATTCGTGATCCGCGCCGACATGCTTTGCAAGTCATGCAGTCGGTTCTCGCGGGCCAGGGGGGCCGATTATTTTTAGAGCTTCGTGATAAAGAGTCGCTCGCTTATACGGTTTCTCCAATGCATATGGACGGTCTCGACACCGGCTACTTCGGCGCCTACATTGGTTGCTCTCCCGAAAAAGGTAAAAAAGCGATTTCGATGCTTAAAGACGAATTCAATAAATTAGTTGAAACCAAAATTGGCGATGAAGAGTTGGCTCGAGCAAAAAAATATTTGATTGGTCGTTACGATATCGACCTTCAACGAAATTCTGCCATCGGTTCATCGATCTTATTTAACGAACTTTACGGCATTGATAGCAGCGAAACTTTTAAATTCGCAGATCACATCAATCAAGTGACGGCAAAAGAGATTCAAGATGTCGCGACAGATATTTTTAAACAGAGCGATGTGATAAGTGTCGTCGGGAATGTCGAACCTTGGTAGTCGTCTCGATTTGAGACAGTTATCCGAATAATTTCTTATATCCTATCAAGCCTGGGCCAGAGGTTACTTCTGGCCTAGGACTAGACCTTTCAAAAAACACTAGAAAAGCGCACTAAACGTGCAGAATTTGGTAAAATAAAAGCTGGCCCAAGCCGAAAGTAAGTATGTCGGTCTACAGAGGGAAATCACTTTATGAGCCACAGTGAATCAGCACCAAATTTGGTTTTATCGAGTCGCGAATTTTTTAATCAAGTCGTGCGAGAAGCGTTCGAAGAGCGCAATATTCGCACGTTCCCTCTCGC
>JAYTQQ010000167.1:0-9192 GCA_043746635.1 Bdellovibrionales bacterium | reverse complement strand
GATGCGTATCATGGTTTTCCGCCGTTCACGAAAGAGCTCAGCGCCAGTGTCGAAGATCAAGCTCAGTTGCTCAGAGGTTTGAGTCGTATGGTCTACTTCTTTCGCGACTGGGAACAAAATTCTTTTGATCGTCTGCTCGGTAACGTAAAGGTAAATGATTTTGTTTCTGATCCACAAATGAAGAGCATCGATCAAAAGTTTTTTCCGAAAGACATTTTGTTTACCCTTTTTACAGGTAATGCGGCGGTTATCCTCGGTAATTTTTCAAAGAGTCTTTCGACGATCGTACTTTTAGATGAACACCGAAATGTCAGTTGGGAAAATGCTGCTCCAACTGATTCTTCAGCTCCGATCTCGGCAATGGTCGCTTTGGTTAATATTGAAAAAAGCAAACGTGGACAAGTCGCGACGGCAAGTGCTCTCGCTCACGAGCTCGATGCATTAATTGAGTTTTATAATGCCACTGAGGGCGTCGAAAAAACGACGGCTTCGTATTTGATTCAAAAAGGCGCCAACGGAAAAACAACTCTTGACGCACTTCTCGACGGTCGTAAGCAGGTATATCTTTTGATCGCGGCGCTGTCGAATTTTTTGACTCACGAAATGCAGAGTCCCGACGGCGGAATCTACCATGGTTATGACTTAACGAATAAGTTATCCATCAATGGACCAAGGCTCTTAAAAGATCAGGTGAGCGTCATCGAAGCTTTGGTTCGCGCTAGTAGTACCGTCAAAGCCGAAACTTATAAGAACTCTGCTCTCGATATTTATTACTTCATGAATAGCCATCTCTGGAATGAGTCGCAGCAGTTTTACTTAACTACTGAGGGTGGAACTTCGATTGGCCAACTCCCTGATATTGTCGAAGCACTTTATTCGGTCGATACGATGACCGACTTAATGTCGAACAACTCTCAGCTACAATGGAATAAAATTGCGTTACCGTGGCTGACTGCGCTTAAACAATTTTAGTTTTCACTTAAAATCGAAGCATGCTAGCGTTAAAGCATGCCTGGTGGTTGTTTTTGTTGTTCTCGAGATTCTTAAGAGGAGTGCGCAGATTCAGAAGTCTCTCGTCGAAACCTCTGAGACCGCGAAAGCGGGAATCGGTACGATGACCGAAGCAGGGTGGACTGAATTGATCGACCAGCTTCTCGCACTCAAACTCATACAAAAAAACCGCCTGTGGACGATCTTTTCCATAATATGTGACGTTCTCCGTGACGGCTTTGAAAAGGCTTCATAGGGCATCTACTCCAAATGAACGATATTGCATTTTAGCTGCGGCATACGGCTTGCTCTAGTAAGGAGCGGAGGCAAGTATGAAAAGGGTGTACGTTTTAGCTTTAGTAATGGGTTTAAGTTTGGCGACTGCCAAAGTTTACGCATCAAATTTAACCGATAAAGATGATCAGGTTGAACAGATGAGTATGGATTCTCAGGTTGAAGAAGTCGAAGGCTACTCTTACGACGACTACGCGACCCAAACCAATATCGAAACAAGTCAGCTCAATAAAGATATTACGGGTCTTAAAGAAAAAATCTCACGTTTAAAAAATCAGAAAGCTGATGCAGAGAAACGCGCGAAGCGTTCATCTGAAAGTTATAACGTCACTAAGAAAGAAAAATTCGAAGCCGAGCGACAAGCAAAACGTTTTGAAGTTCTCTTGAATAAAGAGCAACGCGAAGTTTCTGTCTTAGAAAAAAAGCTCAATCAAATTAAAGACCAAAAAGCGAAGGCTGAAGACCGCACAAAAAAAGCGAAAGAGTCTTTGAACCAAGTTGAACAACAACGTCGTGAGTTGATCAAACAACAACGTCAGTTGACCGCAACTATCGAAAGAGAGATGCGCATTAAGAAAAATATGGATAAACGTCGTGTGACGAAAGTTTCTGAAGTGTACCGTTTGAAGTCAAACGTTGCGAAACTTCAAAACCAGACTCAGCGCTTGCAGATGCAGAAGCATAGTCTTCCGTCTAAAGCTTCTAAAGTGAGCTCGAACAACGACCTTAGTGTGAACTAAGCAGACTTTTGTCCTCCAAATTCAGTCTGAATGAAGCGGAAACCCAATAGGTTTCTCATTTTTTTTAGTCCTAGACTTAAAAATCTCAAATTGAAATCCGATGAGATTCTTGAACAGAATCAATATGGAGATCATATGAAAGCAAAGCTTTGGACCCTCTTCTTCGGAACGACACTTGTTGTCGCTCTCTTTCACCAATCGCTAAAGGCCGAAGATACGGCTCCGCCAGCAGCGTCGAACGTTTTCTTAGATGAAGGTGATGCTGATTACGAAATGCCAAAAACAGATGCCGGAGTCGATACCAAAGCGACCGACACTAAGACGGCCGCGAAAAAAGCTTCTCATAAAGTAAAAGATGCTCAGAATACTCGTGTGCCTGCCGCGGCCGCTGACGATGAAGATGATGATAAATCGACAGCCGGAACTAAAGGCGATACATTTGATCAAATGCAAAATCCTGAAGCGGCTGCACCCGCTGCTGAAAAGAAATCTCCTTCTAAGGCTAAAAAACCAGAAGACCTTTCAAAAACAACTCCTGAGTCAAAAGCTTTGGCCGCCAAGTTCCCTGTTAAAAATTTAAAAGACATCATACAAGAAGCTCAAAAAGCAGCTTCTTCTCTTTCGGCTCCTAAGGCCGCGGCTCCAAAAGCGGCTACGGTGAAAGAAGTTGTTGAAAAAGAAGAAGCTCCCGCTGCGAAAGCTGCTCCTTCTCGTAAAACGGCTTCGGTTCAATTTAAATCTGGTTTTAAAAGCACGAAAGATGGCGAGTGCGTGATGTACGCAGATGCCGACAAAACGAGTACGCAGGTTTTGGTTGTCAAAGGTTCTAAGAAATTGTGGGTTGAGCAAAACGGCGATTGGTATAAAGCATATCACAAAAAAGGTTCTGGATTTTTGCCTGCCGAATGTTTTGAATAAGGGACTTCTGCGAAGTCCAAAAAAAGCCCCGTCGATCGACGAGGCTAATTAAGATCCATTTTAAATTATAGTTAATGAGCTCTTCTCAATGGCTCGGTTGGTTTCGCGGCGACAGCCGTTTCGGGATGTTTATAGCCACTGTGGTGCGTGTATTCCTCTTGAGAGAAATCATCGACCTGAATGGCATCAAGTCTCATTTTATCAGCAAGTGTGAGAAGATCGAATTCTTCTTGAGTAATAACTTTGCCATCGAGGGCTGCTTTATTAAGAGCCGCACCTTTTGCTTTCGCAATGACTTTTGTTTTCACTGCTTTTTTGATCTTTTTATCGATACCTTCCGCTTTTTTCACAGTTTTAAATGTGCGCTCGAGACGGTTTAAAGCATCTTCTGGATCTTTTGACATATACACTCCCGAAGTGAGTCTCTCACGTTGTTCGCTATCCGCTAAAATCAGTGTCGCAATTTTGTGAGTATGCTTATCGATTTGTTCTCCGCCGAGAGGATTGAAGTTTGACCAAACACGAACCGGGCCTTTAAAGAACCAACCCAAGAGCGGAACTTCGAGGTTTGCAAAAATACCGTCGAAGGCTTTTTGGATTTCGTAAAGAGCGTGTCCCATTGCAAAATGCACGAATGGAAGATCTTCTTTTTTATTTCCATCGGCTTCGTATCTTCTTAAGACTGAGGTTCCAATGTACATCCAAGAAAGAATGTCAGCGTAACGGCCCGTGATTTTCTCACGCATTTTTAATTCTCCACCGAGGGCGCCCATTGCAATATCTGCCATGATTGCAAACGATGCTGATGTCCAAGAAAGTTTACGGTAGTACTGTGCGACGCTGCCACCGCGAGGGCGACCCGCAAACCAACCACGTGTCACACTTAAGACCACGGATCTAAAAAGATTTCTCACGATGTGATTGATGTGACCCCAGAATGCGCGGTCAAAACCTTTGTTGTCACCTTTTTCGATCGCGTCGACTTCTTTAAAAGCGTAGGGATGAGCACGGAGAGCTCCTTGACCAAAGATGATCAATGTTCTTGTCATGATGTTCGCACCTTCAACCGTGATGCCGATCGGAGTTGCGGTGTAGATGTTTGCAAGAATATTTCTCGGTCCGCGAGAGATACCTGCTCCGCCTAAGATATCCATACCGTCATTGATGACACGGCGGCTGAGTTCGGTTGAATGATATTTCGCAATCGCGGTGATCACCGCGGGCTTAATACCTTTATCAAGGGCGCCCAACGTAAATCTTCGGAAAGATTCGAGGATGTAGTTAAAACCTGCGATGCGTGCGAGTGGTTCCTCAACTCCTTCGAACTTACCAATTGAAGTGCCGAATTGTTTTCTGATTGCAGAGTGAGCACTCGCCACTTTCGTAACAAGTTTTGCTCCGCCCGTGCTTTGTCCTGGTAGTGAAACACCGCGACCTGCAGCAAGACACTCCATAAGCATTTTCCAGCCGCGGCCTGCTCCTTCGATGCCTCCGACGATAGTGTCAACGCTTACGACGACGTCATGACCTTGAGTCGGACAATTGTAGAACGGAACACCGAGTGGATCATGTCTACGACCAACAACCACTCCGGGAGTTTTTGCTGGGATCAAAGCGCACGTGATACCAACGTCTTCACCTTTGCCTAAAAGATTCTGTGGATCTCTGAGGCGGAATGCAAGACCGAGAGTCGTCGCGATTGCAGCGAGCGTGATCCAACGTTTATTCCAGTTGAGTTTAATGTAGAGTTTGCCGTCGTCACCTTTAAACAAAACGCCGTCTGAAGTGATCGACCCTGCGTCTGATCCCGCTGTTGGTTCAGTCAATGCAAAACATGGGATCTCTTCGCCGATTGCAAGTTTTGGTAGGAGACGTTTTTTCTGTTCATCAGTTCCGTAGTGTATGAGGAGTTCGGCAGGTCCAAGAGAATTCGGAACCATCACCGTGATCGCACCGGCAATCGAACGACTTGAAATTTTCATGATGACTTCAGAATGGGCCATCGCAGAGAAACCGAGTCCACCGTATTCTTTCGGAATGATCATCCCTAAAAATTTTTCTTTCTTAATGATATCCCACGCCGCTTGAGGAATTTCACGTTTTTCCCAAACTTCCCAATCGCTCATGACATCGCATAGACGATCCACGGGACCATCCAAGAAGGCTTTTTCTTCTGCGGTCAATTCTGGATAAGGTTCTTTCAAAATCTTGTTGAAGTCGGGCTTTCCAGAGAAGAGGTCGGATTCGACCCAAACCACACCGGCTTCGAGAGCGGTGCGCTCTGTTGCCGAAATATTCGGGATAAATTTAAGCGCCTTTAGCACTTTCATCAATGGAGTAGAAACGACTACTTGCCTGATCGGCTTGATTAAGAAAACGAGCGACACTACCACGAATGCGACGACCAGCCACAAGGGTGCGCCGAATCCCATGAGAACCGCGGTTCCCGCGATCGCCCAAAAGATATAAGGTGCGCCGGTGAAACCGATAGTGAGTGTGACGAGTACGCATCCGAGCACTCCCATCCACATATTAGCTCCGTTTAAAAATCCAAAATAGTTTTCCACAGATCCTCCGATGTTATGAACATTACTTCTTTTTTAATTTTGAAAACTCTAATAATCCTTTAAACGCATTCTCGACATGTTTCTCAGCTTTTGGATCCTTCAACATTCTTTTGAAATGGTGATAGCCCAAAATAAAAGAATAGAGCGACCAGGCAAATTGCTCGGCGCCGAGATCCTTTCGAAATTGTCCTTCTTCAACAGCTATTCTCGCAGCTTTTTCAATATTATGAATCAAGTCTTTTTGCGCTTTTGAAACAAAATCTCTGAGCTTCCCTGGGCGATCGTCGAGTTCAATACTTGCAGAGATTAAAACAATTCCGCCGGCGACGGCTTCTGATCCGTCGACGTGTGAGATCCAGTTTTTAAACATGGCTTTGATCCGGGCTTCCCCGCGAGGTTTTTCAAAAGATGGTTTCATTACCTTATTGATAAATTCTTCAGCAGCGAGTTTAAGAACTTCGAGTTGCAAAGCATCTCGATTTTTAAAATGGGCGAAGAGTCCACTCTTCGACATCCCAACTTCTTTTGCGAGTTCACCTATCGTGAGTCCTTCGATGCCTTGAACAGACGCGACTCTTAGGGCGGTCTGCAGAATCACGTGACGAGTGGATTTTCCAATCGAAGACGGGACTGATTCTTTTTTAAGGGATGCGACCTGCAGGCTCATGCATTCATGATAGCACGACCGTTCGTTTGTTCTAGAGAAAACGCTCTGCACGGCTAGAGCGCTCTAAATTAAGATTTTAGTAAAAAGTGACTTTGCCGGTATCCACTCGGTAAAGAGCCGACTTAATAAGAAGATTTCCGGTTTCAACGGCTGATTTTAAGAGAGCAGAACGTTTCATAAGATCACGGGCTACGCCGTCAGCGTTTAAGGTCGACTCGACTTCGAGGTTCGAGCTCGCCGGTTCGTTGGCTATGCTTACAAGGCGTGGTCGGATGTCACTCAAAACGCGATCAAGGTCAGCGCTTCCGGCCGAAGTTCCTTCTGATGTCTTAAGCGTTGCTTGAATTGCACCGCACTGGCTATGCCCCATGACCACGAGAAGTCCGGTGTGTAAATGTTCAACCGCATATTCGATACTCGCGATCACCGACGAATCAAGCGCTTCGCCCATCACGCGAATCACAAAAATCTCTCCGAGGGTTTGATCAAAAACTATTTCTGGCGGAACACGCGAATCAGAACATGCCAAGACAATCGCGTGTGGATGTTGACCTTTCGTGAGGCGTTCACGATCTTTTGCAGTGCGGCCGTCAGATCTGAAAGTCTTTTTTACAAAGCGGATATTTCCGTTTTTGAGCCAGCGTAACGATGTATCTGCAGGCACAACCGGAGTCGAAAGTTCGAAATGTTTTTTGACCGCCGGCTGGGGTGGCGGAACTTTGGGAGGAGTCGAAATCTCAACGGCCTCTATATGATTCGGGACTGACGCAACGGTTGTCGGATCAGGAGTTACCGCGCCCGTAATTTGTTCGTGCGCCTTTGAGTGTTTCGCTTGATCATCAGATCTTTTATTAAAAAGACTGCAAGAGCCTAAGGTCAAAATGGCCATTGCCGACACGATGATTTTTTTCATAATTCTCCCCGGGTGATCATCAGGATGGAACAAAGCTTAGTACTATGACAAGTAAAACTGATGCAAGACTGGACCAAAATTGCGGTTGCTCACGTCGTCTTAAGATTCTTATAATGGTGGAATGAAATTCTTAGTTGGACTCTTAGTTTTGGTTTCACTTCATGCTCAGGCGCAGTCTATTGTTGCCGCACGCATGACTAATTTAACTTCGAATGAAGTCTTTCGCTTTTTAAGCAGTATTCAAAATCTGGAAATAAAATCAGAGCAACAATTTTCTAAGCTCGAATTCATTCTCAAGAATCGAATTAAGGTAGATCGCGTCTCGATCGAAACTTGCGGTGAACCCTTTCAAGATGGCGTCGATCTTTATATCAATTACAACGACGAGTTTAAATTTGTCGAAGGCGGAAAAAAGATATTGAACTTTGACCTTAAATCAAAAGATGTTGAAGCCATTACATTTAACTTTCGAAGAAGTGTAACTTTTTGTCTTAAAAAAGTAAGTCTCGAATTTGATGGACACAACTTGCCGATCACAGTGCCTCAAGTTTTTTCGGCCAAGACTGACGACTTCAATCTGTTCGATTCAAAATTAAATACGTTTGCGAAAGCCAAGTCTTTGAAACATCCGATGGTGGTGACGGTAAAACCTCAGAATCCAATCGTGTTTGATCAAATCATGCTGTGGCCAGGCAATTTTACGAATGATATTATTTTTAAAAACTTCGAAAGACCAAAAGAACTTAAAGTAGGGTGTGATCAAAAGCCGCAGCAAAGTTTTGAGCTTGCTGATGTGATGAAGATTCAATACGTCAAAATGTCTCAAGCGCTTTCGTGTCAAAATCTGCGGCTTGAATTTATATCAGGAAGTGAAGGCAGCGAAGTGAAAGAACTCGTTGTTTCGGAACTGCGTTTTTTAAATGGGGAACAAATTCTCATTCCTGACTTGTCTGGTTTTGAAAATCGGAGAAAAAAAGAAATCATGAGTGAATTTGAAAAGTCTGACCTTTCAAAAGTCTTGGAACGACAGCTTTTATCAATTGAAACTCCAATCGCGTCGATGATTCGACTTCACGCTGATGGAAGTTTTTTTATCCACGGATTTGATGAGCTCGCGAAAGAAAATGATTCGTTTTACGTGATCGGTGAGATGACCGCAAAGGCCGTTCAAAAAGGCCGAATCGATCTGCACCTTAAAGGAATTAAGAGATCGAATCGCCTCGAAATGGATAGTCTTTCTTGTGGTAGAAGGTGCATGAGCGAAAATGATTTTTCGAGCGAAAAAGATTTTTTCGAAGAAGATTTTCTACTTCGCCGAGGAAGAGATGGATTTTATCGAATTGATACAACCACGCAAAAAAAAGATCGTCGTATCGACTTTACAAGTGTTCGTTTTTTGTTGGACCACAGTTTATGATCGGATGAAATGAGGATAGAGTAGGCTAAAATTAGACCTTCATTCATCATTTAACTATTGACCCACACCGTTATCTTCCGACAAGATAAGGTATGCAAAAAAACAAACTTAGAAATCTCATCGTGGTGTCTCTATTTGGGACAAGTCTCTTAGGTTTAACCGTTATGAAATACACGGGCTCAACTTCGAATATGAATGTTCTTGATCACGTAAGCCTTGGTCATTCTCAAATTAATAAAGATATGCTCGCGATTCAGTTGGGTGCTGCTCTTAAAAGCAATTCGATGCCCGATCAAATTGATTTCGACCGTGATGGAGTGAAGCAGAAAGTTTCTCTCCACTATACGATCGATCCGTATTTACAAGCTTACATGCAGAAGTTGTTAAAATCTTACTCTCCAGATTATGGTGCTTTCGTTGCGATGGATTCTCAGACCGGCAAGGTTTTGTCGATGCTCAGCTTTCACAAAAATGGGACTGCGACTGAGAATTTAACTCTCGAAGCGCGATTTCCATCGGCGAGTGTTTTTAAAGTCGTAACGGCGAGTGCCGCGATTGATGGCAAGAAAGCCAACCCTGATACGATTGTTCCTTTCAATGGTGCAAATCACACCTTGTACCGCAAGAATGTCACTGATTTTAGCGAGAACCGTTGGACACGTTATATGACAATGCGAGAAGCCTTT
>JAYTQQ010000166.1:0-20869 GCA_043746635.1 Bdellovibrionales bacterium | reverse complement strand
CATCTTTTTCAATCGCGCGAATCACTAAATTTTGATCGAGAACAAAAGTCCATCGTTTTGACATTTTGAGGAGCGGCATTTTCGATCCGTAGGTTTCAATGATTTTATCATCTGGATCTGCAAGCAAAGTAAACAGAAGGCTATGCTTTTTATGAAAAGCCATTTGGTCTTCGACCGAGTCAGCACTGATTCCGTAAACCTCGGCACCTTGATCTTTGATTTTTTTAATGTTGTCGCGGAAAGCGCAGGCTTGTTTCGTGCAGCCTGGAGTTCCTGCTTTAGGGTAAAAGTACAAAACGGTGTAGTGGCCTTTTTGCGAGTTGAGATCAAAATCTTTGCCTTCTTGAGTTTTTGCGGTGAAGTTTGGGGCAGGATCTCCTACTTTCAAGTCTGCTGCATGGGCCTGAGCAAAGCCGATAGAAATAAGTAGGCCTGCGATTAAATTTTTCATGATTCAAACTCCTTTAATGATGTTTTATATATGTCGCTAGAATGCTACCCCAAACGCCTCATTCGGCAATCAAAAGTTGACCTTTCCTTCGAAATTAAGATATTTTATTATTCACAACTTTTTTAGACAAGGTCTGCACATGACACTTTCAGATGTCTCGATTAAGAAGCCCGTTTTTGCATGGATGTTGATGGCGGGCCTTCTCGTATTCGGAGCAATTTGCTACAAGTCGATGGGGATCAGTCAGATGCCAGACGTCGATTTTCCGGTCGTGACAATTTCGGTGAGTTGGGCCGGAGCATCGCCTGACGTGATGGAAGCCGCAGTTTCGGATATTATCGAAGATGCCGTGATGAGCGTCGATGGAGTGCAACTGGTTCAGTCTACTTCGCAGCAAGGTCTCACGCAAATTACGATCCAGTTTGTGCTCGAACAAGATATCAATGTCGCTCTTCAACAGGTGCAGACGAAAGTTTCTCAGGCTCAAAAGAATTTACCGCAAACAATTGATCCGCCGATTATTACGAAAACAAACCCAGGCGACCAGCCGATTATGTGGGTGGCAGTTTATAGTACGCAATCGACGATTCGTGATCTTGCGATCTTTATTCGGGATCATTTAAAAGATGCTTTGACGACCGTCAACGGAGTCGGTGACGTTGCTCTTGGTGGATACGTCGATCCACAAATGCGTATCTGGGCCGATAAAAATAAAATGGCGAAACAAGATATCACGGTTCTCGATATCATCGCTGCCGTGAATAATGAGCATCAGCTAGCGCCGACGGGTTACCAAGATGACGGACCAAAAGAATCTTACGTGCGTGTTCACTCGGAATTCGAGACGGCTCGGCAGTGTGAAGATTTAGTCATCCCGGCGCGGCTCGGATTGCCGCTTTACAAGGTGATCAAGATTGGCCAAGTCGCTTCTTGCGTTGAAGCGACCGATGAGATTCGAAGGATTTCTCGCTATCAAGGCATTCAGCCAACAATCGGAGTGGGGATCATTAAGCAGCACGGTACGAACGCTGTCGCCATCGCCGATGCGGTTAAGAAAAAAATGGAAGCCCTCCGCGAAATTCTTCCAAAGGGTATGGACATGGGAATCGTGACTGATACAACCCAGTTTATTAAAGACGCAATAAATGAATTACTATTTACTTTAATTTTGTCGGTGTTGTTGACCTCGGTCGTTTGTTATTTATTCTTGGGCACGGTGAGTTCAGCGTTTAATGTGATCTTGGCGATTCCGGTTTCGTTGATCGGTTCGTTTATCGTTTTGAAATTTGCAGGATTTACGATCAACAGCTTTACTTTGATGGGTCTGTCGCTTTCGATCGGTATCGTGGTCGATGATGCGATCATGGTATTAGAAAATATCACCCGCCACGTCGAGATGGGTAAAAATAGAGTCTTGGCTGCTTTGGTCGGGGCGCGCGAAATCACCGGTGCGGCAACGGCTGCATCTCTAGCGATCTTGGCGATTTTCGTTCCGGTCGTTTTCATGAGTGGCATGATCGGAAAATTCTTCTTTCAATTCGGTGTAACGATCTCGGTCGCGGTGGCGATTTCGCTCCTTGAGGCTTTGACCCTAGCGCCGATGCGTTGCTCGCAGTTTTTGAAATTGCGATCTGATAATTTCGTGACTAAAAAAGTCAGCGACTGGATGGATCAACTTTCGCTCCTCTACAAAAATGCTTTAGGATTTTGCTTGAACTGGCGATGGTCGATCATCTTGGTATCGTTTGCACTTTTCTTCGCTTCGTTACTCACTGTTGGGCATCTGCGAAAAGAATTTATTCCACCTCAGGATCAAAGCCGATTCTTAATCACGCTTTATACAAAAATGGGGTCTTCGATGCAGCTGACCGATGCCGCATTTAAAGAAGCTGAGATTTTTTACAAATCTCGTCCTGAAGTGAAAAGTTACTACGTCGCCGTCGGCGGCTTCGGTGGCGGTCTTGTAAATCAAGGTATTACTTTCATCACGATGAAGGATATCGGTAAGCGCCCGATAGCGGCGCCGTTTAAAAAACAGCCGACTCAACAAGAATTTATGCAGTATATGCGAGGCGAACTTCAAAAAGTGAAGAATGTTCAACGTGTGGCGATTCTCGATCTTTCTTTGACGGGGTTTTCGGCACAACGTGGATATCCGATCGAGTTCGAAGTTCAAGGTCCTGATTGGGCGAAGCTTGCGGAAGTTTCACTAGCGATGAGAAAGAAAATGACCGAAAGCGGCCTCATGGCCGACGTCGATTCAGATTATAACCCGAACATGCCAGAGACCGAAGTTTATCCAGATCGGGTGAAGGCTGCCATGCGCGGGGTACCGGTTTCAAATATTTCTGCGACGATTTCAGCTTTGGTCGGAGGATTGAAGCTGCTTCCAAATAAGTATACCGATGCCGCCGGCCACCGAGATGATATTCAGGTGAAATTGTTACCTGACCAGAACAAGGGTGCATCTGACATGAACGGTCTTTACGTCCGAAACATGATGGGCTGGCAAGTTCCTTTGAATGAATTAATTAAGACCGAGCAGGGGAGTACTTTGCTAACGATCACTCGCTTCAACCGCGAACGCGCGATCGGCATTTTCGGAAATTTCACCCCCGGTAAATCACAATCCGACGTGATGGATTACGTGAAACAAATTGCGAAAGAAATTCTACCGCAAGGTTATCACGTGGTCTTGTCAGGAAGTTCGCAGGCTTTCGGTGAGTCGATGAAAAGTTTAGGCATCGCAATGATTCTAGGAATTTTTGTGGCCTACATGGTTCTCGCCTCTCAGTTCAACAGCTTCTTGCATCCGATCGTAATTTTGTTAGCGCTTCCGTTTAGCGTGACCGGAGCTTTGCTTTTGATGTTTGCGACCGACACCTCTTTGAACATCTATAGTCTCATCGGGATTTTACTCCTTATGGGAATTGTGAAAAAGAACTCTATCTTGCTGGTGGAGTTCACGAATCACAAACGAGAAGAAGGGCGCGACGTCAATGAAGCGTTGATCGAGGCCTGTCCGGTGCGTCTGCGTCCGATCTTGATGACGTCGATCGCGACCATCGCAGGAGCCTTGCCTGAAGCGTTCGCGACGGGTTCTGGTTCTGAAGTGATTCGTCCGATGGCGGTTTCGGTCGTGGGTGGAGTGACCGTATCGACATTTTTGACTTTGTTCGTGGTTCCTTGCGCGTATAGTTTGTTTTCGAACTTAGAAAACAAAACTCACGATGCCGAACTTAAAACTTCTTTGAGAATTTTGGCGCGCGAAGAACGTCACGCGCTTGATGTCGAAGAAGACACTCCGGAGATTAATCCAAATGTGGCTTCGCCGGTAGGTTAACTCTTCTTTCCGTCAGGGCAGAAGTATTGCGCGATACAAGGCTAGTGCTTTGGCCTTCTGCTCCGCATGCACCACGATCGGTCTCGGATATCCATCGACCCCCGCTGGCGCATGAATATCTTTCGCGTTGAGATGTCTCAGCTCAGGAATATATTTCCTTATGTAATCGCCCTTTGGATCAAATTTCTGACTCTGCAAAAGGGGATTAAAGATTCGAAAATAGGGCTGCGGATCGCAGCCCGTCGAAGCCGCCCACTGCCAACCGCCGTTGTTTGGTGCGAGATCTCCGTCTAAGAGCATCTTCATAAAATAATTTTCACCCCAACGCCAGTCAATGAGCAGATCCTTTGTTAAAAACGAAGCGACGATCATGCGAACGCGGTTGTGCATCCAGCCGGTCGAATTGAGTTGCCGCATTCCGGCATCGATAATAGGGTAGCCGGTTTGGCCTTCACACCATGCTTTGAAAAGCGTTTTATTATTTTGCCATTTGATATTGTTATACTTTTCTAAGAAAGCTTCATGCTCCACTCTCGGAACGTGATACAGAATCGAATAGTAAAATTCACGCCAGGCAATTTCTTTTAGGAATCTATTGGCCCCACTCTCCGAATCGTACTTTAGTTTTTGTAATTTCAAAAATGAAACAACTTGTGAGGTTGTGAGGGATCCATTCTTAAAATAGATCGAGAAATGAGAAGTTGCATTCTGATCCGGAAAATTTCTTGCTTCACTATAATCCGAAATTTTTGAAGAGAATTCTTTCAGCGCCCCAAATGCCTCGTCAGTTCCGGCGGCGGGTATTTCAATCGTCACATATTTTGAATTTTGCTCATTAAAATTTTCAAGTTCGTCTTTGAAAGGTTTTTTTAAAACATCGCTCCACCGAATTTTGAATTTCTGAATTTTGAAATCTGCCGAAATGTCTTTTGCGTGCAAAACTCCGTACCATTTTTTAGCGAACGGTGAGTAGACTTGATAATAATTTTTTTCTGACGGAGATTCTGATTTTGTCACTTCGTAAGGTTCTATGATGAGGTGGTCACGTTCAGTTATAATGTCGAAATCTTTTGACAAAAAAGCTTTGATCTTTTGATCGCGTTCGCGTGCGTAAGGCTCGTAATCGCGATTCCAGCTGAATGTTTGGACTTTAAATGTGGGCCTTATATTTTTTAAAACTTCCGAAAACGCATCGATCGGAAGTTGATCAAGAACCAATAAGTCGCCGCCTGCAGCTCTCATATCTTTTTGCAAAGAGGCTAAGGTCTTCAAAAAAAATGCAAAGCGATGATGAGAAAAGTCATCTCTTGTTAGAAATTTTGAATCAAAGCAGAAAATTCCTAAGACGCGTCCTTGATGTTTTAAAATCTGAGCGTGTAAGGCAGGGTTATCTGCTATTCGCAGGTCGCGCCTAAACCAGTGAATTGCTAAAGTTTTAGTTTCCATAAACTTTAGGTTTTAGTATGAAGGCTTAAAAATTTCAAGGATGAAGATGCGGATGAAAATCGTGACCGCTTGCCGGTGATTCATCTAGAATAAGTTCTAGATCTAAAATATCTTTCGAAATGCGGTGGAGAGTATTCTCTCTATTCCAATCGGGTTTGAACTGAAGATAATCATGAATTTCAGAGAGTTTTAGTTTCGCTCGATCCGAAATTTCAGAACCGAGAGCTCCTTCTAAGTCGACAAAGTAAAGATTTGCTTTACGCATGAAGTCTCCATAATCGGCTTCATCAATGGCTCTTAAAGCCTTCATAAAATTTAGAATATTTTCGTTCACGGTGAACCTCCTGCTGAGAGGTAAAGCAAAGTGACGGCCAGTCGAAAGTGGCTTAGATCGCTGCTCATCTCATATTGGTGAAAACGGGGGAGGAGCACGAGACTATTTGTCTGGTGACGCAAATCTTTGCAAATGCAGCCACCTCTTCATAAGCGCGCTAGACATCGATCGAGGGAGCGCTCTTTTTACACTTCGTTTGGTCTAGGTTTTGTATCCGTCGTAAAAACATTTTTTCTTGAATCGAGAGGCATGTTAATCTAGGGGCATATGACTAAGTATATTTTTATTTTGGTGTCTTTGGGTTTGATTCTTACTGGATGCGGGGCTTCGAAGTCAGGTTCGGCGACAAACACTTCGGATACGCCGGCGCCGACGAATGGCTCGATCGTGACGACGCCAGGAACTTCGCCGACAGCCACCTCTGCGGCTCCTCTTAATTTGCAGATTTACTCTAAGTATGACACGACGAATGCCCTCGAATATCAGACTTTCGTCGAACCAAATTCGGTGACGTGCGTTTCTAGCGCCGCAACTCCTGTCGTTAACTGTACGCTCAACATTCAAGAAGGTCGGCTGTATTTCAGTTCTCTTAATTTTCAGATCGCTTGGAATACCACGCAGTGTAAAATCCTGACATTTCAACCCTACTTTTATCATGCTTCCGATCTGCCCGGATTTCTTCCGCCTTGGTCTTCAAATACGGCTATCAATTGTAGTACAGCGGGTGGAAACACGCCGCCTAATAATTGTTGGGGCGGAGCTGCTGCTTACATAGTGCAAGGATTTCCAAAGTATTCGGGACTTATCTTTTTTTCAGACGAATCGCTGCCTCCTGGACCACAAACCCATCCAGTGATCACCTTGCCGTCAGCCTATTCTTTGTCCTATGCATCGAATCGTCTCACGACGAATGATATGGCTGCCGGTAAACGCGCCACATCTTGGAATTACAACGGCACAAATCCACAGCCCCATATGACCTATGGTACCGCAACCGACTCTTACATCGCGAACAGCTTCGTCGACTATTCGATTGGTTGCGTCGACGACTATTACGATCCATTACCTTATAGAATTAATCTGTTTATTAATGACGTGAATTCAGCTCCAACAAATCCTGTCCGAAATGATTTTTACACCTGGATTGATTTACAATAACCGAGACTCGCCTCATCCGCGAATGCAAATCTTCAAAATTCCGTCGACTCTGTAGACAAGCAAGATTTCAAAATCAAGAGAGTTCCGAAATCTTGCTCAACTCGTTTTCACTCAATAAATAATTTGACGATCAATATAGTCGTCCCGACTTTGATCTTGTTCATGAATACTGAATCTCACCTTGAGAAATGTTTATCTCCAGGCTGACTTAGCTGATTTTTGTTTGTAACGGCCATGTGAATTATTCTAATCACAGATCACGCCTGGAACAAAAGGATGAACGTATGAAAAACTCAAACCTCCTCGTTATGAACCGAGTCAGCCTCTTAACAATGACGGGCATCTTTTCAATGATCATCGCTTCTTGTACAGGCGGCAGCTCTAATTTAAGCAGTAATCAAACTGCGAACCTTGGTCAGACCTCGTCGAGGCAAGCGATCTCTTCGGTATCAGCGTCAACGGTTGCGACGATTCCCGCGCCGGTCGCTACTCCTATTATTAAATCAAGTGGGCTCTTGTTGTGCCCAGACGGAAGCCGGCCTAATCTTGACTCTCCAGATCCTTGCCCTGGTTCAGGACTCTTGGTTTGTTCAGGAGCGATGACTCCGGTGAGCAATAAATGTATTTGCCCTGCGAATGCTTACAGCGCGGGTGACGCTTGTATCAATTGTGATGCGAACCAACTTTTCAATCCAACGATGCAAATGTGTGTTGCTAAAGTGTCTTGTAACTCCGGGTATACTTATGATGGTCACTCTTGCGTTGCTATTACTCAAAATTGCCAATCCTACCAAGAAGTTGTTGATAGTAATTTCGCCGTTCCTGCAAGAGACAGCAGCAATACGTGTTACTACATCAAGCTTACGAGCGCGGTGGCTAGCCAAAGTTCAATGAATATTATTCCCCGCCGTACCGATGTTGTTGCGAGAAATCACGACACATGGAATGGCAATCAAGCTCCGCACGTCATGGGCGATCGTTCCTTAAGTTTCAAAATTATGGGTCCACGCCAAGTGGTCCTTTCAGGCGACACTCATGGCGGAGCCGATATCTATGTCGATAACTTTTTCTTAGTTGAAGTGGGTCTTCCAGGTGCGACTTCTCCCGCCCTTTGGGCTTCAGGAACGGGCGATGCCCCTCCGGTGGATGCGAGCGGTAACCAAACTCCGATTCTTGTTGGAGGCCAACCAGTCACGAACTATCATGCATACCAAGCTGGCGGAACCAGTAACTTTAAGGCTTACGATTTTTCGCCCATGCTCGACATCGGAGAAAACGTGACCTTTAGAGGTTCGGCTCTCGATTGCGGTGGAGCAGCCTATAGTTCAGATGTTTATTTAGTTTTTAAATAATAAATTGCTGGAAGTAAATACTAGCCGGATCCAGTCTGCGGCCTTTGGCTCTGAAATCCGAAACAGTGAGTGAAACGCTTAGTAAGTCTCGAACGGAAAATCATCGTCGGGTAAGTTAAAGTGCAAATCTTTACTCTCGGTCACGACACAAAGTTCACCATTTTTTATGAAACAATTTTTTTCGGTGATCAGACCTAAACTTCGATTTTTCATCGGTAGCTTCTCTACCGGAATCAAAACATAAGAATTTTTGACGTCAAGATCATAGACGTCTTCGTCTTCGATTCCCATGACGTTAAGTGAGCCGTAGAAATTGAAGGACTGAAAGATTGACATATCAGAATGGTAGTTACCGACGTAGTAAATATCTTTTTCTTGAATCTTTGGATCAAACTTTAAGAGATCAACGACGTTGATGACTTGCTTGTCGCGTCCTCCGCTCAGTTTCACCGGAAAGGCCACGAAAAAACAGATGGCCGCGATTGAGATACGTTTCGTATAGAGCGCGATCACGTCCTGGTATTTCGCAACGAATGTTTCAAATGAAAGGCCCGCGACGAATGCCAGAAACGGATAAACCGGAAGCATATAATGAGGAAATTTCATGTCAAAAATCGAAAGCGGAATCACAACCGAAAAAATCACGGCGGTCGCAAATCTCAATCCAGAAATTTTATAGAAATTCATATTTTCAGGTGAAGATAGATTTGGTTTCAGTAATTTTGGAAGATTGTATAAGAAAAGAAGAACTGTGGGAGTGGCTCCAAAAAATAAAACTCCGAAATAGGCAAAGCGATGACTCCATGCCGGGTTCTTCGCATTGATAAATTCGACTTTGTACTCAATCATTGCTCGGTAGTAAGATTTTCCTTCAAAGGCCAGCTGCGGCAAAAACGGAATTGCCAAAAGCCCCACAAGAACGAAAGCTGCAAAGTAAAAGTGCTTGGACTTAAGCATTGTGAAATCACGTTGCCAGAAGAACCAGATCAGCAAAGCCGGACCGAAAGCAAAAATGATGGGACCTTTAGTGAAAACTCCAAGGGCGAAGAAGAGTGAAACACCATAAAGGTAACGTTGGTCTTTGAGTCCCCGGACGAAACAATAGAAGGCGGCTAAGAAGAAGGTCGTGAGCGGAACGTCGTGAATGAGTGAGCTATTCCATTTAGAAGAACCGTAGCAAATGAGAAAAGCCAGCAGGCATGAAAATCCGAAAAATTTATCTTTTAATTTTATGCCGGTGAAGTAGACGAGTAAATAAGAAGCGAAAGCGCAGCACATCGGATAGATGCGCGCTACGAAATCGCTGACCCCAAAGAGACGCATGAGGGTGCCGACAATCCAGTAATCGAGTGGCATGTGGTCGTAGATTTTCCAGCCCCAATATTCTGAAACTTTGAACTGAAAGTAATTTCCGGAAATGGCGATATTTTTTGAGACGGCCGAGTACCAAATCGTATCGAGGTTACCGCCCGGCGACCATTTTTTCATGAAGACGAGAGCAAACGAAATGAAGACGACGGCCACGAAATACGGGTCGTCGTAATACTTCTTCAGTTTTGTTTTAAAATTTGCCGAAAATTTTGCCAAGTCAGTTTGTCGCCTTGTGAGTTGAATTCAGCTAACAAATACGGGCATTTCAGTCAAGAAAACACTCCGATTTTGTGAGGAAAAAATTTAAGTAAGACGTGGGGAGTTTTGAGGTCATAGAAGAGGGTTTTTTTTACTTCACGGCGATTGGTAAGACCGATTAAAAAATGAGAGGGAGCTTCGTTTGCCGAAGAGTCGACGAAGATTCAGGCCTTAAGGCGCTGCTCGTTTGGGGCTTGACTGCAAGGCTTGAAGTCGAGATCGTCTAAGGCAAGGATAGGAGTCATTTATGTTTAAGTTCACGAAATTTTTGGTGTCACTCATTTTTATTCTTTCTGCGCATAACCTCATGGCCGAAACGAAAGAGGCAAAAGAAGCGCTTGCCGTCAAAGCTGCAACTGAATGGCTGAAGCTTGTCGACGCAAAAAACTACAGGCAAAGTTGGGAAGAAACTTCAACGATTTTTAAAGCAAAAGTGAATGCAAAAGATTGGGCGAAAACGGCTTCTGAAGTGAGGAGCCCGCTCGGTGCTTTTAATTCTCGCAAAATGAAAGTAAAAAATTATATGACATCTCTGCCAGGAGTTCCTGATGGTGAGTATGTTGTCATTCAATTCGAAACGCAGTTTCAAAATCGAAAAAATATGATCGAAACGGTAACGCCCATGTTCGACGATTTAAAGTGGAGAGTGTCGGGTTACTATCTTAAATAGTCGGATCTTTTTCAGGCGCCGAACGAGAGCTATACCGAGAAATTTTATCGATAAGGTGAGTTGCCGCGTAAACAACCATTAAGAGATGCTCAAGATATCTCGATCCTTCGCCTAAGATTGAAGAAAATTTTGTTTCGAGCTCGGTAAGTCGATCATTGAGGCTGTCAATAGCTTCAAGCGTTTCAGAAATATCTTAAGAGTTATTTTGAGTGCTGATGAGTTTATGCAAAGGGGCCGCTTTTGCCGTGAGGAAATCTGGGTCATTGGGGCTCGTCCCGGGGAGTATTTACCCAAAGGCTGGGGTAAATAACCTCACTTTAAGACGAAAAAGATTGAACTCCGGCGACAAACTTTGGTGCTGCAAAAGTTGAATTAATGAGTTTTTGCAATAATTTGTGTGTTTATGTGTAGATAGGTAATCCTATGACATTATTCTTGCAATAAGGCTCATAGTTCCGTACTTATTATCATACAACTCAGTGCGATATTTTCGCATTCTCTATTACTTGTACCTTAAAGGAGCAAGCACGTATGCAGACTAAAAGCTCATCAGACAACGAACATTTAAGCCAACAAAAATATTCTAAACCAAGAGTTTTAGTGGTCGATGATGACCAAGAGATTTTTCACTTTTTGAAGATCAAACTTGCAGACCAAGTAGCAAGTATTGACCTGTGTTCACGTCCCGACGAGGCATTGAAACTTATTAAAGCTAACGACCTCCCAGACGGAACAAAACGCTACAACCTCATCTTATGCGACTTGCAGATGCCCGGCATGAACGGAATTCATTTAATTCGTGAAATTCGTAAATTCGACGAAATCGCAATCATCTTAATGACTGCTTACGCGAGTGTTGAAACGGCCGTTGAAGCAATCAAGATCGGCGCCGATGACTATATCGTGAAGCCACTTAATATTCCGGAACTGAAGGTGACAATTGAAAAAGCGGTCGTGAATCGCGTCATTCAATCTGCTTCAGCTCCGTCTGGATCTGAAAACATCGTCGACGGAAATTTTGTCGGCCGCGATCCAAAGATGGAACACGTTTTCAACGTCATCAGTAAAGTTTCAAAAGTGAATGTGAATGTTCTCTTGTACGGACAAAGCGGAACCGGAAAAGAATTGGTTGCGAAATCCATTCATAAAAATGGTCCACGTTCAAAGTTCCCGTTTGTGGCGGTCAACTGTACTGCGATTCCTGAGAATCTTTTAGAGAGTGAATTATTCGGTCACGCCAAAGGTTCTTTTACCGGTGCGGTCACTCGCCGTAAAGGTCTCGTCGAGACGGCCAACGGCGGAACTCTTTTCTTAGATGAAATTGGAGATATGCCAATCGGCCTTCAAGGTAAATTGCTTCGCTTTATTCAGGAGCGCGAATTCAAAGCGGTCGGTGACGATTTCATGCGTTCGGCCGACGTTCGCATCATCGCCGCGACTCACAGAAGTTTGAAAACAGAATGTGCAAACGGCAAGTTTCGTGAAGATTTATATTACCGTTTGAATGTGGTTTGTCTTGAAATTCCTCGCTTGATGGATCGCAAAGATGATATCCCCCTCTTGGCAGATTTCTTCTTGAAAAAGTACGCTCAACTCAACCCAAGAGTGAGAAGCTTCAGCGATAGCGCGATGGCAAAATTGAAATCTTATTCTTGGCCAGGAAATATTCGTGAACTCGAAAACGTCATTGAGCGTGCTCTCGTCTTTTGCGCAGGCTCTTCGATCGAAACGGCGGACTTAAATTTGCAAACCGAAACGATTTCAAACGATACAGAAGTGCCAAATATTTTTAATCGTGGCTTGACGCTCAAAGAAATTGAATATCGCTATATTCAACATATTCTGAAAGAGACTGCCGGCAAAAAAGAGGCAGCCGCCCATCATTTGGGGATCGATCGCAAAACTTTGTACCGTAAAGAATTAGATATTCTTGCGAATAAAGCTCAAGAAAATAACGCAGAAATTTAGTTTTGGATGCCGGCAGCAGTTTTGCTGTCGACTTTTTTCAGTTCAAACTATTCGTAAACGACAACAACGTCTCTCATATAAATGGCGATCAGTTCGACGATTTCTCCGCAGTCACTACCTAATTGCGCTTTCGCTGAAGTTTCAAGTCTTGCTCCGTATTCGCCGAGCTTCTCAAAACCGTAACTCGCAGAAACCCCTTTAAGGATATGGCCAATGCGCTCCATATTTTTGAAATCGCTCGTCGCGACGTAAGCGCGAAGATCAACGATATCCTTTTTTCGATTATTTAAAAACGAAGGGATCAGGCTTTCGAGATCGGATTCAACGCGGGCGATTGGATTTTGATTCATTTGTACTTCTAAGTTTTGCATTTTTGAGCTCTCCCTAATTTAGATTGTTCAAGATTGGAGCCAATCTAGTCGAAAGTTCATTGTAGTTAAATTGTTTTTTCCAGATATCAATAAAAGTGAAAAATTCACACTCCGGAAATTTATCAAATGAATCGATTTCGTGTGCAGAATAAATGATGACCGGGATCGTTGTATCAAGACCCCGGCTCCGCACAAGATTGCTCGTAGCGATCATGTTTTCTGCTTGCGCCAGAGTATCCCCACCATTGATCGTTGGCATAAACCAGTCGAGCACGATGAGATCATAATTTGATTTTGCGATTTCGGCAGCGGCTTGCGAACCGTCAGAAATAAAATGCACAAAACAACCGGCTCTTTTTAGCGCCAATTCTAATATCTGAACTGAATCGTGATCGTCATCTATGATCAGAACAGATTTTCCGTATCCGCTGGTTTTCTTAAAATCTTGCGAAGGTTCTTTGCCTGAGTCGTCGGACGGTTGGTGCGACGACCGCCAACTCTTCAGCTGTTTTTCGATCGACTGAGTGATCGTGTTGGTCAGCTTTGACAGATTCTTCTCGATCGATCGTGCGAGAAAAATTCCTTGTGAGGAAACGAGTTTGATTTCTCCAACAAATAGATCGCCATGTTTTTCGAAAAATGTACTTTCATGTGAGTCGCTAGGCGAAAGTGATACAACTTTCTCAATTTTACTGTTGATCGACGTTGCAGTCTTATTTTCTGGTTCGAACCCTAAGAAGTTTCTCATAACAATCTCCCTCCGAAATGTTGCCTTCCTAATTGATGCAGCAACGAATATGCCAAGACTACTTTACCCATAAAGCCCACTCATTCAGCAAACACTAACAGGCAAGATGCCTCGGTGCCCGGGGCATCTTATCAGATCAGCGGTCGATACGACTCACGCTCTCGTGACTTCTCATCTTGGTATTCAAACCGACGCGCTTGGGATTCAGAATTGCCGAGTTCTTCGAGGACATCGGTGACCTCTCCTTTTTGTTCGGCGAGAACCCAGTTTACCAAAATGATTTTCGAAACAGCCAGATGATGGCGGCCCCTCCCTCATATTTTTGAAATGTACTTAAGTTAATTAGCAAGTTGTTTGCCATAACTTTCGCCTCTAAATTTAGCAAAGAATGAACGGCATTCATTTTGCTAGAGAAAAGGTCTTTACACAGTTATGCGAGAATGAAACCTCAAAAGTTTGGGGTGACGCGAGAAGTGCCGGGGCAAAACGTATCAACTCTGTAAAATGACAATTAAAAAAATGGGGGGGGGATTCGTCATGTCTGCGTCGAATGGAACAACACAGAAGCTTCAGAAGCCGAACGGTAAAATCAAATCGGATGCAGAGGTTGTTCAAAAAGCAAACCGCATTTTAACAGGTTCAAAATCAATCAAAGAACCTCGTCGCTACGCAGACACCTACACGCCCGAAATAACACCTGTTGGTTCACGTGAGCAACTTCGAAGTCTTTTGAGCGTAGTTCGCTCGGTACGCCTCGGCGATTTCAGTGTACGAATGACTGTTGGTGATGAGGGTCTCGTCTCTGACATTGGTGAAGTTCTCAACGACATCATCGAGCTCAATCAACATCTTTCGAGCGAAATTATTCGCGTTCGAAATATTGTTGGTCTCGAAGGTAAGATGACCGAGCGTCTCTCCATCGGAAATATTAAAGGAAGTTGGTCTCGGAGTGTCGATTCGCTCAACGATTTGATCGGTGATCTCGTTCAGCCGACGACCGAGGCGGCCCGAGTGATCACCTCGGTCGCAAAAGGAGATTTGTCACAGAAAATGTCGATGGAGATCGACGGGCGACCTCTTAAAGGAGAATACCAACGTATCGGTTTCACTGTGAATACCATGGTGGATCAACTCAACTCGTTCGCATCCGAAGTAACCCGCGTTGCGAAAGAGGTAGGCACCGAGGGGAAATTAGGCGGACAAGCAGATGTGAAGGGCGCCTCTGGTATTTGGCGCGATCTTGTTGACAACGTGAATAGTCTCGCGGGTAATTTGACCGATCAGGTCCGTAACATCGCAAAGGTGACGACCGCGGTTGCGAAAGGTGACTTATCTCAGAAGATTACGGTTGATGCGAAGGGCGAGATCTACGAGTTGAAAAACACAATCAACGTCATGGTGGATCAGTTGTCGTCATTCGCTGCTGAAGTAACTCGCGTTGCGAAAGAAGTTGGAACCGAAGGTCGCTTAGGCGGTCAAGCCGACGTAAAAGGGGTTTCTGGAACTTGGAAAGATTTAACTGACAACGTGAATGGTCTTGCCGGTAACTTAACCGCGCAGGTTCGTAACATTGCGAAGGTGACTACCGCGGTTGCGAACGGTGACTTATCACAGAAAATCACGGTCGATGCACGCGGTGAGATCTTAGAGTTGAAGCAAACGATCAATACGATGGTGGATCAACTTCGGTCATTCGCTGCCGAGGTGACTCGGGTTGCGAAAGAGGTTGGCACCGAAGGAAAGCTCGGCGGCCAAGCAGAGGTCAAAGGGGTTTCTGGAACGTGGAAAGACTTAACTGACAACGTGAATGGTCTCGCAGGTAACTTAACCGCGCAGGTTCGTAACATTGCGAAGGTGACGACTGCTGTTGCAAATGGCGACTTGTCACAAAAAATTACGGTTGATGCGAAAGGTGAGATCCTTGAGCTCAAAGATACCATCAACACGATGGTTGAAACTTTAAGGTCGCTCGCTGCTGAAGTAACTCGGGTTGCGAAAGAGGTTGGCACCGAAGGAAAGCTCGGCGGCCAAGCGGAGGTCAAAGGGGTTTCTGGAACGTGGAAAGACTTAACTGACAACGTGAATGGCCTTGCAGGCAATTTAACAGCTCAAGTTCGTAACATCGCGAAAGTAACGACCGCGGTTGCAAATGGTGACTTATCACAAAAAATTACAGTCGATGCTAAGGGCGAAATCTTTGAATTAAAAAATACGATCAACGTCATGGTGGATCAACTTCAGTCGTTCGCTGCTGAAGTAACTCGGGTTGCGAAAGAGGTTGGCACCGAAGGAAAGCTCGGCGGCCAAGCCGAGGTTAAAGGCGTCAGCGGAACTTGGAAGGACTTAACAGACAACGTGAATGGCCTTGCAGGCAATTTAACGGCGCAAGTTCGTAACATCGCAAAAGTAACGACGGCAGTCGCGACGGGCGATTTATCACAGAAAATCACGGTCGATGCTAAAGGCGAGATCTTCGAACTTAAAAATACAATAAACACGATGGTCGATACGCTACGGTCGTTTGCTGCCGAGGTGACTCGGGTTGCGAAAGAAGTCGGTACCGAAGGAAAGCTCGGCGGCCAAGCTGAGGTCAAAGGTGTCAGCGGAACTTGGAAAGACTTAACCGACAACGTGAATTTCATGGCATCGAACTTAACGAAACAAGTTCGAGGCATCGTGAAAGTTGTGACGGCAGTAGCAAACGGTGACTTGAACCAAAAGTTCGTTCTCGAAGCAAAAGGTGAAGTGGCGGCCCTAGCCGAAACCATGAATAATATGACCGATACTTTGAGAACTTTCGCCGATCAAGTAACGACCGTGGCGCGCGAAGTAGGCATCGAAGGAAAACTAGGAGCGCAAGCGAAGGTGCCTGGAGTTGCAGGCACGTGGAAAGACTTAACCGACAACGTGAATTTCATGGCGTCGAACTTAACGAAACAAGTTCGAGGCATCGTTAAAGTCGTGACCGCAGTTGCTGACGGTGACTTGAACCAAAAGTTCGTCCTTGAAGCAAAGGGAGAGGTCGCGGCCCTAGCCGATACGATTAACAATATGACCGATACTCTCAGAACTTTCACCGATCAAGTAACGACGGTTGCACGCGAAGTGGGCACAGAAGGCAAGCTGGGCGGCCAAGCGAAAGTACCGGGAGCTGCCGGTACCTGGAAAGATTTAACAGACAATGTGAATCAACTCGCGGGTAATTTGACAGCCCAGGTTCGCGCGATTGCAGAAGTCTCAACTGCGGTGACGAAAGGTGACTTAACCCGTTCGATCACGGTCGAAGCCGAAGGAGAGGTTGCGGCACTGAAAGATAATATCAATCAGATGATCGGAAATTTGAAAGATACGACTCAAAAAAACACCGAGCAAGATTGGCTCAAAACAAACTTAGCGAAATTCTCAGGAATGATGCAGGGTCAGCGCAGCATTACTTCGGTGGCCCAGTTGATTATGTCCGAGCTTTCGCCGCTCGTCGACGCATGCTTGGGAACGTTCTTCATCGCGGACGGCGAAGTGGAGCAAATGACACTAAACCTTATTGCAAGCTACGCATTTGCCGAGCGCAAGAATCTCGCGAACCGCTACAAACTCAAAGAAGGTCTTATTGGCCAGTGTGCATTTGAGAAAAAAGGAATTTTATTAACCAATCCTCCTAATGACTACGTTCGGGTGAGCTCGAGTCTCGGTGAAGCTTCGCCTGTGAATATTATCGTCTTGCCGGTCTTATTCGAGGAAGAACTTAAAGCGGTGATCGAACTTGCTTCGTTCAAACCTTTTTCTCAGAACTATTTGAACTTCTTATATCAGTTGATGGATTCGATCGGTGTTATCTTGAATATGGTTTCATCTTCAATGCGTACTGAAGAATTATTGCAGGAACTTAAAAAATCGAACGCCGAGCTCGAAGCGCAAGCGAAAGAACTCGAAGATAAAGCGAAACTCCTTGAAGTTAAAAATCAAGAAGTTGAACTTGCTTCGAGCAGCCTAGAAGAAAAAGCCGAACAGCTTTCTCTGATTTCGAAATACAAATCAGAATTCTTGGCAAATATGTCGCATGAATTGAGAACTCCTCTGAACAGCTTACTGATTCTTTCTCACACTCTCGTTGAGAATAAAGAAAGCAATTTGACTCCTGAACAAGTCAGGTTTGCGGCGACGATCAATTCTGCCGGAAACGATCTTCTGGCACTGATCAATGAAATTCTTGATCTCTCTAAAGTGGAGGCTGGTAAGATGCCGGTCGATCCTAAAGGAGTGAAGCTCGCGCAGGTCAAAGACATCTTGGATCTTACTTTCAAGCCGGTCGCTGAGCATAAAAGTCTCGAATTCAAAATCGAAATCGATGAGGGCCTTTCATCCGGCATATTCACAGATGAAAATCGTCTGCAACAGATTCTTAAAAATCTTTTGTCGAATGCCTTTAAATTCACCGAACGCGGCGGAGTATCGCTCAAAATAATGCCAACCCCACGTTCTAAAAAATTCGAAATGGAAACACTTCGTAATTCAAATAATGTCGTGGCTTTTCAAGTTCAAGATAGCGGAATTGGAATTGCCGAAAAGAAACAGAAACTTATCTTTGAGGCCTTTCAACAAGCAGACGGAACGACGAGCAGAAAATATGGCGGCACCGGTCTTGGCCTTACGATCAGTCGTGAAATCGCAAGGCTCTTGGGCGGCGTGATCGAAGTTGAAAGTCGCATTGGTGAAGGAAGTAAGTTTACTCTCTATCTTCCTCAGAAATATGTAGGGCAGGATATGAACACAAACTTCCCTGCGGTCGAAACGGCGCCGCTTCTACCGCCATTGCCTTTAAATGTAGACTTCCACGGCAAGAAAATTTTAGTCGTCGATGATGATATGAGAAATGTTTTCGCGGTCACGAGCATTCTAGAAGCGAACGACATGATGGTGACTTACGCTGAGAACGGTAAGCAGGCGATCAAAGCTTTAGTCGACAGCACTGACTTTGACCTCGTCTTGATGGATACGATGATGCCAGAGATGGATGGACTTGAAGCGATGAGACTCATTCGCCAGATGCCGCAGTTCGCGAGCTTGCCGATTATCTCTCTCACCGCGAAAGCGATGAAGGGAGATCGTGAGCAATGTTTGGCCGCAGGAGCTTCGGATTATATTACGAAGCCGGTCAGTCCAAATAATTTGTTATCGATGATGAATATTTGGTTGAACCGCGAAGATACAGGTCTTTCATCGCCACACATTTTTGAGGCGGAACTGTGAGCGAAGGCGTAAATATATTAGTCGTTGATGATCGGCCTGAAGGTCTTTTGACTTTAAAGGCCGTCATCGATGATCCTACATATAATATTATTTGTGCAAGTAGTGGAACCGAAGCATTGCGTCTCGTTTTAAATTACGATTTTGCGGTCATCTTGATGGACGTTCAAATGTCCGGCATGGATGGTTTTGAAACCGCGAAGCTTATCAAACAGAGGAGAAAGTCGAAAGATATTCCTCTCATTTTTGTAACGGCAATTGATAAAGCTGATCAGTTTATTTCGAAAGGATACCTGGCAGGAGCGGTCGATTATATGTTTAAGCCTTTTGATCCTAGCATCTTGAAATTTAAAGTCGCGATTTTCGTAGATCTCTATTTAAAGAACCGAAAAATCATCGAACAGGCGGCCCAGCTTCACGAACTTGAAAAACGTGAAACTGAAAAGGCGTTGTTAGAACTTGAAATAGAAAGCAGGCGTCGCTACCAAAGTCTCGCCGATGCAGTCCCGCAAATTCTATGGAGAACGGATCGAGGTGGAGTGCCTGAATATTTCAATCGATTTTGGTACTCTTATTCGGGGTTATCTTTGCATCAAAGTTTGATTATGCCTTGGGAAAGCGTCATCCATGCCGAAGATTTTCTGGTTTTAAATGAGGGCTGGAGAGTTGCACTTGAAGACAAAGCCGGTTTCGAAATTGAAGCTCGCTTACGGAGTGCCCATTCGAATGAGTACCGTTGGCATCTCGTGCGTGTTTTGCCAGAGTTCGATAATTACTCTGAATTGGTGAGCTGGATCGGAACGGCCACGGACATTCATGACCAAAAGCTTTTTCAAAATCATTTGATTCGCGCGCGGGACGCGGCCGACAGCGCGAGCGAAACAAAATCACGTTTCTTAGCAAATATGAGTCACGAGATTCGTACTCCACTAGGTGCTGTCCTAGGGTTCACAGATTTGATTCTTAATAACGATTTGAATACCGAAAAACGTGCCGAATACATGAACATTATTCGTCGCAACAGCGAACAGCTTTCAAAAATTATCGATGAAATTTTAGATATTTCGAAAATCGAAGCGGGTACACTCGAAGTTGAAACGACATGTCTCAATTTACCAGAATTTTTAAGCGATCTAAAATCTCTAATGATGTTGCCCGCAAAAGAAAAGGGTTTGACGCTGACGTTCGACTTAAAGACTCCGATTCCAAAAATGATTCTGACCGACATCACTCGTTTGAGACAAATTCTGTTTAATGTTATCGGCAACGGAATTAAATTTAGCACTCAGGGCGAGATAGAAGTTTCGATAGCGATGTCGCAAATTGACGGTGAGTCAGGACTCGCGATTGAAGTCTCAGACACCGGTCCAGGATTGACAGCGGAGCAAATAAAAAACTTATTCAAACCATTTAGCCAAGTCGATTCTTCGTTATCTCGCAAATTTGGCGGCACCGGTCTTGGTCTAGCGTTATCTAGGGATTTTGCTCGTGCACTCGGCGGAGACGTGAGCGTAGAAGAAAGTGCTCCGCACACGGGTTGTAAATTTTTGATTTCTGTGAAGACCGGCTCGCTCCAAGATATAGCGTTCGTTGAGTCAATCGATGTTAGCGTTGAAATCGCAGCTCCTCTGAAAGTGAAAGCGAATTCGTTGAAACTCGATGGCATTAACGTTCTTTTTGTCGATGATTCTGAAGACAACCAGAAGTTGATTAGTCACTTCTTAAAGCACGCAGGGGCGCATGTCGATCTCGCTAGTAATGGCCAAGAGGGTTTCGACCGAGCCATGGCAGGTAATTACAACGTCATTTTGATGGATGTTCAGATGCCTGTTCTAGATGGATACCTCGCGACTTCTCAACTCAGGAAAAACGGTTATAAAAAGCCGATCATCGCGTTGACTGCCCATGCGATGAAAGACGAACGGCAAAAATGTATCAAAATGGGTTGCAACGACTATATGACCAAACCTCTGAACCGTTCTCTACTGGTGGAGAATATATTTAACTATGCGCAGATAACTTATTAAAGATATGTTTTCCGAAATCAGGAGATTCATTTATGAGTGCGCCAAGCTAAATCGATTGTTTCTTGTCGGCAACCAAGCCGACGTAAGTAAAGCCGAGCAGGCAGCTTAGAACTTAATGCGCATAGGTG
>JAYTQQ010000165.1:0-24039 GCA_043746635.1 Bdellovibrionales bacterium | reverse complement strand
CAACACTCTCCGAAAAGAAAAGAATCAAACTTTACTGACAATTGAAGGTGGCTTTCACGATATTCATTCGAACGCGGTCGAATTCAAAGAAGTTCATGTTTGGAAAAGTCAGAAATACGAAAGTCTCACAATTAATTATCCGGCGAATACAAAATTTGGTGCGAGCGAAAAATCAGCGCAAGTGATGAGTCGATTTATATCTTCAGTGAGCGAAGGTGCGAAGTGAAATCATTTCTATTCATAGCAGTCTTAAGCCTTTCGTTCGCGGCGCATACAGAAGATGCCTCAGACAACGAACGTGAAGCGATTATCGCCTCAAGCCCAGATTTAGCGAAAATCATCACAGATAAAGGCGCATGCGGAAGTGCAAATGCCAAAAAACTTTCAGAAAAGTATATTTCTCGAGGCTCGAACCTCGATAAAGATCAAGACCTACCCGGAAGTCGCGTTTGGCGGTTCTCGAATCTTGAAAATGATTTAGCTTTATCGGCAAAAGACAATCATGCCGACCCTTCATCGGGCTGCCTCGACGCGCTCGCTTCAGCCGGAATTAAAGAGCAAATTAAATTTTGGAAAATTAGAAAATCGACAGATTGTAACGAACAAACAGATAAGGCGCTTTGCGAAAAGGCAGAAGACGAGCTGAAATGGGCCGCTGGCGAATCGGCAAGATTGAAAGCAGCTGTCAATGGTGTCATCAAAAGAGTTGCCGATGCGATCAAAAAGCCAACTTCAAAGCTTGAGGCCTGCGTAACTTGTGCCGTCCCCACCGATCTCTTGACTTCAATCAAAGCCGTCAAGGACCAAACCAGAGCGGCAGAATGCTGTAGCCTTTTTAAAAAGCGCGATGGTGATATGTCTTCTGCAAAATGCGAAGAGCTTCACTCTGCAACCAAAAAATTTACCGACTCAGTCGCCGCCGATTGCTTTGAGCATATCGCTAAAGGCTTTATCACCGGCATCATGAGCCAGGTAAAGGGCCTTTTATGGGATCTTCCAAAATCAATTTTTAACGGTTCTTTCTTGGCTGGCGCAGGTACACTCATTCATGAACTCATAAATGATCCCGGCAAGGGAGTTGAACTTCTGGTTTCAAGTCTCGGTCGCTCGATGGGCATTGATCCTGCGTACAGTGATTGCCTTGACGAGAGTCAGAGAGCAAAATATCGCTGCGACGTGGGCGGGAATATGCTGAGTCAGGTGGCGATGCTCGCGGGCGGATGGGCCAAAGTATTTCAAGTCATCTCAAAAGGAACTAAATTCGCCGGAGAACTCGCCGGAATTAAAAAAGCAGCCGACACGACTCGTGCAGCTTCAGACCTCACAGAAGCTGCTGCCACCACCCGAAGTCTCAAAGAGATGAAGGCCGCCGCAAGTGAATTAAAGAGTACCAAAATCAAAGCTTCGAACGTCATCATCGACGATCCCGAAATAGCGAAGTTAACTGAGTCGATTCGTAGGCTCAAAGTCGTACGCAGCCAATTAGAGGAAGAGCTTAAAACTGCAAAACCCTCTGAGCAGCCCAAAATTAAAACCGAAATTGATAAAGTCGATCAACATATCGCGATTGCGGTCGATTCAATTCCGAAGCTTATCGTGACCGAAACTTCGGTGGTCTCAAACGAAGCTCAAGCGGTGATCGCCGCAAAGACAGCCGCAGCAAGAGATTTGCCGGCGTACTTAAAACAAAAAATGACCGATTATTCTGATTTCGTGAAGCAAAGTCTTAAAATCCGAAAAAGCATCAAGGAAGTAAAAGAAACTGTCCGGACAGCTCAAAAAGAAGAAATGGCGTTCGCTAAAGAATTAAAGAAAGCGAAGAAGGCCTCTGACACCGCCGCCGTCGATACGCTCAAAGAAAAGGTATTCGAGTCGAAAGTGAAAGTCTTAAAACAAAAATTTTTGCAAGAAAAACTCGAAGACGCTCGAGTCACTCATCTTAAATTTTTACGAAATTGGATCAGCAAAAACCAACGAATTGCACCGGCAGCAGCTCTCACTGCGGCAGAAGCGTCACTCCACGCCGAGGAAGCTCAGCACTATCGAGATTCGGCGCAGATTCCTGCGACTTCAGAGTCTGACGTTCTTGAGGATACCAATGCTTCGCCAACATCAGCGAAGGCTCCGGCGCCGCCGCATCCTCCTCCCGCCGCGAGCGCGCCAGCCTCAGCCCCTGCGACACCAGCGACTCAGAATACCAATGTCGAAGACTCAGACTAAAAAAAAAGCCGCAGTCTTTTATGACAGCGGCTTTTTCAAACTTTAAGTTCTAAAATTTCTTAGATGTTCTCGCAATTTTTTAAGATCTCTTCACGAGTCTTACCGATCAAACGACCGATAGCATCGATTCTCTCAAGATCAGATATAAGAGATGGATCATTTTTGATCAATTCAACGCCCTTTGCGTATTTAGCGCCAACATCCAATTTTACGATATTCTTAAAAGAAACGGATGCGCGCTCAAGATCTGATTTGCCAGTTGTGCTTGAACGAACTTCTTGTTCGTCACCGCGGTTTACTTCCTTGGTAGAATTAGCACCTGAATTTTCTACAGCTATGTTCGCACCGCGAACTCTTTCGTTCTCAACTTTTCTTCCGCCAAGAACATCTCGCGATGCCCCGTCAGACTTATCTTCGGTAGCTCCTGCAAAAGCAGTTGTGCTAGCAGCAAAAGCAAGAATCACTCCTAATTGTACGATCATTAATTTCTTCATTTTCTCTCCTTGTTAAATCAACTTGTTGATTTATGTTATTTTTAAAATTTCAAATCTTCAAAACTGATCAAAACCTATTCTAACCTAATTACTGAGTAACTTTGGGTTTGGCCGCATCTTTGGGCTTCGTCGCCTCGATCAGCCTATTCGCTCCCTTTCCCATTGCTTGAGGCTGATCACCCTTTATCTCGGGGTGGTCATCAACTTTAAGCAAGTTGTTGTATGAATTACGTTCTTGCAAAAGGCTTTCCAGAGCTCTAAAAACGAGACCCGCGACCTTTGCTTGTAAGTCATTAATTTCACTGACTCTTGATTGTGTAAAAAACTTTTGCAGTGAGCTCAAGTCCAAGTCTGACTGCTCAACATTGAAACTCACGGGCCCATTTTTGTCAGTTTCGGTCGATGACATTTTTGCTTTAAAACTACGGATGAACTTGAGTTCGAGGGTTTTCAGGGCTTCAAAATCTACTGGCAGTTTATTTTCAGCGCCTAATTTATCAAAAAACCTAACTTCACCGGCTTCAACCGACTTCACTTCTGAATTTTCATCTTTATGTTGAGCATTGGTATAATTTGCTTCATCAATAAAGATCGAGCGTCTGGTATCAAACATCTCAAGCGCCTCTGGAGTCAGCTGCGCCCTACGTTTTTCTCTCAAGATCGAGCTCGTCGAAATTGGATTTTTATCGTCGAGATCGCGAGCTTTCGCCATGAGCTCTGTCGGATAAATATAAATTTCATTAAGAAGTCCTAAGAGAACTCGCATTTCAACCTCCATGCTCTGATAAACACCTTGAGAAACCTTTGGAGTTTTCCAAGACCGCATGCAATGTTGTCCTCCCGTGCAACCATCCGTAAATTTATCGCGTAAAAGATTCGGACGCAAATTTTCGTGAATGATTTGATCGTAGTTACTCTTAAAGCCATCGATTGTTTTATTATAAACCGGAGCAATATTTGCCAAATACCAATTCGAAAAGTTCGGAAAATTCGAATTCTTAGGATTCACAATCATAAGCTCAGGTTTGATATGACCGAGAACAAAAGAAAGAATTCCATTGTAAGAGGTATGACCGTCTGACCACTCACCTTTTTCGACACTATTATTTTCTTTGAGTCGTCCGTCGCAAAGCTGACCATTGCCGGTCACGATTCTTGGCGGAACAAATCTTGGATAAAGTCCCGCTGGAGTATAAATCATTGCCGAATTTGGATCTGCTACAGCAGCTCCAAAAACTTTAACGCCTTCACTCAGATCAAAAACTTTATAAACTTTTTCAATCGCAGATCCGAATGCCTGAAAAACGCGACCCACGGTGTTCTCGTAATTTTTCGCGGTTAACCAATATGAAGAAAAATCTTTCACGTCTGGTCCGCAAGCCATTTCGGCGATGAGGTAATCGGTATTATTTCGAATACGAGCCTTACCGACGCTATCGTTCATCCAGAAAGATTCTGGCAAAAATCCGTCGTTGGCATTCTTTGTCGAATCAACACAGGCTTCATTGTCTGGAGCACATTCAGCCTCAAGCTGATGTTTCGACTCGAGCTGCTTAACTGCCGATTCAATACCTGGATATGTCAGTTTCGTGACCGCAATTGAAGTTTTTTTTCCGTCTTTTTGAGTCCTCCCCGGATAAGAATCTTTTCTGTGTTCGATCGCAAATTTGCTTTTCAAGACAGCTTCGTAAGTACTTTTTGATAACGTGGTCATCCACAGAAATTTAGTGAGAGCCTCTGTCCAGGCTTTAGATGCTGATAAAAGCGGAGCTAAGATCGTATCGCGATGTTGCTTGTTGTGATCGATATAAGAGACGAGATTGTCGTAAATATTAATATCAACGATACAACTTTTCTCTCCCGCGTTCAGACCGATGTAAAACTGCACCGCTTGTTGAAAGGTGAGCTGCGAAGCCGTCGAAAGAGTTTTACTGCAATGATCGACATTATAGGTCTGCCAACCGTCTTTATTTGAAAAGTCAAGAGACGAAAGAATGGCCTCGTGAGCGTCGCGCATGATTTCGAAACCATCTTGCGGAGTTTCAACGACGGTCGCATCTCTCTTCACGGCAGAGATGGGCTGCAGCGAAAGCATATTCCAAAACGACTTGTTTCCACTTTCGTTTCGGGCTGCGACATTGTATTTTGCCCACAACTTCATAAATTTTAAAAATGTATCGATATTAAATTCATTAATCCAATTCGCTCTCGTTTTGTCATCATCGATTTTCGGAAATTGGTTTGGAAACAAGCTCGAAATTCCCGCGTAGAGATTAAGGCTCATCCAATTGATGGGACGAAAACTTGTTTTACCAATGAGATCTTTGAATTTTCGAAGGCTTAACCAAGTATTTTGTTCGTCGATATAATTTCGGGTATAGGCCTTCATTAATGGCGAAGACACGACGGCGTCAACGGCCATGAACATGCCGAGACCGATCACGGCTCCGGGAAAATCAGCCGCGAAAATAAATCCTCTTTTGGCGATCGCTTCAACGACCTTACCGGTCGTGCCGAAATTAGAAAGTCTTAAATAGAGACCATCTTCGAATCGTTGAGCCGAGGACTTTTTAAGTGCGGCAAACATTTTGTCTTCTGCCGTCTTGCCCGTCACACTCGCCCACGCTGACTTCGTCGTCATCGCACCCTTATGAACCATATTCGTAAGTGACGCTGATAAAAGTGCCGAGCTTGTATTTTGCACGATCATCGGAATATATTGAACAATGCGATTCGTTCTCACCCAAGAATCAAAAGCTCCATCGCAAGCGACGAGGTCTGTTCCGTAAGATTTTGCGCAGATGATGATGTTTTTATCATTCCAAATTTCGCCCATGACGGTTGAAGCGAGCAAACCCATACCCATGCCGATTTGTTGAACGGTCGTCGCCAAATGAGGACCCTTCATGCTGAACACGTCTCTCAAAACTTTTCCGGTCGCCCAGTCTACAAAAAGAAACGCACCGAAAGAACCGACGCTTTCACCGAAGCGACCCAAGTCTGTATAAGCCTTAACATAATTTTGAAGAGCGATTGGATCATTTGAGTAATTCATCGCGAGTCCGACCATTGCAGATAAACCCATGACCGCCTGAAAATAAATATACTGTGAAGTAAAATGAACTGCGAGATTACCGCTCTTAGCGATAAGACTTGGACGATTTTTTTCGATCTCTTCGCGAGTGCCGAGTTTCACCTGAAGCCCCGCAAATCTTTGCTTCATTTCTGGAGAGAGCGCGTCTGGCAATTGATCTATCGAAAGCGGAACGGATAAGATCTCGTCTTCTTGAAAAGCCGGCGGTGGAGTCATCTCTTGCTGACCAGGTGCTTGTTGAGTTTCGTCTGATCCCCCCGCAAACGCAGTGAGAGGAGCAAAACTTATTTGCAGAGAGAGCAGGAGACTGAGAATGTTCACCGTGAGCTTTTTCATATGAATTAGAGGAGTGCATGAAATAAGCCTAGCAAAGCCTCGCTTGTTAATTTAATAAGCTATTGATTTCACCGGTGTAATTCGAGCCTCTCACGACATCTCTAAAGCCGCTACAAAAGCTTTCAGAAAGCGCGCTGCAAAATTGTTCGACACTTGTCAGAATTTGGGCGCAGCACAGGGGGCCCTTCACAACCAACAAACCCACCGAACGCGATTCCTGAACCCCCGCCGCTTATCCAACCAACACCCCAAAGTCGCAATCATGCACATAACCTCACCGAAAAATCGCAGCTCTCTGACCTAACTCGCTATCGACCGGCGCTAAATCCTCTAATCCCAACAACTTCGTGATCACTGAATAAACATTATAATTCTCAAACGCCGGTATTTTTAAATGATCACGAAACTGCGGGCCGTCGGCATAAAAAATCCCGCGCATCTTTTCATATCGACGAGCATCCCAGCCATGATTGCCAAGCGTAGACTTCAACTTAAAAAGCGAATGAGTTTCGACCCAATAAGGCTCATCTACCACCAAGACTAAATCGCCGATGCGATTCGAATCACGATAATGCAAGGCCGCAGGGACTTCGGCTCGAGGGTAAACTTTATAGTGCTGAGCGTGCGCTCGCAAGGCCTTCAAAGTCAGACGGATCAAAGCATGATCCGCGCCCTCCTTCAAAGACATCTGCATCTCGGGGCCGTGCGACGAAACCACGAACGAAGACAGATCGGCCTCATCATCAATATATTCATATTTAGTATTAACATTATCCATTCCGTGATCTGAAACAATTACCACATTTACCGGTAAACCTTGGGCGCGCAACACCACCACACCCGCCATCAACGAAGCCAAAACATCATCCAACTCCAAAACTTGTTTCTTCACCTCATCAGAAGCAGCGCCAAACAAATGCCCTGCGCGATCAACGTTAGAAAAGTACAAATTAATTAAATGCGGCCTCTTCTCAGGCGGAAGTTCTAGCCACTTCAAAACTTGCGCAACTCGCGACGCATTCGGAACCGTGTCATTATAGGGAATCCAGTAAGTCGGCTGCGTCCCGTGAACCTTGACGTCACTGCTCACCCAAAAATAACTGGCGCTGAGCATATTTTTAGAAGCGGCCACTTCCCAAAGTGTATGGCCCAAATACCAACTGCCGTCGGATTTACTCGTCTCGCTTCCTGAAGAAAAAGTTTCGTGTCGAACGGGATCGTAAAATTCATTCGCGGTGACGCCCGAGTGCTCTGCCGTGAGACCCGTGATCATCGAAAAGTGTGAGGCAAAAGTTTTGCTCGGATAAATCGGGATCAAAGATTCGCTCGAGACACCTTCGTCGGCCAGTTTCGAGAGAACCAAAGGATGAAACAAACGAGTATAGTCGTAGCGGTAACCATCGATCGAAATATAAATCACATAAGGTTGAGCCATCGCCCAACGAGAATTCACTGCCTCGGTCGATTTCAAGCTCGAGTGAGCACAACCAATGACAAACAAAACCGCAAAAACCAAAATTTTCATGACAAACACCTCTCATACATAAATTTATTTAATAGGATTCATCGATATTTGTCTCGAATTTCCCTGCTCTGACCGAGTTGATACAGCATATAATTAGCAACTCGTATACATCGCATAAGCTCTCTTATCGCTTAGCTTAGGTAATGGTCTAGTTTAGTGCCGAAATGGAACTTTGTTATTAATCTTTGCCTCACACTTGTTTAGTCTTTTTGCTGGACAAGAATTAATCAAGCCAAACGTCAAGGATGACGGGCACCTGGCAATAATACACTGAGGGGGTTTAGTGAAAAGAATTCTACTATCCGGATTTTTAGTCGCATGTTTAGGGATGATCGGCGCGACTTCAAAAAGAGTTGTTCTGTGCGAAGGTTTCGCACCAAAAAATAACTTGAACATTCCCGCAAACTTATTTGCAGATAGCGGACTCACTCAAGATCAGTGGACTGCTCTTTTCGATAAATACGAAAAGATCTATACGCCAATCGTCACTGCTCGCGGCGGCAAGCTCCAATTGAACAGACTCTGGGATGACGGTACCGTCAACGCCAATGCAGATGAAGCAGATGGTGTTTGGACCGTCAATATGTACGGCGGGCTCGCTCGCTATCCAGGAATGACCTCAGATGGAATGGCCCTCGTGGTTTGCCACGAAACAGGACATCATTTAGGTGGAGCTCCAAAAATGGGTGGAGATCCGACAGAATGGGCATCGAACGAAGGTGGAGCTGATACCTTTGCTGTTTTGAAGTGTGCTCGTCACATGTTTGCGGATGACGACAACGCAACGATCGTTTCTCAAATGAGCGTTGAGCCACTTGTTCAAAAAACATGTCAGACTCAGTTTCAAGCGACTCAAGACCAAAACATTTGCATTCGTACGGCAAGTGCCGGCATTGTCCTTGGACATATCCTAGCGAGTCTTGCTGAAGATAAAGTGATGCCTTCTGTAAACACGCCTGATCCGTCAGCGGTGACCGAAACGGATGATTCGCATCCTGCCGCTCAGTGCCGTCTCGATACTTATTATGCTGGTGCAAGTTGCACGGCTGAGCTCGCGACTTTTCAAGACAACGATTACCATACCGGATCTTGTACGGCTCCGAACTCAAAAATAGGTTTACGACCAACTTGCTGGTTTAAGCCAGACAATGCCGACACGGGCGGAGTAAACACTCCTCCATCGACACCACACCGTGGTGGCGGCAATGGCGGCGGCAACAGCTAAAGATCGCTCTTTTTAATCTAAGTTTTTTAAGCGAAGGCACTCTTTTAGGGTGCCTTCTTTTTTTCTTTTCGCTACAAGAGTGAAAAGGAGATTTTCAAAGTGGCTGTCAAAACTTTCTTTCCGACTTATATCGATCACTCCAAAAATGCTCTCTCTCTTTTAGAGAACCTTGAACTCAAAAAAGAAATTTTTCAAATTCAAGAAATCGATCAAGACGGAATCAATTGGTCTGAAGAAAATTATTTTGCAGGCTTCACCTCTTACGGATCAATGGATCAACTTCACCAGAGCTCTCCGAACTTCGCAAATCTCGAAAAAGTCATTTCTCGTAAAATGAAAAACTTCATCACTGTCTCAGATTGGGATATCTCGGCTAAAGATCTTAAGATGAATTCGTGTTGGGTGAATATTATGCCCATAGGAGCGCACCACAGCTTCCACATTCATCCACATTCGGTGATGAGTGGTACTTACTATGTTGATGTCCCGAGCCAGGCTAGCCCTCTTAAATTTGAAGACCCTAGACTGTCCCAAATGATGCTCGCGCCACAAAGAAAAAAAAATTCAAAAAGCATCAACAGAAATTTTGTATCAATACCAGCTGCCTCAAGGGATCTGATCTTATTTGAGAGTTGGCTAAGACACGAAGTCCCGACAAATCGGTCAAAAAAAGAACGCGTTTCGGTTAGTTTTAATTACAGTTTTCGCTAAAAAATAATTCGTTATAGCTCGCATTAGTTATGATGTTATTTTTGCCGATTGTTTCACAGCGAACGCTTCGTGCCGAGTGTCTCGTAAAAGCCCTCCCACAGAGGAGAACGAGAGTATTTACTTTCAAAAAATATTATCTTTTTGGCCTTTTTATTTAAAGCGAGAGTGATAGAATATAAGAAGGCCCTTCTTCCAAACTGAGTGAGGTCATGAATGAAAACTCAAAATACAACAAGTCAGCAAGAAAAAAGATTTTTCTGCAGCTTGGGAATCATTCTTTTCGCTTTTATCGGAGCGATTTCAAAAGCCCATACGATGAGAGCCGTTTCACCTGAGAGTATTCAAATCTCAGTTCCGAAGGCTGCCCCGGTAAATCCGAAATCCGAAGAAGAAAACATCAATGTCGAAGACCTCGACTTTGACGATGATTTTTCGGTGCTCGTTTAATAGGCGCAAGCCCTGCGTTATTAAATCCTGAAGCTCTTCTTGACCCTCCTCTACTTTTTTGAAACAAAGAGCTTTAACAGAGGGGGAATTATGGCAGGAATTAATAAAGTCATTATCGTTGGACGTCTCGGAAATGATCCAGACATGAAGCAAATCGGCAGCGGCCAAACGGTCACTCGCTTAAGCGTTGCAACGAGCGAACAATGGGCCGACAAAGACGGTAAAAAACAAGAGAAAACCGAGTGGCATCGTATTACTGCCTGGGGTAAGCTTGCTGAAATTTGTGGCAAACATCTTTCCAAGGGTCGCCAAGTTTATGTTGAAGGCAGACTTCAAACGAATTCATGGGAAGATGCTCAAGGACAAAAACGTTACTCAACAGAAATCGTCGCGCAAACCGTTCAGTTCTTAGGTGCCCCTTCAGACCGCGAACAATCGTCTTCTCAATCTTCAAACAGCCACCCTGCTGATCAATTTCAAGATTTTGGTCCAGAGCCTGCTTTTGATAGCAAAGAAGATCTTCCGTTCTAATTTTTTGTTCTCGTTTTGTATTCTTGTTTTTTGAATTTTGTTTCTTGCCTCTGAATGAGAGTCGACTAAAATACACATTCAGAGGCAAATATTTATGATCACTCAGAACAGAATTATTTTTTCAATTCTCGCAATTGCTCTGCTTTTTACTTCTTGTAGCGTCTACAAATCTAGCGACAGAAAAAATCTCGAATCGCTCGGTCCTCCTTCTGGCTCGATTAAAACTTCATCTCTTCATATGCTCATTGTTCAGCCAAATGAAATCGACTCTCTTAATCTCAAGAGCTTCGAAGTCTGCAGGCTCGTACAGAGTGATCGCACCACTTGCGAACAAAATTTATTCTGCGTCGAGAGTTCGGATGAAGCCATGATGAATCTCCCCGAACATGATGCGGCCTTAGCCGTTGATACCAGTCTCCTCGTTAATAAAGCGACTCCAGAAAAAACTTTTGAGAATGATCTCGTCTGTAAATTAGTTCTCTCCTCATTCCATTAATTAGAGGCACTAGCCTTTTGTCTCCCCCCGATCAACTTACTCCTTGGAACTATTGTGTTCATCGACCTACAATATGTGAATACGTGACGACACATCTCTTGAGTACAGGCATCACGGATTTCACGGAGGAATTGATATGCGGACCACTCGCAACTTTAGTTTTTATATTGTTTCTGTTTTTATCTATTTGATTTTTATAACACCGCAAATTTATGCCGCGAGTGTTTTGAAATCTAATGCGAAACAGGCAATTCTTCAATTGGATGATCTCGAGTTTAGCGTCACTCAAGGCGATCAAGTCGTTGTTGTCTATAATTCAAAACGAGTTGGTATTTTAAAAATTCTTCAAATTTCTGGCGGTAAAGCAAAAGCCAACATTTTAAAGGGTACGGCACCAGTCGGTGCGCAAGTCGTAACAGCAAATGGTTCTGCAGGCGGACCTCGCAGTGACAATGCAAATACTGGCGTTCGTAAATGGCATTACGGCGGAGCAGTTGGTTACCTCATGGATTCACAGACCACCACGATCGGTTCAGGTACTGCAGGTTATTCGGAGCCCGTGGCCCAAACCGGAACAGGCTACGCGGCGAAAGGTTTTGGCGAGATCGCAATTGCCGGCAATCTTTGGTTTCAAGGACGTTTCGGTTTTGAAAGCTTCAACGTATCGGGCTCTTCAATTCAGCCTCTTTGTAATTCAGGCTCAGGAACGACGACCGCTTGTTCGACAAATATTACTTACGTCGATGGCGATGCGCTTTTAAAATATAATTTTCCGTTTAAGAAATTTACTCCGTTCGTTGAGCTCGGATTAGGTCTCTTTTTTCCGGTGACGAAATCATCTACGGCTTTGAATTCGATTCCAACCATTTCTGTTTTCTTTATCGATGCGGGTGCTGATATTCAACTCGGCGAAAGGTCATACGTGCCGGTCTACTTCGAATATGGACTTTTTCCGCCCTCGAATCAGGTAAAAACCAATTACATGGGCCTCATGGTCGGCTACGGAATCCGGTTATAAAAAGACCGCGGACCGGGGGGGGGGGGCGCCCGCTGCTAGGAGCCCCCCTGCAACACCAAAAAAATTCCCTACCGACAAAATTCGAAAATTAATTTTTCAAGTAACGTGCACAAGTGAAGTTCACGTAGGCGATATTATGGCTTTTATCCAAAATTTGGAGTTGGGCAACAAGGTTTTGGTTCATCGCCAACGCCTGGTTAAAGTTATGGTTTACTAAAAAAACCAATTCTTTAATCTGGCTCATTTTCACTCCACCAAGAGTTTGGCTGTAAGCCGCCGGAAAATTCACTTCTGCATGGTAGCTACGGTCAACGTAACGCAAGTTACCTGCGGCTTGAGAAAAGCTTGCGAGGGTCTTGCTACCAGAAGCTTGTGATCCGTCTGAGAGAACCATGATTGCCGGCACGCGAGTTCCGAGTTGTGGAGTCACATTGTCGTAAAGTTTGATGCCATAAGCGCCGCTGCTATCGCGACATACGAAACCATCGGCTTTTGCTGCTTGGCTGCCAACCATGAGTGCCGCGAAAAGTCCTGCGAATAAAATTTTTGAAGCTGTCATACTATCTCCTTTTGGATTTTCATTTTGAAAATCATGTTTATTTGTTGGCGTGGTAGTAGCACGTGTCAAAAAAACTGTGTTAGTTGGTAGATATGAAGTTATTATTCATCTGGCGCATGATGAAAAGGTGGGTATAAGCCTTACAAACAAAGGACTGAGGCAACGAGCTTTAAGAATTAATGACTCTCGTCACGCCCATTATGCCTTTAATTTTCTGAAGATCTTGAATGACTTGGTTGAGTTGTCCGGTGTCTTTTACTCCGACATCAAAAAGACAAACAGCTTTTTTATCCTTCGTCGTTCTGATTTGCGCATTGTGAATATTCATTCCGCGAATGGCAAATGTCTCAGACATGTTCTTCAATAAGCCAGGTAAATCTTGGCTGACGATCTTCAGACGAACGATACGTTCAATCCCGTCAGGAGTTGAATTCACGCTCCACTCAACATCAATGCGACGAGCCTGGTCGACCTCGAATGCCCGCTCGCAATCAACCTTGTGAATGGTGATGCCACGACCGCGACTGATAAAGCCCACCACCGGATCGCCCGGGATCGGATCGCAACATTTACCGAACCTAACGAGTACGTCTTCCATGCCGTCGACTTTTATGATGCTCTGAGATTTTCGCTTTTTACTGAGAGCGCTTTGAAATACTTTTTGAATGAAAGTTGGATTTTCTTTTTCAACGACCGGCACCGAGTTTGGTGCGAATTTCAGGACGATCTCTTTCGCGGTGACTCGGCCGTAACCGACAAGCACATAGAGATCTTCGTTATTATTAATTCCGAGTTCTTTGAATTTTTGCTCAACGTGCTCGAGATGTTTTTTCATTCCGAGACCGTGTTTGCGAAATTCTTTCTCAAGAATATCTCGGCCCATTTCAAGCGCACGAAGACGCTCTTGGTTCTTAACGTAAGTACGAATCTTAGATTTCGCACGGGTTGTTACGCAGAACTTCAGCCAATCTTTTGAAGGCTGTTGATGTTGGCTGGTGAGAACTTCGATGGTGTCTCCGCTGCGAAGCTTGGTTTTGAGAGGTACGAGCTTACCATTCACGCGTGCGGCCGCACAGTGGGTCCCTACGTCGGTATGAACCGCAAAGGCGAAATCAATTGGGGTTGCGCCATCAGGGAGCTCACGCACTTCTCCTTTTGGAGTGAAGACGTAAATTTCGGCCTCCCATAAATCGCTCTTCACCGTTTCGAGAAACTCGTCGGGGTTACGGGTATTTTGGTGAAGGGATACGAGATCTCTTAACCACTCAAACTTTTGTTCGGTGTTGGCTTCGGCTTTGCCGCCTTCTTTGTATTTCCAGTGAGCGGCAATTCCGCGCTCGGCGATCAAATGCATTTCTTGCGTGCGGATTTGAATTTCGATGCGCTCACCTGCTGGCCCCATGACCGTCGTGTGTAAGCTCTGGTACTGATTGACCTTAGGCATCGCGATAAAATCTTTGAAGCGCCCCGGAATCGGCTTCCATAAGGCGTGAACGTGTCCCAACACTTCGTAGCACTCGGGCACACTTGGTACCGTCACACGAAATGCTAAGACGTCGTAGACCTGTTCGTAATCGATATTACGTGCGGTCATCTTGCGGTAAATAGAATAAAGATGTTTTGGGCGACCCGAAATTTCGAATTTTAGTTTCGCTCTCTGAGAAAGTTCGTTCGCGAGAATACGTTTCGTCTCGCCGATATATTTCTCGCGCTCATTTTTCTTCTTCGCTACTTTTTGCGCAAGTTGATAGTACATATCGGGCTTCGAATAGCGAAAACTCAAATCTTCAAGTTCGATCTTTAAGGAACTAATACCGAGACGACTCGCCAGCGGAGCGTAAATATCGAGAGTCTCCTGAGCGATGCGCACTTGTTTGTCGGGCGGCATGTGATTCAGCGACCGCATATTATGAAGACGATCGGCGAGCTTAACGAGAACGACGCGAACGTCTTTGCCCATGGCGACGATCATCTTACGAATATTTTCGCCCTGTTTTTCATGCGTATTACGAAAAGAAATTTTTGAGATCTTGGTCACGCCGTCGACGAGGTCGGCGACGTTTTTTCCGAAGTGAGTTTCGATATCCATCAACGTTACTTTGGTATCTTCAACAGTGTCGTGCAAAAGACCCGTGATAATGCTCGCCATATCTAGTTTAAGATCCGCCAAAATTGCGGCTACCCCTAATGGATGAAAAATATAAGGCTCACCGCTTCGTCTGATTTGTCCGGTGTGCGCTTCTTCCGAAAATGTATATGCTTTTTCAAGAATCGATGTGTCGGTGCCGGGCAAGTACGCGCGGACTTTCTCTACCAAGTCCTCGATGGTCTTAGGATCTTTTTCACTAATTCCTTCTTCGATCTGGAATTCGACCATGATTTAATCAAGCTCCCCAAAACATGAGATGAGATTATTGATCGGCATTTTTTGCACGAGCAATGAGTCCTTACCTCTTCAAAATCAGAGACAAAACGCACAAGAATCAGATTATTATAATTTTGAAACGAAAAGTATCATTATGAGATGAACAATTTCTTTGAGCTACTATGAGCTAAAGTTTGGAGAGGCTCCAAACTTTCTGAAGCGAGAACTAGCGATTTAAATCTTTTTCGATTTGCAGACGGCGCTCAAGCTCAGGAGCCGCGTAATTATCAAACTTAACAGTTCCTTGAGCAACTTCGCGAAGAGACGTCACAATGTACTTATTGCTTTTGGCAGCTAAAGTTGGAGTCGACCCTTTGAGTAATTGCTTTGCACGTTTCGTAACTAAAAGAACGAGCGAAAAACGATTGTCTACTTTGTCTAAGCAATCTTCAACTGTGACACGAGCCATGAATTCTCCTTAAAAAGGTCGATGCGGATTGGCTATATTAAGCCTTTGGGAGCAATTCTTCAATGATTTTCTTGAATTTCGCGTAGGATACCTCGAAATCATCGTTGACGAGCTGAAAATCAAATTCATGAGCGCGAGCGATCTCTTTGGCCGCATTCGCCATCCGAATTTCGAGATCGGCCGGAACCTTCTTATCTCGCTTAATCACTCTGCGACGCAGCTCATCAATCGACGGCGGAAGAATGAAAATTGTCATAGCGTCCGGAAATTTGCCTTTGAAAGTATCGGCTCCCTGAACGTCGACATCCATAATGACGACCTCGCCTTTTTGAAAGGCTTCGGTGATCTGGTAAAAAGGCGTGCCGTACATATTCTGGTGAACGTGGGCCCATTCCACAAAAAAATTCTCATCAATGAGTTGCTTGAACTTTTCAAGGCTCACGAAGTGGTAAGGATTGCCTTCGGACTCTCCGGCACGAACTGCGCGGGTCGTATACGTCACGGTGTCTCTTAAAATTTTAAATTCGGAAGTAATACGATCAACAAAACTCGATTTACCGGCCCCTGAAGGAGCGACGATGATGATCATTCTGGTTTTTGAGTTTTGAGAGTTTGTCATTCGATGTTTTGCACCTGTTCTCGAATGCGCTCCACGACCGATTTTGCATCGACAACGAGAGCGGTCATCTTTGCGACCTGGCTCTTACTTCCGATGGTGTTCACTTCGCGGAGTAATTCTTGAGCGTAAAAATCCATTTTTTTGCCGTAGCTTTTTGAATCACCAATGAGCTTCAGGTAAGCTTGGATATGTTCGGCTAAACGGCTCAGCTCTTCATTAATGTCAGAACGATCAATCTGAATCATGACTTCTTGGGCAATACGAACAGGATCAACTTCACCACCCAAGCCGAGATTTTTAAGACGATCTTCGAATTTCTTCGCAAGCTCGCCGTTCACTTGTTCTCTTAACTTTTCGCATTGATCGACAAAACTCTGAAGTTTTACGAGATTTTTTCTGATGTCTTCACCGAGAGCCTTCGCTTCTCGCATGCGCTCGGTCTCACAGAGTTTCAGAGACTTCTCGACGAGGCCCATGAGTTTTTGCTTCTCCTGAGGAGTGACCTTATCTTGAATTTTAAGAGTCATAAGTTCTGGCAACTTCACGATGATATCGAGGCTCAAATTATCTTTGAGATCTAATTTTTTCGCTAGTCCCTTAAGAGATTTCATATAAAGCTTGGCAATGTCTTCATTGATTTCGAGCGCCACTTGTTTTGCACTTGCCCTGATCTTACGCGCGCAGTAGACGTCGACCGTTCCACGTCCGAAAAGGCTCGAAATCATCTTCTTGATTTCGCTTTCGAAAGAATTATATTCACGTGGGAGGTGGAGGCGCACATCTAAGAATCGCCCATTGACGGACTTCACTTGCACATCGAGTTCAAGATCTTTGCTCGAAAAGTTGGTATGTCCGTAACCAGTCATGCTTCGCATGTATTACTCTCCCACTTTTAATCTAAATTAGTCAAGTTCGGTAGCTCGACCTAACCACTTCTTTGCCTCGTCAAACACAAGTTTTGGATTGGATTCTGCGTTCAGAATCCAGTGGTTTTCTTGATCACGCTTAAACCAAGTTCTTTGCTTTTTCGCGAGCTGCTGGGTACTCGTGACAATTTTATCTGCGAGCTCCGAGCGCTTGATTCGGGAGTCTAAAAATTCACCAATTTCGAAATATCCGACACTTTTTAAAGGAGGCCAATCCGTAAAACCCAGGGTCCTCAGATGCGCAACTTCTTCGATCCATTGGTTCGCGAGCATTTGCTCTGTTCTGCGCAAGATACGATTTCTCAAAAAATCGCGATCAAAATCGAGTGCGATTTTTTGAATATCATAGTTCTTTCGGAAGCTTGATTCTTGAGAAGCAAAATCACGCTTCGCCTCTGAAATCGACGTAGGTCCAGAGAGTAAAATTTCAAGCGCCCTTTGTACCCGATACGAATCTTGTTTCGAAACTTTCAGGGCATACTCAGGATCTCTTTTTTCAACTTCTATCCAAAGCTTTTCTGATCCTTCAGTTTCAAATTTAAGCTTCACTTGCTCTCGAATTTTTTCAGTAATGTTCGGAGCCAGAATCATTCCTTTTTCGAGAGCCTGCAGGTAAAATCCGCTTCCGCCGACGATAATAAACCTTCTCACACCTACAGCCGTTCGTTCGGCTAAGACTTTTTCGGCAGCCCTGGTAAAATCACCAGCGCTTAAAGTCTGAGGCGGATCAACAAACGACAAAAGATGATGCGTAGCCCTTGATGTGAGCTCGGGGCCTGGCTTTGCGGTCCCGACTTCGATCTGATTATAAAATTGAATGCTGTCGGCATTGATAACTTCAGCCCGGTAGTGTTCGGCGAGAGAAACCGCCAAATCACTTTTGCCGGTCGCAGTCGGACCAACGACAAAAATAATTTGGGCGAGCTTACTTGATGCGTCCAAAATCTCTCTCTAATTTATGAAATGAGTATTCAACCGAAACCGGTCTGCCGTGAGGGCAAAAACTTGAAAGAGCAAATTCATCCATTTGAAGAAGAAGCGACTGCATCTCTTCGCTCGAGAGGGCTTGGCCCGCCCGAACTGAAGAGTGGCAAGCCATCGTGGCGAAAATATGCATGATGCTTTTTTCGATCGCAAAGCTTCCGCCTTTTTCAGAAATTTCGTGAGCGAGATCTTCGATTGATTTTTGAATCGCAGACTCTTTCAAAATTGCCGGCGCACTTCTCACCGCGAGATGATCAGGGCCCATCGCCTCAACCCCAAACCCGAGAGCTTCAAGGTCTACTTTATGAAGAAGTAAGCCTTCAAGCAAGCTGGCCTCTATTTGAAAACTGAGTGGAAATAGAAAATCCTGAATTTCAAATTTCTTCTCGGCCCAAGATTGCATGAGACGTTCGTAATTCACCCGCTCATGGGCCGCGTGCTGATCAATGATCACCATCGTTGAAGCATTCTGAGCTAAAATATAAGTTTGTTGTGCCTGAGCCAAGACTTGAAATGACGACCAATACTTCTTCTGCAAAATGGCAGCGTGATTTTGAACGCTGATCCCTACGGGCTCCGATTTTTCAAAACTTTTCGGAGCTGGATCACGGGCAAAATAAGCGGCGAGAGGCTCCGAAACTTTTTGTCTGAGCTGAGTTTGTTCAAGCTCGATGCTTCCCAGAAATTTTTCTTGATTCTTTAGTTCCGGTGCGGTCAAAGCCTCGTGAGAAACTTGGTAAGTCGGTTGATTCTGCACCCAGGGTGCCGTCTCAAGCCCTTGTCGCAAGGCCCTCTGCACGACCCGAAAGACCGAAGACGTATCACGAAACTTCACGTTTGATTTGGTCGGGTGAATATTGACGTCAACCTCACTTGGATCAATCCTAAGGTCCACGATCACGTTCGGGTATTCACCGTGCATGAGAAGTCCTCGGTAGGCTTCGATGACCGCGGCCTGCATGGTGCGATCTTGCACCCAACGTTTTTGGACAAAGAGCCAAATGCCTTTTGAATTTCCGGAAACGACATGCGGAGAACAATAAAGGATCCGAGCGTGCACCGATCCCAACTGCATTTCACTTTCATATATTTCAGTCGTATTTAAAACTTCTTTCGCACGCGCAAGCATCGATAGCTGCGTTTTATAAGCAAAGAGTGGTTTTTCACTTTTTACCCTCAGCTCAATTTCGGGATGAATCAAAGCGAAAGCCTTCAGGGTTTGTTTAATCTGGGTTGATTCTGCGACTTCTGATTTTAAAAATTTTAATCTTGCGGGCATGTTCGCAAAAAGTTCGCGAACAAATATCGTCGTTCCTTGATTGCCGCCCACTTCGACGACGTCGCTGACTTTTCCAAATTCATTTTCAACTTGGTAGGCTTTATCTTTCTTTTTTGAAATGAGACTTAATTTCGAAACGGCAGAAATACTGGCGAGGGCCTCACCGCGAAAACCGTAACTACTGAGAGCAAATAAATCTTCAGACGCGACGATCTTGCTCGTCGCGTGCCTTTGAAGTGCGAGCGAAAGTTCAGCAGCATCAATGCCCGACCCATTGTCGCTTACGCGTACGCTGCGTCCGCCGCTTGAAAACTCAACGTCGATCTTCGTACTTCCGGCATCGAGACTGTTCTCGACGAGCTCCTTCACGAGATGACTCGGTCGCTCGACGACTTCTCCGGCGGCAATTTGATTGATCACTTCATGCGAAAGGACTGATATTTTCATAGCTCTTTAGCTATCTCTCGGGCCCCTAGTCAGTCAATGATTTTAGAACCTGTTTTGGATAGCCAAACCGTATGAGGTGTAGTTGGCGCGCTCCCACATAAATTTGTATTCGGCGCGGGCAGCCCAGTTCGTTCCGAGCTTCATGCCGTAGCCGATTTCCGCACTAAGGCCGAGAGTAATCTCGGTGGAGCTTGAGATCCCTGACGTTGTTCCGAATTGAAAACTTGAGTAATCGAGTAAAGGACCGAGCCCAATATAAAAGGAACTATTTGGTTTATCCAAAAATGGAAAAAGCGCGAGCCAATCTATGAGCATCGCAAATCCCGAAGCTTTTATCGTCGAAAAAGTATTGTAATAAGAAGGAGCTCCGTAATGAATAATAAAATTAAAATCAGTCGGAAGTGAAACAAATGTATGCGGGCCCGTGAGCTTTAAACCATAAACAAAAAGAGTTTCGGTTGAATTCACTCCAGGAATGGTTTCTTGGTATTTTAAATTTCCGAGAAAAATTCCCATGTATTTAGTGAGAATAAATGCCTTCACGGGAGGATATTTTCCGATTGTGGGTTTGCCATTTGCTTGTTTTGATCTTTTCTTCTTCTTAATCGGCTTGCCGTCTTTCGCAACCGCAACTCTCTCCGAAGGAGCCGCCCGCTCAGGAATCACGTCGATCGTCGTGATATAACCAATTTTATTTTGGCTTACTTTTACTCGGTAAAATTTAAAGTAGGAGCCAAATGATTTTTTAGAAATACGAATTTTTTGGCCGGCAGGAAGATACATTAAAGTTGCGGCGTCAAAATCAGGCTGATCGTAGACGAGCGCATTGTCGGTCTTGACGGTTCCCCATTGTCCTTGGACCGCACCCGCCGCCGCTCCCGGAGGAGCTGCTGGTGCGGCAGTCTTAGGTGCAGCCGCTTGCTTCGTAGTGGGAGGATTCTGCGCAAAAGCCTTTGGCCCCAAGATGTAAAATAAAATAAAGAACAACGAAGAAAATATTTTCATATTTTGAATCGCATAATCCAAACTCTCCAAAGTGCTTCGATTACAATTCGGAATCTCATTTTACTTTGACCGACACGACGATCTTCAAAGAGGATCGGAACTTCTTGAAATTTAAATTTTTCTTTGCATGCACGGTACTTGAGTTCAATTTGAAAGCTGTAACCCTCGGAGCCGACTTGTTCGAGATGAATGCCTTGTAGAACATTTCTTTTCCAGGCGTTGAATCCGCCCGTCCAATCATGAACAGGAAATCCCAAAATGATTCTTGAATAGAGACTTCCACCGCGACTAATGATTTTACGAACGCGGCCCCAATTCAGAGTTGCACCACCCGGTACATAACGAGAACCGATGACGAAATCTTTTTCTTTGATTGCTTCGAGAATTTTCTTAAGATCGACCGGGCGATGAGAAAAGTCAGCGTCCATTTCGACGACGACTTCATAGCCATTCTTAAGTCCCCAGTCAAAACCTGCGAGGTAGGCTTTTCCGAGTCCTTCTTTGCCGGCGCGAGAAAGGAGATAGACGCGCTTTTCGGTCTCTATCAAATTTTTTACGAGTTTGGCCGTGCCGTCGGGAGAATTATCATCAATGACTAATACATGAACCTGAGGATTCTCAGTTAGAATCGCGCCCAAAATCGGGAGGATATTCTCACATTCGTTGTAAGTCGGAACACAAACCAAAGCTTTCATTGATCAGAGCCTAACCGATCCCGCTATCAAGCTCAAGCTTTCATGGCCATTTCGGAAGGCTTTACGGGTGCTTTTACGCCTGGTTTTACCCCTGATTTTACGCTGGCTTTTGCACTTCTTTCGAAATCGGAGCGGCAACGCCGTGACGGACGGCACGCTTCTTAAGCGTGGTGAGTTTTGGATAAGGCTTAAGCAACATTTGCGGATCGGTTTTGCGTTTTTCAAGAAAGGCCTTTACTAAGTCGGCAGCCCCTTGTGGATTTCTCTTGTAGAGAATCGGGTCAAAGCCACAGATGTCACAAATCATTTTCATGCGCCATCTGAGTCGAACCATGATTTCACAGCACACGATTGCGAAAACGAAAAAATAAAATACCTTAATATTAAAGTCCTGCCAGACTAAAGCCATGGCCGCCATACTTGCGAGCGCACAGACTACGAAATCCATAAATGAAATATGCTTTTTCATGTAGTAGGTGCGAAGATTTTTGCAGAAAGCGCAATATCGTTTTTCTTTGTAGGCCATACGTTTATTGTACAAACAGTGGTCTATTTTCACCAGGCAAAGTTTTGCAAATGCGACTTTCCTTGGTACAATTTAAGAATGAAAACAAAAAAAATCGTTTTATTTTCTGCGGTCACTGCCTTATCACTCTGTTTCGCACATACGACCTGGGCCGACGTCGATGACGACAATGACTATTCATCTGCCGATGGCGAAACTCAAAACTACGACGAGATTGTAAAAGATCTTTCACGTGCGCCTGTGCAAGCCAAAAGTCGAGCTAAATTGGGTGGCTCCTCTGGCGGAGCGTCTTTCGAAAATACAATGATTCATGCCGGTGTCGCTTACGCAAATATGTTTGAGACCGTCGATGCTCCGAATGGCAAAATTTATATCGGACAACCCGGAATTCAAGTTTCTCTCGGCATCGATCTTTTCTCAGAGCATCTCTCTTCCGAAGGAACTCTCCTCACCTTCGGTGATCAAACTTATGACGGTACAACCGTATCGGTAAAAGAATTTGATCTGATGTTTTACGGTAAAGGTACTCTCGCTCCACAAATCAAAGGCAAAATCGGTGGAGGAATCGCCGGTCGCTATCTGACACTGACCAAAAATGGAATTCCCACTCAGTACTCTTCACCCAGCAGTATCTTAAGTGTCGGTGCCGATTATTATTTTGTAGAAGCTTTTAGCTTAGGCGGAGAAATCGCTATGAGAAACGCCATGGTCGGAGAAACGGTTGATCAAAGATCATATACAATGCTGATCCGCTTGGACTCGCATTTTTAAACTCCCGTGTGACCGAATCCACCTGCGCCACGTGACGACACGGTTAAGTCTTGCGACAATACAAAATCCGCCTGAATGACAGGGCACAAAACCAACTGTGCGATGCGGTCTTGATCTTTGATTTCAATTGTCTCTTCACCGAGGTTAATCACGATGATCTTTACCTCACCACGATAGTCGGCGTCGATAGTGCCAGGAGTGTTGAGCAGCGTCAGACCTTGTTTGATTGCGAGGCCACTACGCGGACGCGCCTGAATTTCAAAGCCCTCGGCAATTTCAAAGCTCAAACCCGTCGGAACCAAAATTCTTTGCATCGGTTTCAAAAAAATTGTTTCAGTGACTTGAGCCCGCACATCGAATCCACTTGAAAGTGGAGTTTGGTAAGCCGGCAGTTCACCTTTGAAATTTTCTAATTTCTTAACGAATAATTTTTGTTTTCTCACCGGCGCTGCAAAATTTTCGATTTGTGTTTGCATAGATTAAGCTCCCACTTCTTTTTTCATATATTTAAATAATTCTTTAGCCTGTTTTTCTTCTAGAGATCCCATGAGCATAAGGCTCATTTCACTTAAGTCGAAATATTTATCCATGTATTCTTGAAGTGACTTTAGATTCACCTGAGTAATTTCACCCATCACTTCTTCAATCGAACGGTATCTTCCGAAAACCATTTCGTTCACGCCAAGAGAATTCATTCGATTTTCAATATCGTCAGCACCCAATAGAATTTGTCCCAAGACTTGAGTTTTAAAAAGTTCGAGATCTTTTTTCTGAATCCCTTTTTCGGCAAGCTTCTTCATTTCTTTTAAAGTTAACTTCAAAACATCTTCGACGTGTTTTGGTTCGGTGCCTGAGTAAATCATGATAGAGCCGATGTCACAGAAGCTGTTCATTTGAGAATAGATTGTATAAACGAGTCCCTTGTCTTCACGAATTTTTTGGTACAACCGTGAGGTCATTCCGCCGCCAAGAAGGGCGTTCACGATGTAAGCTTCAAACCGCAAGTCTTCACGAAAGTGAGCGGCAGGTAAACCCATCAAAATATGAACTTGCTCAGAAGGCTTTTGGATAAACTTCTTAAAAGCATGCGTCTTCGGCGGATTCTTTTTGATTTTAGGTTTATCCCCGAGCAACAACAATTTCTCGGGCCGTTTATTTCGCTTCGGAACAAGCTTCTCACGCACGAGATCAACGACACTTTGGTGATCAACACCTCCGGCCACGCTGACAACTATTTCTCCGCTCGAATAATGTTTGTCGTAGAAGGCCTGAATATTTTTAATCGTAAGGGCCGCAA
>JAYTQQ010000164.1:0-16215 GCA_043746635.1 Bdellovibrionales bacterium | reverse complement strand
GAGCCGTGTGCGGGAAATCCGCAAGCACGGTTCTGTGAGGGAAATAAATCTTCTCACAATATTTTTATTAGGAGAAAATTATATGACTACTCGACAAATTTCACGCGTCATCATCACTGTTTTGCTACTCATATTTCCGCTTTTCACATTCGCTCAGAGCTTTTCGGCCCGCGCCGAACATTTGAAACTAGCACTCGGCGAGAGTTTTAATTTACATCTAGAGCTTGAGGGACTGACGACTGAAAATTCGCCGGATCTCTCGGCGTTGAAAAGAGACTTTCAAATTGTGGGTCAACAACAATCCTCTGTATTAAAGATCATTAACGGAAAATCGACTTCTAGTATGACCTGGGATTTAGCATTAGTGCCGATGCATGAGGGCGTCGAAGAGATCCCCGCGATATCGATCCAATCAAATGGAGAAGAATTTAAAACTGACAATATTTCTATCGAAGTCAAATCAGGCTCCGTTATCGGCGAACCTCAAGGTTTGAAAAGCTTTAAGCTTGCTGTGTTAGAAAGAGTCAGCAACGCGACTCCTTATAAATACGAACGTATTTTGCTTACTTACGAGATGCCAATAGTACGCTCGTTAAGAAATGCCAACATCGAAAATTTTGAGATCAAGGACGCAATCGTCGATCGACAAGGCGATCCGAAGGTTCAAACGCGAATCATCAAGGGACGAAGCCAGCAAGTTTTAACCATGTCCTATCTCATCACCCCATTAAAGGAGGGCGGCCTCAGTATACCACCACTGGTTATTCATGCTGAGACAGCAATGCCCGATTCGGATCGCCGAGCTAATTTGAATTCTTCTCAGGACGTGTTTGGTGACGATGATGGCGATCCATTTGCACAAATGCACAAACTTATGCAAAGCTTCATGCAAGAAGATAAGGCTTTTGCAGGTCTTTCTTCGATGCGGCCGATCACTGTTTCGAGCCGTCCCATCCAACTTAAAGTTTTAGCGCCCGTACCGGGAGTCACTCCTTGGCTACCGGCCTCAAACCTTAAGCTTACCGAAACCTGGAGCGGCGATGCGAAAGTGGGCGAACCTATGTCTCGTTCTATCGTTTTTCAAGCGTCAGGTCTCGCTCCTAGTCAGCTTCCGGGCTTAGAAAATCAACTCGCATCCGATCAGGATATGAAAGTTTACGCCGACCAACCTGCTTTTTCAGAAAACATACTGCAAGGTTCTGCGTCGAGCTTTAGAAAAGATACGTTCACAATTATTCCTCAAAGGTCAGGCGAACTTCGTTTTCGTGCAATTCAAGTGACTTGGTGGGATACAGTTCATCACGTAAAGAAGATTTCGACATTGCCCGAAAAAATAGTGCATGTTTTACCTGGCGTATTGACGTTGACGTCCGCGCCCCCCAAATTGGGCATCCAGACGGCAAACCAAATTATACCAGCATTAAGTTCTTCGCATAACATCGTGAATTTCAAATCTAAACCTTGGGTATTTTTCAGCATTTTTTTAGTCTTTTGTTTTCTTACCTCGCTCTTCTTCCTAATCTTTAGTCTTCAGAAAAAGAGAGGTGTCCCCCAAGTCTTAAGTAGCCGAGAGCCATCGTCCGCCGAGAGCAAAGAGGATCTGAATAAATGCGCTAACGTGCGCGAAATTCGACAATTTCTTCAAAGCTACTCTCATTCACGATGGGGGACAGAAGTTCAGGCGACTCTTCCTCGAATTTTCTCTGTGGCGGGAGCAAAACTTGCGAATTTTAACAAATTAAAAGCGGAGAAAATATTAGAGTTGCTTGAAACAGCACTCTACGCACAAAACTCTGCGGATCCGGTAAAACTGCGTCACGAAATTGAAGAAATTTTCTTTGGCAAAGGCAAGAAGCTTAACAAAGCTGAAATATCAGAAGGTCTTCTGGAGCTCAATCCGAGCTGAACTTTAAGACCTTGATGAGAGGTACGAGAATTTCATTTTTTAGCCTTTAATCGAAAAGTTTATAATAAGAATCTTAAAACAAAACCAATGTCATTGTTCCAGCCTGCTTGGAGTGGTCCACTGGCAAGTGAAGATGCTGAGTGATTATAGTGAAATATGAAAATCGTATTGTTGTATGGTAAGCTCGCCTGCAGTGAGACTCCTGTCGCACTATCATCAGAACTGAATTCGGTACGGTCGACGCGTCCACCGAGAGTTAAGTGTTGAGCGACATAGTAGTTGGCTCCCACAAAAGCACCCTTTGAGGTGAAGCTTCCGTCTGGGGTTGGATTGTCAGAAACAAACTCGCTTTGTCCCCAGGCTCCACCGGCAAAGAGATCTAACTTTCCGGGGATTGCAAACGCTGTAAGATAGAGGCGTGCTTGACTAAAATGATCGAGCCAAAATGTTGTATTGTTCTGAGGTAAAGTTAATGGAACTGTTCCGTGGTAATATCCTGCAGTAATGGCGCCAACGTCCCCGACAAATTGATCGAGTTGAATACGATAATCTCTCATCCCTTGATCGTTGTGTTTGAGAGATGCCATTTGTAAGCTAGTTGCTTGGCTAAGTGTTCCGTCGGCGTTTGTAGTCACATCAGTCCAGCCGTTATAAAGGCCAACAGTTAAATGCGAGGATTTGTAATTTGCACCGACCTCAACTCCTTCTTCTGGAGAGTTCATTGCGCCAAATGGACTAACCATTGTATTTTGATTGCGATTGGCGGCCAACACATCCATGAGAGGAATATTGCCGTCATCTAACCACTGATCGGATGCTCCAAATCCTTCAGGCGCAATCACTCCGGCGCGAAAATTAAAAAATAAATCTGGAGTTCCAGCAGCGTAGCGAACATCGGCAAGCTTGATTCCGATACCTCCGCCAGTATTAGTTGAGGGACTTGAATCAATTTCACTCCAGACGCCAAAATTTCCGAAGAGTCCGCCGACAAGTGGCCAGAACTCTACCTCAGGCACGCTCACGCCATTTGCACTTACTGTTTTCACGCCATTGCCCGCGATTGAATCTGCATATTGGTAACCAACATTCACACCCACCGCCATGTGATTGGTCGCATTCATGCTTTGTTCATCGTTCTTTTCATCGCCAAGGCGACCAGGTAAATGAAAAGCCATTCGTCGATAAAGGTAACCAAGTTGATTTAAGTGAGGAGCACTTGAGTTTTCATGACACACAATGCATGAAAAATTTTCTCGACGGGCAAAAGCTGGTAGAGCATGGGCCACTTGTTCAAAGCCTAAAAACGAAGAAAAAAGTATAATGGTAAATAGATATCGAATTTTCACAGCACCGTCCTTCGTAAGTTCTCACAGAGGACGATTGCAATTGCATGCCCAGGTCAGACTCAATATGACGACGACCGCACTCCGGGGAAGGACGTTATGTCTCGTTTCTATTTTTGCATGAGACAAAACATGCTAGAGAAGTGTGAGGTACTCCACCTGGGGCATGACAGCTTCGAGGTGCATGAGGACCACCGGCTTAAACAGATTGCGGCATAGGTATTGCTAATGCTAACAACAGTTACACAAACCAACTAAAAGGAGAGTTTTTATGTCTGATTACAATTTGAAATCATCGCGCCGAAGTTTTCTTCAACAATTAAGTCTTACTGCCGCAGTATTTGGCGTACTAGGTTCGGGTTTTAAAGCTTTGGCTGCGGTTGCGGCCAAACTTGTGATGGTTCCCGACAACGATCCTGTGGCTTTGTCCCTTGGCTATTTATCCGATGCTAGTAAGGTGGATAATAAGAAGTGGCCAAAGCACGATGGTGCAGATGGTGCAAAGCAGTTTTGTTATAATTGCCAGTTTTACCAATTTGATGGTGGCGATCCTAAATCTTCAGAGGCAGCACCTTGCCAAATTTTCTCTGGTAGAGGCGTGACGGCAAAAGGCTGGTGCAATACTTGGACTCAAAATCCAAAAGTGAAATAAAACTCTCTATATGGGAATCCAAAACGTAAAGGTTGAACCACGGCCCACTTCGCTAACAAAATGAATCTCTCCCCCGTGACGTTCAACTATTTTTTTTGTGATTGCCAAACCCAATCCCGTACTTGCTTCGCCTTCAGTAGGACGAACAGAGGTTTTACCAAATTCACGAAAGAGTTTACCAAACTCACTCTTTGGTATTCCTAAACCTGAATCTTTGACCTCAAAAGTCAGACGTGGACCATTGACTATCATTTGAAATTCGATTTGTGTTCTACGTTGAGAGTATTTTACTGCGTTAGTAAAGAGATTTTCGAGTACCCTGCGGATTTGTAGCCGATTAAATTCAACAAGATTTGGGGCCTCTAAGGGAAATTTTGCTTGAAACTTAATATCTTTTTTTTCGGAGATGGTGACGCCTACATCAACCATTTCTTTGTAAAACTCTTGAAGATTTACAGAATTTTTAACTAAAATCTTTGTTGTATCTTCGAGCTGCCGAAATTCTTCGAGTCCACTTAACAGCTCAAACATATATTTTGTGTTACGCAAAAGGATCTCAAATATTTTTTTACCTTCGGCGTCCATTTTTTTAAACCAAACTTCATTGGAAGATATTTCGACGAACCCCTGAATGATGCTTAGTGGATTTTTTAAATCGTGCAGGATCATGCTGAAATTTGTCGATTGAGCCGAACTGAGTTCAGCAATTTTTCGCATCCGGGCCTGATCGATGACAACAGAGAGCTCGTCTGCGATTTCTTGAAATATTTCTATATGCTCCGATTGATACGTATTGCATTCGCAGCTTGAAAAAAAGACGACTCCGATATTTCTATTTTCTCTCTTTATTGGGCAAGTAAGACTAGATCTAATCCCATCTTGAATTATAAGTTTTGTCGATTCTGAATTCGGATGAAGCTGAGAATATTCGGGAAGATTATTTATGATACGCGCTTGGCCTGTGTCTATGATATTTTGTAAACTACTGCCTTCAAGATGGGAAGTGTAGGGCTGCTTCAAGTGATTCACTGGAATTTTTGAGCGTACCCACTTTAATGATATTTCGGCTTTTTTGCCATCTCCACTAATCAAAGCGATTCCGATTCTATCAAAAGGAATAATGAGATCAAGTGAATTAAAAATGAAATCAAAAAGTTTATTTTCGTCCATTTCAGAAAATAACCTTTTATTAATTTCGGTAAAAAAATTTCGAAGAAATCGATCAGGGACACTCATAAGCTCTTCCTGTTTTTAGTGGTTGGCATAACGACAACCGGCTTGTTGCCGTCCCTTAAGAGCTCTACTGTGACACTCCTGCTCAACCATTGTCGCCTAACAACCATTGATCGCATTGCTGCATCGTCATCAATCACTAGTATATGGTGCTGATTCTTTATCATTTTAAATCCTCAAGTAATGGACTCTAAAGGTGTCTGTCTTTATGTTATGTCTTTGTCAACAATCTGTCATTATGTAATTCATCAGGTCTTCAAAAGGTTTAAAGCTTCACAATGCTTAGAGAGAAGTAACAAAGAAAGGCCTTTATTTTTACTCAACGACTTGCTTAAGCAAGTTTAAGGCTGATCCTCAAAAAATTATTTGAGTATGATCGTCGCCTCATTAGGTTCTCTGAGCCAGTTGTGTTCTTTGAGATAGTGAAGGATTTTTGGGTAGGGAGAGAACTCAAGGTTCGAAAATTGTTGTGCGCGAACCAGCATTTTTACAAGTACTTCAATTCTGGATCTTCGGCTAAGAGCGCGAAGTGCTCCAAGATAATCCTCTCTGTAAACTGTTGGAATGATAATTGTGCTGAGGCCTTCAGAAAAAAGTTCGGCATTCATCATTATTCGGGCAACTCGTCCATTTCCGTCTTTGAATGGATGAACTTCGGCAACAAGGAACATCATGAAGATAGCTCTATTGAGGCCTGCCGGCAACTCTTGATATCTTTCAAATCCTTTGGCGAGAGTTCCCTCTGCGAGATCGGGCTGAACAAAATGAGTGTCTCCCGCTCTATTAGATTTTTTTTTAAAAACACCAGGCATCACTTCCGGGCGCGCAGCCATTAAAATTTTGTGTCGAGTTTTTAGTAGATCAATGAATTCAACCTCATTATAGGGAGTTTTATTCATTTCATTTGGGTCTGAAACAATATTAAAAGTGCCAAGGATGTCATGTCCGTCTTTAGATCGCTCGCGAGGAATTTTTTTCTCAAAAACAATTTCTTCTGCCTCTTCAATTTCAAACATCGTCCCTTCGATATAGTTTGAAAAATAGGACTCAAAGAAGGCCTTGTTTCTGAAATGGTCTTTGGCTTTGTAGACGTCTTTTTTTTCTAGCAAGGGTATCGAGCGAAGTTCCGCATACAGATTGTCGAAAAGTTCCATGCGAGCGCTATCATAGGGCCGCCCGACAGCACGAGCAAGGGCTTCTGAGCTCACGACATTATCAGCTGAGCGTGTCCCAAGAATTGCTCCTATAAGTTTATCAAGCTTTGCAAATTCTCTTTGCCATTTCAATTTGGTCGCAATCTCGCGAGCCTGATCTCGAATAGTATTTAGACTTGTTTCGCCTTTCACCTGTAAGATTTGTTCTAAGCGCAGCTCGATTTCAGATTGGCTTAAAGATCTCAAGATGGTGTTCTTTGTCGTAGAAAAATTTTCGAGTAAAGCTCTGGCGGTCGAAGAAGCTTTAAATCCCGCCACAATTAAATCATCGTCTAATGCGGCAGGTCCTCGTACAAACTGAAGAGTGAGTCCAGGCAGATGGATGATTTTATTTGTTGTACTTGTCAAAATTAGCAGATCTTGTGGGCTAGGTTTAAACTCTAATGCGCTACGATAGCTAAGTAGGGCATTGGGGTAGAGTTCTGTGATTATGCTTTTCCAGCCCCCACGAACAGCGCTCTTTTCTTGTGACCGCGGTAGCGATGTATAGAGCCTGGGGCCAATCTTTCGAATCTTACCAATTTTATTGAGCTTTGCCATCCAGGCCTCTAGAGCCTTCGTTTTTGCCGGAAATAGGAGCGGAGGTAAGACTTCTGGCAAGATTTTTTTTAGTAATTTTTTGGAAATTTTTTTATTCATATAAGTAATATTAGGTCAAAATAATAAAAATTCAATAGAATTAGGTAGTAAATTTAAAATTAAGGTAAATTTGAGTCAAATATGTCTCGCTATTGAGATCTGTCGTATAGAAGAATGCGCTATCGAAGAAAATATAAAAACAATGAGGCGCAGATGTGGTGCCGCACAGAAAAAGTTTCTTTCAGAAAATACCCGTCGCCTTACATCTATAAACTGATGAGTGAAAGTATTCTTAATCTGATACAATTTTAAATTTTGTTTTTTTTAAATCGAATCAAACAGCGTAAGATTCAATTCATCCCTTTATCTTTGATGAGAACTCGACGATAGGTTACTATGCGCAAGTCGAGTCATCACCCTGTTGAGGGTCCTCCACAAGCGAGTCCCGTTCTGCCATTGTATAGAGCGAGCGCAATTAACTTAACTCTTGCAAAATTGAATTTTTTAGTTATCGGCAGTTTGACTTATTACGCTGGCTACGATCCACAGCACGGCGCTAAAGTCCTGAATTCAAATTCGAATTCGAATTCGCTTTGATTTGCTCTCTTCGAGATTGATAATTTAAGTAAAAGTAAAAGACTGGGGCGCGTATTTGAAGAGTTTTAGCATGTTTCCGATTTTGGTAGTCTGCACTTTAGCCTTGCTATGGGTTGGCTGCGGAGGCGACTCTACATCAATAGTAAGTCCACCTTCCGTTGCACCGACGCCGACGCCGACACCGACACCGACGCCAACTCCAGCGCCGACAGCAACTCCGACGCCGACACCGACGCCCGTGGCGACTCCTCTCCCGGAAGTTTGGCATGCGCCAATCGCAGTCGGCGGCGTGACGGCTGATTTTGCAACGTTGAATTATGCGCCTGGTGGTTCGGCTTACGTGCAGTACTCGATTAAAAGTGGATCAAACTGGACACTATCGAGTGCAGTTCAATCTGGAGGAGGATTTGCCGCGGCGACGTCCATTTCTGCTAATGGACTTTATGCTCAGCTTTTTTTCGCGAGCGCAAACACAATCTTCGAGACTCACGAAACTTCCGCTCGCGTGTACATCGACAAATCGATAGATAGCGGCGCTACTTGGGTGAATCAGAATAGCTATTTGGCGCTTTTCAATGGTGCTGCAGGTCCTGTCAATTCACGTTCGACACTTCTCGATATGGGAAGCGGAAAACTTCTACTTTATTTTACGGGAATATACCACAATGCGGTCCTAGGTGATCATAACGAAGTTCATTCGGCTGCTTTTACGAGTGGGACGTGGGATGCAAGCGACACGACACTTTCTTTAGCGACCAATGGCGCTTTAGTAGGAGCATTTAACTCCGGCACAAATATTTTTCTTTCAAATGGCAATGCCAACTTTAGCCAGGATACTGGAGCAACATTTTCGGAGAAACAAAATAGCGGTAGCCCTGATCAAAATATCTATCAGACGGGACAAATTGCTCAGGCAGGTGGTGCGATTTATTCGATCAATGCTTACGACTATGGTTCGGGTGCCTACCATCATTATGCCATTTGGAAATCGACGAATTTTGGTTCAACCTGGATAAAGTCGCTTGATTCGGCGGGGTCAAATTATTCTTATGATTTTTCTGCAATTGCAGCAATCGGAAATCTCGTAGTTGCTGAAGTTGTAAGAGAGGCGAGTAATGGCTCTGGTTCTCCTCAAATTTTGCAGTTCGTTGCGAGCGCAGATGGCGGAGCCACCTGGACAGCTTCATTAGATCTGATCGATGTTTCAACGCTCGGAAATGTTCATATCGTGGGTCTGCAGCTTGGGGCTAGTTCAAACGGGCGTATCGGGTCTGTTTATTCACTTGAGCCGGGTGCAACCGGTGCCGGGTTCGGTGGTGCGGGAGTTTACTTTAGCGAGTTCTACTAGTTTTTCTAATGCTCCCACGATAGACCCACAGTAAACCCACAGTGCTGGAAGTGCATTGAAACCAATGAAAACTCAAATCTTAAAATTTAACACATCGTGGGCCAGTTTAAATATATGAGCCATTATTTTTTCTGATTACTCTTGAGGCGTTCAAGGATTTGATTTTGAACGTCGACAAAATCTTGAAAATAATCATTTTTTCGAATCTTGATTGAATGGATATCTTTTCCGGCAAGGATTTCCTTAAGTTGTTTCTCAACACGATAAATTGGCCCAGCGATTCGATTGGTAAAATGAAATCCTAAAAAGACGATTAAAATCAAAAGCAGAAAATTTAAAAAATAGAGAGTGAGCGAAGAGTTGATTCCCAAAAAAACTTCATTTTCTCTGCTGCTAAGAAATCTAAAGATTTGATTAGCAATACTGACCACAATCGAAACCGCAAGCGAGTATAAGAGAACTTCAAATTGAAGCTTCGGATAGATAATATAACGTCTCTGATAGAAGCGTAGCTTTTCGGTATTCAAATATTCCTCCAAAATAAAATCTCATTATGATTGAGCCATCACCCAATTAAATAGCTTTGATCTATCATAAGACCAATATGTCTCAAAGTTCGACTAAAAAAACTAAATTCTTTAACGATATGTTCCGATAAGAAATTGGATAAAAAAATATGAAAAAAATAAAAGCCATCTCAATACCGACTTCTAATCAAGGATTTGCACTTTTACCACTGATGGTGGCAACGACTCTGCTTGCACTCATATTAATTAATTCAATCAACTTAACCGGAAACATCAGTAAGCAGACGCTTCAATCTCGACGTGTTTTTGCAAAAAATAACTTCGAACAGAATTTAGTGACTCTTTTTAGTCACAACACTCTCTGTTCGTGCAATTTAAGCTCGCCCACTCCACTTTCGATTCCGGCCACAGGATCGGCTGATGTACCCGGGCTCAAGCTATCATGCGGCGCGCCTAGCTATGATTTTTATCTTAAAAGCAGTTCGGGCTTTTCAGTCGATCCCCTGCTGAACGTGAACTCAATCACAATCAGTAAACCTACGCTTATCTCTGGTTCAAATTATAACGCGGTTTTAGCTGTCAACTATAAGTTAACTCCGGGACTGACGCCACTTGCCGACGGGCAATACATTTTTTCATTTAGTACAGTTTCGGCTTCGGCTCCGTACGATGTCAGTACTTGCTCGGTCACCGGGCCGCTATCCGGCTTCAGCAGTGGCTGGAGTATTACCGGCAACGCGGGGCTTGATGCAACTGTGAATTATATCGGAACAAACGATAATGTTGATTTCAATTTAATGAGAAATAATTTGAGCGCCGGTCGTTTGGCTACAACATTAACTTCTTTCGGAGTGCAGAGTTTGGCATCGAATGCGGGCGGAGTTTATAATTCGGCTTTTGGAGTGTCTTCTTTGACGTTAAATACCACGGGTAAATCGAATACTGCCTTTGGCGACAGCAGTTTAAAGTCCAACACGATTGGAAGTGCTAATTCGGCACTTGGCACAAATGCTTTATCTGCTAATTTAAGTTCATCTAACTCAGCACTTGGATCCTCGGCACTCCAACTAAATACGACTGGAAGTTTAAATACGGCAATCGGAACTGCTGCTTTGCAATCAAATACAATTGGGGTGAGCAATACGGGAGTCGGCTGGCGAGCACTTCAAGCCAATACAACGGGATCTTATAATTCGGCACTTGGCTATGCTGCGCTGATGAGCAACGTCGCTGCAAACTACAACACCGCCGTTGGGCTTAATAGCTTAACAAGTAATACGAGCGGGCAAAATAACTCAAGCGTCGGATACTATGCTCTGGCTTCAAATACGACTGGAAATGACAACCTTGGAAGTGGACATACTGCTTTATATTTCAATTCAACCGGAAGCATGAATACAGCTCTTGGATTTTTAAGCTTAAAAGCGAATTCCAGTGGAAGTTCCAATACGGCTCTTGGGGCCGATAACCTCATGAATAATACCACTGGCAATTTGAATACCGCTGCTGGCGGCGAGACATTGTCTCATAATATCACGGGTTCAAATAACATAGCTTTTGGTCATTGGGCTCTTTCAGCTTCTCAAAATACCTCTGACAACCTAGCCTTTGGCGAAAATGCAATGGGCTCTAATACAGAGTTTATGGCTCCCCCTCCGCCAACAGGAACTCTCAACACGGCCTTTGGATGGTACGCACTTAAACAGTATACCTCAGGTCAATCTTCTGTCGCAGTTGGTGCAGCCGCAGACCAAAATAGCTTTACCAGCTCCAGCGTGGTTGCGTTTGGAGCCTATGCTTTGAATTCTCAGTCCTCAACTCCCAATGTCGCCGTGGGTTACCGGGCGTCAGCTAATGTTGCATCTTTATCTGGTAATCCGGGAGTTGCAGTAGGCTCGATGGCAGCTGCCAATATGACGAGTGGTGCTTCCACAGCCGTCGGTTTTAACAGCCTTTTAAACTCTGCGAGCAATAGTGTAGCTATCGGTGCAGGTTCACTCATAAATAATAGTGTTGGTTATAATATTGTATTCGGAAAAGGCATCATGCCAGCAAATACCTCAGGTAATTATAATGATGCCTTCGGAGTCAGGGCACTCGATTCAAATGTCAGCGGCAGCAACAATGTCGCTTTTGGGGTAGACAGCCTTAAGGCCAATACGAGCGGAAGTGAAAATACGGCCGTCGGAGTTGGGGCGCTTCGTCTCGAGACGGGAGACTACAACTCTGCTTTAGGAGCAAATTCGGGAGCAATCCTTGGCGGCGCAATTGTTACTGGCTCCCAAGACACCTTTATCGGAATCAATAGCGGCATGCTAGGGGTCACGGCAGTTAATAATTCAACCGCGATAGGCTTTGGCGCAATTGTCGGCAAAAGCAATTCAATCGTCTTAGGCACCACGTTAAGCAAAGTCGGAATTGGTTTAACGAACCCGACCTATATGCTCGAGCTGTCGACGCATTCAGCAGCGAAACCAGGATCATCTACATGGAATACTCCGTCGGATGCACGCTTAAAAAATGTTCGGGCTTCGTTTATAAAGTCATTTGCTGAGCTCGATCTCATTCAGCCCGTTTATTATAGGTACAAAAAAGAAAATGCACTTAAGCTTTCGTCAGAAAATCAATATGTCGGCGTGATTGCACAGAATGCACAAGCTGGGGTTTCAGAATCTGTGAGCAAAGATAATTTAGGATATCTGCACGTTCAGATCGACGCGATTACATGGACAATGGTGAATGCCGTCAAAGAATTTCATGGCAAGTTCTTAAGAGAAACTCAAGTTCTGAACGATCGAATAGAGCATTTTCAGCAGATGTTTTCTCAAATTGAGACCAAACAAAAAAATCTCGAATCTAAAAATAAGGCGATTGAGACTTTTATATGTAAGCAAAGTCCCAGGAGCTCCATATGTGTTCAATGAGCGATCTTTATCATATCCACCGAAAAGAATAAGAAATGAAAAATCAAGAAGCGATTTTACAAATTATACCGAAAAGAATCTTTTCAAATCTTGGTTCATCCCTCATTGAGCTGATGCTCGCAGTTGGTATGTTAACAATTATCAGTCTTGGCACGAATAGCTTCATCGCCTATACGATGCAGCAATCTGGCAACGTAAAAAGAAATTTAGATCGTTCTCAATATGAGCGAAATCTCGTGTCTCTACTTGGACAATCGAGCATTTGTACTTGCAATTTATCAGGGCTGTTGGTTCCGGCTACTGGGAGTGTCAACGTCTCTAATTTGCGATCCAAATGTGGCGGCGCCAGTGATCTTTATCAGCAAACAAGTCCTGGTTTTCCGGTCGATCCAAATCTTTTGATTCAAAATATCTCAGTTTCGTCTGCTTCAAATGTTGGTGGCGTTGGTTATGTTGCGAAGTTTAGAATTCAATATGCTGCTCCGAATGCAGGCGCCGGTGGGGTGGGCCTCAATGATGGAGTTTTCTCATTGATGTTTGATAGTTCTTCTGCCGCGACGCCTTTTAAAGTTCAAACTTGTGCATTGTCTGCTCCCAATGTAACGAGCTCTTCTTCAAGTTGGTCGGTGACCGGAAATTCAGGATTGAGTTCGCCTGCTAATTTTTTAGGATCAACTGATAATAGCGATATTTATTTTAAACGTTATAATGTAAATGCAGGACTTCTTTCTCAATCGGTGACTTCATTTGGTGTTGGCGCACTCAAGGTCAATACCGGGGCGCTTAACTCTGCTTTCGGTGTTTCGGCACTTCTTTCAAATACAACTGGAAGCTCGAATGTCGCCGGCGGGTTTGAGGCACTGAAAACAAATGTAACAAACTCCAACAACACTGCCTTCGGATTTCAATCTTTAACTTCTTCTACGGCTGATGACCTCACTGCTTTCGGTTCTCTCGCCCTCACCTCAAATACGACTGGCACTGGCAATACGGCTTTTGGTTTTTCATCTCAGCAAATGAGTACAACCAAAAATCTAAATACATCAGTTGGTTGGATGAGCTTACAAAAAAACGCTTCGTGGCAAGGCGATACCGCGATGGGGAGTGCTAGCTTACAATTTGAAAATGCTTGGTCTCCCAACGTGGCCTTTGGAGCAGGATCTTTATCAAATTCAAATGGAGGCGCAGATACCGCTTTCGGTTACAATAGCATGAACAACAATACATCTGCCAACAGCACGGCAGTTGGCGCGAATGTTTTTGCATCAAACGCGGGCGGGAGCAACGGGGCATCAACAGGCGTCGGGGCCAATGCCGGCTTACTGGGTGGTTCTTACGATACCGTTTATGGAGCGAATAGCTTTCAATCCTTTGCACCAACTGGATTCGGAACTTATTTTTCGGCAGATTATACGACAGCGTTCGGTTTTAATACTTTAAATGCCAATACCTCCGGAACTGAAAATACCGCTTTCGGAAGTGATTCTCTTGCCAGTAATACCACCGGATATCACAATACAGCTTTCGGTATAAATTCCTTAAATAAAAATACCACCGGAAATCTTAATACGGCTGGCGGCAATCGTGCCTTAGAACAAAATACGACCGGAAATTTCAATACGGCGGTCGGAGACTCTTCTTTGACAAGTAATACGACCGGAAATCAAAATACGGCCGCCGGTGCCTATAGCTTACAGAAAAACACCACCGGCTCAGACAATACGGCGATCGGCTATCAAGCACTAATGGACAACACCACCGGAATTCAAAACACGAGTATAGGCTATCAAGCACTGATGGCCAACACCACCGGCAGCAACAATACTGCAATTGGGCGCGGCGCCTTATCAATGAATACGACGGCTAATGATAATACGGTCGTCGGCGTGATGGCTCTGGCGGCAAATACGACTGGATCCGAAAATTCTGTCGTTGGAGACTTTGCACTGTCGACCAACTCGGCCGGAAATCAAAATGCGACTCTTGGTCACGGTGTCCTCATGCAAGCAAGCACGGGAGATCAAAACGTCGGGATAGGATATCAAGCGCTTTATAATTCGTCGGGCGGAAACTTAAATACCGCCATTGGTTATATGTCTGACCATGATTTGCAAAGTGGAGACAACCATACGAGTCTCGGCGCTTATTCAGGAGTTTCACAGCTAGGTGTGCCCACGGCCACTGGAACCTTGAACGTTTATGTCGGCACTCAAGCTGGACCCTTGAATGGAACGAGCCCCAATAATGCCGTTGCCATTGGGTTTAATGCGAAAGTTGGCGTCGATAACGGAATTGTACTTGGGGAACGTACGGGTGGTGGTGCTCCAGTCACACATGTGGGTATCGGCGTTTTTTCTCCTTCGACTTATCAGCTTGAACTTTCGACGGATGACGCCTACAAGCCCGGAACCTCTAGTTGGACCGTCGCTTCAGATTCAAGGCTTAAAAATATTGAAGGACTTTTTATCCGAAGTCTTTTTGCTATCGATCAGATTTCGCCTGTCTACTATCATTATAAAAAGCAAAACCCTTTGCGTCTCCCTTCTTCGGACGAGTATGTGGGCATCATCGCCCAAGATGCGAAGTTGGCAGTTCCTGAATCGGTGAGTGTCGACCAACAAAGTTATTTGCATGTCACAATCGATGCGATCTTTTGGTCGATGCTCAATGCTGTGAAAGAACTTTTTCATCTCTGGGATCAAGATAACAATCAACTTAAAAATAAGTTGGCAAATCTAGAAGACCAAACACAGCAGCTCGAAAGCGATTTCGACCACCTCAAATCTCAAAATGACGAATTGCTTCGACGCTTATGTTTAGTCAAACATGACGCCGGTTTTTGCGAATAAATTGAAAGCTTATTTTAAGAATGGATGAAAAAATGAAGTCGATAATTTCTGACAAGAAATTAACTCTTGATAAAAATCAAACGAAGCTCGGTTTCGCTTTGATTGAAGCTGTTGTTGCAGCACTTATTTTAGGAATTATCACCGTGGCTGGAGCTGAGGTTATAACTCAACTTATGAATGGATCAATGAATGTGCGTCGCCTCAATGCTTCGCTTACATTTGAACAACAAATTTTGAGTCTTTACAATCATACGAGTCTTTGCTCATGTAATCTCGGTGGTTCATCCTTGTTAGATACAGGATCTCTCCCGGTAAATGGTTTACGTTCAAGCTGTGGTCTAGCGAGCAATGACGTCTACCAATCAGCAGGTGGGGGTTCCCCAATTGACTCCTCTCTGAAAGTCGAGAGCATAAGTCTTTCTTCACCCTCGCTCATAACCGGATCGAGTTATAGTTCAAAGCTCAATATTCATTACGCTCTCCCGGTAAATGGCACGTCTCTCAAAGATGGCAACTACATCCTCATGTTTGATAAAACAGCCGCAGCGGGGCCGCCCTATGTCATTTCAACTTGCTACATTGCGGGCCCTCAGGCAGGCTCAAGCTCTTCAGGATGGTCTATACTGGGAAATTCGAGTCTTGCGCCCACAAATTTTATGGGTACTTCAGATAATATCGATGTCATTTTTAAGCGAAATTCAATTAACTCTGGTGTACTAGGAACTTCTAACTCCTATTGGGGTGTCGACACTTTCCGATTTCCAACCCAAGTGTATAATTCTGGCTTTGGTACTTCGGCGCTTCAACTGAACACCGGGTTACAAAATACCGCGGTTGGCGCAAGTGCGCTTTTAAATTCGGCAAACGCCTCGAACTCTACCGCTTTCGGGGCTCTCAGTCTTGTGTCAAGCTATAAAGACGAAGCCACTGCGTTTGGCTACTCTTCTTTAATGTCTTTGACCGCGCAGGCCACCGTACCCAATTCGCGAAGCACAGCGGCCGGAAGCCTGGCCCTCTCTTCGAACCTAAGTGGTATCGAAAAC
>JAYTQQ010000163.1:0-3465 GCA_043746635.1 Bdellovibrionales bacterium | reverse complement strand
TTGTAAGTTTTGGCTTTAATCTGAATTGTATCGTCATCGTACTCATCTGCACGATTGAATAATTCAGCCTGGGCGGCTCTTGAAAAAACAAACGGAATTTTGCTATCGGTACGTCCGTGAAAACGATCCCATTCATCTGAGCAAAGAGTATCAAATTTAAATTCAGCGGTAAGCCCGTAAGCGAGAGTGACTTTACCTTTGGTTGCATCGACGACTTCGACGTTTTGTGCAACGAGTGGCTCGTCGAAAAACTCAACAAGATAAGCTTCGCCTGAAGCTTTCGTGTGGGCTCGGCCTTCATTGTCCATGCTTATATTTTTGAGAATTTCTTTGCCGAAGCTCTCGTCAGTAACTCGGACTCCACCCAGTGCCGGAAAGCCCTGCTCATCGATGGTCAAATATTTTAGTCCGTCATTTTCCGTATTTTTTATGACTTCATTCATTCTTTTTTACTTCTTTTTCTATTGATGGAGTTTCGGGCACCTGATTTGCGGGATTAGGAGTTGTTGTCGGTTGTGTCGGTAAATCTTTAATGTCTTGGCCGTGAATAATCTTAGCGCCGTTTTGAAAATTGATCTCATCCGAAATTGATTCTGGAATTTGAACAAGCCAAGTCTCGCCTTCGTCTTGAGAAAGCAGTTGGGCAAATCCAGAAATGGTTTGGGTTGAAACGTCGCCACTTTCGGTCGGCTCTTCAATTTCGTACTTAAAATGAGCCCGCATCGATTTATTTTCTTCAATCACTTCAGTATAGAGCTGAAGAAAATGGACGTCTGTGACTTGAGGCCGTTTTGCTTTGATTGAATCGACGATCATCTTAGCGAAATTGGTCTCGGCTCTGGCATTGTCTTCAACATTATAGTTTGATTCAGCGTTTGCGATGTACCAAGTGCTCGACATCAAAACGAGAAAAAGAAGCGTCCATACGTATTTCATGTGTTCCTTTTTTTATTTGAACAATCTCAGTATATTAAATACTCTAACCCCCGTTCTGCAAATCATTTATTTGAGGAAACCATGAAATCATTTTTACGAAGATACTCTTTTCCGGTCGGATTTGCAGTTTGGGAGATGATTCCTCGAGAGACGAAGCGGAAAATGCTGAGCTCACTGTTGAATCCGCGAGCACTTTCGCCTTATATCGACAAGCTCCCGGCGAATTTAAAAAACAAATTCTTGGATCTCGCGTCATTAATCAATGACCCCTTCGTCGCAACGATGGGCCTTAAGGTGATTTCTTGGGAAGATCTCAAAGTTGAGATCCATCTTCCTGACAGCTTTCAAAATCGTGATGCCTCTCAACACCTTCATATCGGCGCAATCAGCACTCTGGCTGAGCTGACCTCGCGGCTCTTTTGGGAACGCCATCTCGATCCGAAACTTTCAAAGATGCAGTCGATATCGGTCAACGTTGACATTTTGAACCAAGACTACGGTTCACTGAGATCACTTTTTACCTGCACACTTTCTGATATTGAAGAAAAGCTTTTTGAACTGCGCTCAAAGGGCGCACTCGAATGCGAAAACGAAGTGCAAATTTTTGACGGTCAAAAATTAATCGCAAAAGCGACCCTCGGCTGGAAGTTCAATCAAAAAATCGCGATCTCTGCCCCCGCGGAAAAATCGTAATATGCAGGCACTTGAGTCTCAATTAAATATTCAGGCTGCAGAATTTCTTGAGAATTCTGAATCGATGCGCAGACTCGTCAGCGAATGGCGAAATCGCACTGCCCTTGTAAAAGAAGGCGGCGGCAAAGGGCTCGCAGCCAAACATCGCGCTCGAGGCAAACTCACCGCTCGCGACCGAATCGAAAAGCTCGTTGATCCTTCGACTTCATTTTTAGAATTCAGCACTCTTGCAGCCAATGACCTGTACGAAGGCGCAGCTCCAGGAGCGGGCATTGTCACTGGTATCGGAGTCGTCAGTGGAGTGACCTGTGTCATTGTCGCAAACGATGCAACTGTGAAAGGCGGCACCTACTTTCCGATGACGGTCAAAAAACATTTGCGCGCGCAAGAGGTCGCGCTAGAGAACGGGCTCCCGTGCATCTATTTGGTTGACAGCGGAGGCGCATTTTTGCCAATGCAAGATCAAGTTTTTCCTGATCGCGATCACTTCGGCAGAATTTTTTATAATCAGGCACGCATGTCTGCTCTTGGTATTTCACAAATTTCAGTCGTCATGGGAAGTTGCACAGCTGGAGGAGCTTACGTTCCGGCAATGAGCGATGAAAATGTCATCGTTCGCGAAAACGGAACGATTTTTTTAGGCGGGCCGCCCTTAGTAAAAGCTGCAACTGGCGAAGTCGTCTCAGCTCAAGACCTTGGCGGCGCGGAAGTTCACTCTTCGGTCAGCGGAGTCACCGATCATATTGCCGACGACGACGAACACGCCATCCAAATCACACGAAATATTATTTCAAATTTAAATCAAAAACAGTTTGCACCATTTGAAATCAAGGCGTCACGCGAACCGCTCTTCGACGGCAAAGAGATTTATGGAGTTGTCCCAAAAGATGCACGAACTCCCTATGACGTACGCGAAATTATCTCGCGCATCGTTGACGCCTCTGAATTCCACGAATTTAAAGCAACTTACGGTGTGACCTTGGTTACAGGTTTTGCGCATATCTTCGGAATGCCCGTCGGTATTATCGCAAATAACGGAGTTCTCTTTAGCGAGAGTGCTCTGAAAGCCGCACACTTTATTCAGCTCTGTGAAAAGCGTCGTACTCCCCTGGTATTTTTGCAAAATATTACTGGCTTCATGGTTGGTCGCAAATACGAAAACGAAGGCATTGCCAAACACGGAGCCAAGATGGTCATGGCCGTGAGCAATGCAAGTGTACCGAAATTTACAGTCGTGATTGGTGGCTCATACGGTGCTGGCAACTACGGAATGTGCGGCCGAGCTTTTCAACCCCGTCAACTCTGGATGTGGCCAAACGCGCGAATCTCGGTGATGGGTGGCGAGCAGGCGGCGAATGTTTTACTGACGGTAAAAATGGATCAAGGTGCTGGCAAAATGTCTATGGGTGAGCAGACTGCTTTCAAAGCCCCTATCTTAGAAAAATACGAGCGTGAGAGTTCCGCCTATTATTCGACTTCACGCATTTGGGACGACGGAATTATTGATCCCAAGGATACAAGGCAAGTTCTAGCTTTAGGAATTCGCGCAAGCTTACATCAAGAATGGGAAACTTCGCGCCAAGGTATTTTCAGAATGTAGAGGTCCTGTGAATTTTAAGTTTGTTCAATTCTCACATCAAAATCACATCGCGCAGCTCGTACTTAACAGGCCCGAAGTGCGTAATGCTTTCAACCCTGAAATGATTTCAGAAATAGACGAAGTTTTTCGCTCGCAAATTCCATTACTCAGCGATTTGAGGGCGGTCATGCTTTCAGGATCAGGCGCAAGCTTTAGCGCCGGCGGAGACCTCGAGTGGATGAAATCAATGGCTAACT
>JAYTQQ010000162.1:0-3838 GCA_043746635.1 Bdellovibrionales bacterium | reverse complement strand
ATTTTTCGAGAAAGTGTTTTTTTGTAAATGAAAGTGAGCTTTTCAATTTTTCGCAGTTCAGGTATCGGGAGAGTTGTTGACGGAAATCGAGAAATTTCGTTGTTGAGAATCGCAGCAACTTTTATTCAACGATAGCAGCCCAGCGAGCGTTGGGCCGTATCGAAAAGAATCTTATTTGAATCGCAATTAGCGTTAGCATTACGAATGGCAGCTCACTCCAACGATGCGTTTTTATAAGCTCAGCGAATCAACATTGGCATCGTTTTTTTTGAAAAATTCATTAGCTTTGATTGCTAGCTCCCGTGGGACAGTCTGCGATTGGGCGAAAACTGTATTGCTGACCACCGCGATTTTCCTGTGTGATCTGCGGGGGTGCCGTTTCGACAATTTTTCCCCGAGTTGGAATATGCTTTTTCAGGATGAAAAGTAATTCAGGCGGTGCTGTCGCATGAGCGGCAAGGTTATTTGATTGCTCGAATGACACTATCAAAATATTCCATTTCTCGAGACCGTGCGTACCAAATCAGAGCAAGAGGATCTTCGAGAGCCTGGCCGCGATTTAGCTTTACGAGAACTCCAGAATTTAGAAAAGGAGAGGCAACTGATTCTGTCAAAGTTCCGTAGCCGATGCCTTCAGAAAAAAAATGAATCAAAGCTTCATTTTCGTTTACGAATAGCCGACTTTTTTTCATCGATAAATCGAGCCCGAATTTATCTAAATAATTTTTTGTTGTGAAGTCATTTTCGTAGAAATCGATAATCCGCTCGTTTTTCAAAATGTCGTTGAGAGATCTATTTCGCCACTTTGCGCTAGCGACCAGAAAATAACGTTCAGGTTTTAAAACTTTACTTTCCATTTCCTTTGGAGCAGATCCTGGGGGAACGATACCGAAGTCGGCCTCTCCCTTTTTTACGGCCTGGACGATGTTGGCGTGATCCTCAGAACGTAAATGAAGCCGAAGGTAAGGATATTTGGCGTAAAGATTTGCTACATTTTGAGCAAGCCTCGTCGAAATCGCGCTCGTTGGTCCAAGAATCGTCAAAGAGATTTCATGATCACTTTTGTTCGATAATTGTGAGAGAAAGGCGCCTTCGGCTTCCTGGGTTGATAGGCAATACCGAAGCAATGCCTTTCCTTCTTCTGTCATACTCATCCCACGTCTGGATCGGAGAAATAGGGTCACTTTCAGTTGGCGTTCAAGTTCCTGAATTCTTTTTGTCACCGCAACCTGTGACAGACCAAGCGCGTTGGCAGCGCCGTGAATTGTGCCGAACTGAACAACTTTTTCGAAAGTTAAAACTTTAACGTCTTTTATGATAACCATAGGTTATTAATAACTTGTTTTAATTCATTATTCAACCAAAGATTTTTCAACTAAAACCGGTCAACAAGGAGTCCTTTTATGAACGGAAAGTTTTTTTACTTAATGCCGGCGCTTATGGCGGTAGGCTGTGCGCAGGTCGACCATCGACGAAATGCGATTAAAAAAGACGCCCTCACAGCAACCGAAGTTTATCGAAAAAGAGAACAGGCATCGACGTCGAGTACAGTTTTAGAATGGTTACAACAAGGTAATCGAAGATTTGTCGCTGGCGACTCTACGCATGGAGGCTATCCTACAAATGCGTCGGAGCGAGTTGCGGCCTCCGCCAATGGACAACGGCCTCTTGCGGTCGTTCTTTCGTGTATAGATTCCAGAACTTCTCCTGAGCTAGTTTTCGATACTTCAGTTGGAGACCTGTTTACGGCGCGAGTAGGAGCAAACGTCATTAACGATGACATCCTTGGTAGTTTAGAGATCGCCGTCGAATCTGGGGCAAAGGTTTTAGTTGTTTTAGGCCACACGGATTGCGGCGGGATAAAAGGCGCTTGTAGCAATTTACACCTTGGTCACATGACTCAACTTCTGGATCGCGTAAAGCCCGCAATCGGCGAAACGAATGACTGGTTAGATAAAAATCCCACCGCCTCTGATGAAATTGGTGAGCGTGTCGTTTCGAATAAAAAATACATAGCCGAGATCAGCCACGTGAACGCGAAGAGAAGTGTACAACAAATTTTGGATAGAAGTCCCCTGTTAAGAGATAAAGTAAAAAGTAAAGAGTTGATAATTATTTCGGCCATCTACAACGTAGAAACCGAAGAAGTGAAGTTCGATCGCCCCTCAATTTCATCAAAATAAAAAAGGAGAAAATGATGAAGAAAATATTGTTCGTTATGATTTTAGCAGGTGGTTTAAATGCCTTGGCATACGAAGCCGGTGGTTTCGAATACGAAGAAAGTTTACAAAACGCGAATTATTCTCAATCTAAAAATCGTTGTCAACAGGAGCAGCAACTTCCCCTTTGCTCTAGCGGTTACACTAGCCACTGCTGCCCAGATACTGAGAGTGCGCCCCGTGGCCTCTGCGGCGGCAACTATGAACCCGTTCGTGATGGAAGCGGACACTGGGGTTGCGGCCGCATTCCCGGCGGAAATCGCTAACACCATAAGGGGAGAATTATAATGAAATTATTTTCAATTCACTGTGGATTTTATGATGAGGAAATTTCTGAAGGTATCTATGAATTTCATGTCAATATTCCCATTGTTGCTGAGACACTTGAAGCTGCTAAAGCCAAGCTTCGAACTGATCCCATATTTCTGAAAAAGAGAATGCATATCGATGGCATTCAAGAAATAAAAACTGTCTCTGGATACAACATTGATCTTACTCAGCATGCCTCGATATACGCCAATGTTATCGAAAATCACTTGCATCGCGATTTATGAGACTGCGGGTATTAAAAATACTTTTAAAAAAATGTAATCTAAAATGAAAGGACTTTTTATGAATTTATACTGTAATACGTTGGTCTTGGCTGTCTCGCTATTGATTTCAAATGCGCAAGCAGGTGAAATGACAATTTGCGGCCAGCTCGAGCGGTTCCCCAATTATTCGTGGGGTCGTTGAAGGTTTTGGTTATTTTAGTATAATTTCGGTGAGTTGCTAACGACTGTTGAACTTATTTTGATGAGTCTTAAGATTGTCACATCCGAGGCCCTATGATTTGATTTTTGTTGAAACACAAAACACATTTCAAGGGAGCCAAGGATGGACTTTCAAAATATTATCAATGAAATTTTAGGTATTCAAGACGTAACTATCGAAGCCGTTCATATTCATAAAAAAAGCCGCAAGCTTCGTATCGTAGCAAAGCAGAATCGTGACTCATGCTTTTGCACTAGTTGCGGTTTGCAATTTGATTCGATCAAAGGATGGCAGAAGAAAGAGCTGAGAGTTCCGCCTATCGGGATCTACGCCAACGTTAAACTGATCCTGTCTCAAATGCGGGGCAATTGTGAGGTCTGCCACAAGAGCGAAGTGGCCGAAGCTCCGTGGATACACCCGGTGTTTAAATCAATGACCTGTGGCTTTGCTGAGGTCGCAGGGCGCTTGATGGAAGAGACGACTTGCGAAGCGGTATCACGTATTTTGTTTATGAAATCTATGCCGCTCTGGCAGGTCGATCAATGGCGAATGAAGCTGATGGAAAAGCGCCTTGTTTTACCGGGCAATCTTGACGTCACTCATCTTGCTGCCGACGAGGTTCACTATCGGACGGTGGATAATAAAAATCCCAAGGGGCTCTTTGCAAAAAGACGTGTGCCTGAGTTCGTAACGAATTTAGTGGCCACCAAGGCGGGAAAGATCATTGCAAATGCGGCTGGCAGAGACAGTGTCGCGATAGAAGAATGTTTACTGAAGCTCTCGCCGTCACAGCTTTTGTCGGTAGAGAATTTCGCTGTCGACATGCATGAACCATTTATGTCGGTGATTCGCACAGAATGCCCAAA
>JAYTQQ010000161.1:0-23248 GCA_043746635.1 Bdellovibrionales bacterium | reverse complement strand
CTGGGTCAAACCGGCTGGGGTCGCCACCCTTGGCTACAAAAGCAGCAAAAACTTTTCTACGAAACTCGATCAATTGTTTCGAGTCTAAGACGATAAAATATACAGCCTCAGTCGAGCCATCCACTGGGGCTTGCGCCCTTCCGAGACAAACCGGCACTATTTTAAAACTTTGAATACCCGAAGTTTCGGCTAGCTCGTCTATCTCTTTCATCGTCAGATACGAAGCGAGCACTTCATCATACTCGGGTGGAGAAATAACTGTCACGTGCGCTTCTGAGCGATTTTTAAGTTTACCGAATTTTTTCTGAAGCTCTTCGAATAATCCAGCAAATGGTACGTAATTCAAAGTCACGACAACGTAATTGGCAAACTTTTGAGAGCCTGTATGAGAGACGTAAGCCTCTTTGATGCCAGAAATTTCTTTCACATTTAGATGAAAATTAAGTGGCTCACCCATGCAATGAAATTCAGTTTTGCGAGTTTCATGAGAGCAAGTCATGAGCAAAAAACTAAAGCAAAAAGAAATGAATGCTTTCATCGCATCCATCCTAGCCAACTTTTTAAATAAGTTCCTTGAGGAAATTCGGCAAGCTCAGGATGATCTGGGCTATGAGTTCCGCGCCAGAGCCATTCGAGAGGTCTTCCGGTTTTTCCGGTGGCCTGAATCAAGACATCACGAAATTTCGCGTCGTCAAGATGACCCGAGCAAGAACAGCTCATGAAAAAGCCACCGGTCGCGGTCTTCTTGATGGCGTCGCGATTGAGTTTTACATAAGCGCGCTCTCCGTTTTCGATATCCTGTTTCTTCTTAATAAAAGCCGGAGGATCGCAGATGACGACGTCGTAACTTTGATCAGCGATCTCGCCGAGATCTTTTAAAACGTCTAATTTTTTTAGAAAAAGATTTGAATCTTTCACTCCATGTCTTTGCACGTTCTTTTTGGCTAACGCCAAAGCTTTATCTGAAGCGTCTACGCAAGTGAACTCGGCTTCAATTTCGATCTTTGCAAACAAGTTTGCAAGCTGAGCACTCCACTGAGCATTGTAGCAACAAAGATCTAAGACACGAACGCGTTTTTTATTGCCCTGAGAGTAAAGTCGATAACAAGCAGAAACCACTAGAGCAATATTCGATCTCTGGTCGAGAAAAAAACCTGTCTTTTGACCTCCCAGAAAATCAACATTCATCTTAAGTGAAGGCAGCTCCGTGTTACCAGCCGCGACTTCTATTTCGACGTCGTTCCAGTCGATGTTTTCGATGTCTTTATGAACGCGCTTGGGTTCGGCCTGAAGACCCTCAATGAGTCTCGATTTCGAGTCGTTAGCAAAAAAGATCGCGGTTTGCTCCCATGAAATGTTCATCTGGGTTTTTACGAAATTTTCAAGACCCTCGAGCGCCACGGGAAGGAGGAGTTCCATCCCGGCTGTTGAAGACTGCAGCACAAAAACTTGTTTTTCGCCTACTAACTTATAACGATCAATGATGAGGCCAGGTAAAAAATCGGCCTCGGCAAAGATAAATCGAAAGCTCAATTGATCGATCTTTGCAAGTTTACGCTTCTCAAACGCCCTCACGAACCTCGAACAAAAAAACGAAGCGTCTAACTGCTCATTTTCCTCTCGTGACAAGATTCGAAAGCAAATCAGAGTGTTAGGATGGCCGTATCCTTTCGCTAAAAAATCGCCCTTTTCATTGTAGAGCTCGACCGCTGCTCCCGGAGTTAAACCTTTCGGAGAATGATTGAGATCATTAGAAAAAACCCACGGGTGTCTGAGGTAAAACTTCTTCAAAGCCTGAGATTTAAGGTGCCATTTTTTCATAAACTAAAACCTTGTATGGAGTAAGCAATTGAGACCCGTTTATGCAGCCTTTCTCCACTTCGGTCAACTCCCCTGTCTGATCGAGACTGGCCTTCTTTTTTACATCATCTCATGGTAAATTTATTTCGGCTCTTCCTCGATCTCATCCCTTACCGAGAAACCCGCGAGTACGTGACAATGATTCTCAGAAACTACTATTGGTACCAGCGTCTGTACCCGAGAGTTGCGGGTGCGACTCTCGCCTACAAAGTGCCAAGTCTCATTCAGAGAATTATAGATCTGAATGAACAAGCGAAGCTTCCAATTGCTCGCCCCAAAGAAACTGTGTCAAACTGATACGCTTTTTAGATACGCTTTTAAGAATGCTCAGCCATTTGACAGTACTCGTGACGATCGTCGGTATCGATCGCTCCACATAAAACCAAGCCCTTGAAGTTACGTCATTCTTTGGTGGCATAAGCTTTGTACCTTCTTAATCTGATGAATAAATTTACGACCTTTCAATTTGCCAAATCTCTCAAGCCTCTCTTTTTGAGTGTGCTGTGCGTGAACCTTATTTCCTCGCAAACTTTATTTGCGGTAGAAATTCAGATTACAGCGTCGCGCAATCTTCGCGACACAACGACCGATACTAATGGCGCGCTTCAGGTTGTCGGCAGACTGACAGCTGGCTCGGTAATCGATATTCCTGATAAATATGCGGTATTGAAAAACGGAAAATTAAACTTCGACAAAAGCGTTCAAAAGTGGACTCTCGCTTTAAAAGATAAAGACGCAAAGACTCCAGTTTTCGCGAAATTTGACGGTAAAAAACAAGATTATTTTATTCCTGTCAAAATTGTTCAAGCCGCAGATGGTTCGCGCGTCGGTGAAAATAAAGATGTTTTCATTTCGATTCGTGATGTGGGCGTCGTGAAAGATGCCGCAACAAAAACAGTCGCGATGCAAACAACTCGCGATACAAATTTAGTAGCGAAAAAGCCCGCAAAAAATACCGCGATGGAAGTGACCTGTAACGGATATTGCGATCAGATTGTTAGCCCAATGAACCAGCTTTCGGATAGCGCGAAGCAAATGAAAGCTTTCGCGGCTCTGGCGACCGCACCAAGAAGTCAAGTTCGAGAAGCGAAAGTTGCGGTAACGAAATCTTCGGATACGGCGACGCAAAGATATTTACAAATTAGTGATAAATTTAGAGCAACCTGCCACATGGAGCTCTCCGATTTCACAAAAGTAATTGATCAAAAAGTAAAGGGAACTCCTTTTAAGACCGAAGAAATTTTGGCAATCATGGGTCAAGAGTCAAAAGGCGAATGTTTTCCGATTTCCAAAACGGGAACCCCGATGAAGCATGGTCTTTTTGGCATTCAGGATAAGAATAGCACGATTTCTGAAAATGTTTGTTCGCCGGCCCAAGGTACTGCGATCCGAAGCATTGTTAAATCAAACGATCATGTTTTCGAAAGACTTAACGCTTTCAAGACTGACGGCAAAATTAATTGCGTCGGAAATCCATTTTTGAACTTAGACGCTTCACTTAGAATTTTGACCGGTAAAGAAACTTACATCAGATCTAAATCCGTCGATGCGGACGGCAAATACACGCAAGCGACAATTAAAAAACTGCTCTTTTATTACAATGGTAATCCGACTTACCAGTCTCAATATGTACGCATAGTAGCACCTCTGTCTGAACTTCTCGGTAAAGCGATTGCTCAGGCGAGCTCTATCGCAAGCAATAACGACTAAGACTCGGTTGACAGACTGACCGAGTCAGCATCATGATTGATCTCAAACTTGGAGATTCAAGTCATGTCCCCAAACACACAACCCAAAACTCTCTTTTCTGCAGCTCAGCCTACCGGCGGCGGCATCATGCTAGGAAATTATTTAGGCGCCGTTAAAAATTGGGTCGAGCTTCAAGATCAGTACCGCTGTCTTTTTTCGGTTGTGGATTTACATTCGATTACGCTGAGGCAAGATCCGGCTGCCCTTCGCGACCTCTCTTACAAAATGGTCGCAAGTTACCTCGCCTGCGGAATTGATCCTAAGAAAAGTTTAGTGTTTGCCCAGTCTCACGTACCTGAACATGCTGAGCTCGGTTGGATCCTCACGTGTTATTCGAACATGGGTGAACTGAGTCGCATGACTCAATTTAAAGACAAGAGTGGCAAAAGCGATCACGTTCCGACGGGTATCTTCGTCTACCCAGCGCTCATGGCGGCTGATATTTTACTTTACCAAACTCACCTCGTTCCGGTTGGGAATGATCAAAAACAACATTTAGAACTTGCTCGAGATCTCGCGCAAAGAATTAATAAACTCTACGGTCCGCTCTTTCAAATTCCTGAAGTTCACACCGGCGCGTACGGCGCAAAGGTGATGAGCCTTCAAGATCCACTTAAGAAGATGTCAAAGTCTGACGAAGATATCGCCGCGACTGTTTTCTTAACTGACAGCGATGATGTCATTATGAAAAAACTAAAGCGAGCGGTCACCGATTCGGTCAATGAAATTAAACTGAACGAAGAGCAACCCGGCATCAAAAATCTATTAAGCATACAATCTGCCATCACTGGAAAGCCCGCCCAAGAGATTGCCAACTCCCTCGCCGGAAAACAGTACGGATTTTTTAAAATGCAAACGGCAGATATGATCATTGCCCTCTTTGCTCCGATACGCGCTGAAATCGATAGACTTTTGAATGAAAAAACAGAGCTCGATCGAATTCTGCGGGCGAGTGCCGAAAGAGCGCAAGAACTTGCGTCTGTAACTTTAACTCGGGTACATGAAGCACTTGGATTTATCAAACGATAAGGAACTCTCATGAACATCTACGAAAACATCACAAAAACCGTTGGCCGCACTCCTCTCGTTCGTATGCAAAAAATCGGACGCGATTTGCCGGTTGATATATTACTTAAGCTTGAATTTTTTAACCCTCTCAGTTCGGTGAAAGATCGTATCGGAATGAATATGATCGAACAAGCTGAAGCCGCAGGGAAATTAGAACCTGGCCAAAAAGTGATCGAACCTACAAGTGGCAATACCGGAATAGCGCTCGCTTTCGTTTGTGCCGCTAAAAATTATCCGCTGACTTTGGTCATGCCAGAAACGGTTTCACAAGAGCGCAAAACTTTGCTTTTGCTTCTCGGAGCAGACGTCATTCTCACTCCGGGTCCGCTCGGGATGAAGGGCGCTATCGCAAAATCGATGGAGCTTCTCGATCAAGACAAATCGGCATTTGCTCCGAGGCAGTTTGAAAATGCTTCGAACCCGGATATTCACCGTCGAACCACTGCGCTCGAAATTTGGAATGACACCGATGGTAAAGTCGATATTTTGATTAGTGGAGTCGGCACAGGCGGAACTTCGACGGGTGTTGCCGAAGTGATCAAGGCGAAAAAGCCGAGCTTTCAATTAGTCGTGGTTGAACCATCCGAGTCTCCGGTCATTTCTGGAGGCAAACCTGGACCTCATAAAATTCAGGGTCTCGGTGCCGGTTTTATTCCTAAAAATTTGAACACGAAAATGATTGATGCGATCGAAAAAGTTTCAAGTGAGGAGTCGATCGCGATGGCGAAACGCTTGAATAAAGAAGAAGGAATTCCGGCAGGGATTAGTTCGGGAGCCGCCATCGTGGCGGCACTTCGAGTCGCGGCTCAGCCCGAAAATAAAGGCAAGATGATGGTCGTGATCATTCCAAGTTCGAGCGAACGTTACCTTTCGACTTTACTCGCCGAACAGGAACGTACGAAGGCTCAAGCACTCGTTGTTCAACCCGTAGATGAGAAGTATTTAGCCATGGTAGGAAATAAAATTTATTAGTAATTTCAAGTATTTATCGCGACTCAAAATTTGGATCAAACTTTGCCTCAAAGATGCCTAGCTTTAAAGACGCTGTCGAACCTTTTTTGGCAGCAGCTGCGAATCGACACTTTTTCTTTTTCATCTCGCTTATAGGCGGGTCAGGCGTCATCCATCCTGGCACAATCCTTCCATTAGCTATTATTATTGAATTTAAAAACCAAGGAGATCTGGGTCATGAAAACAACTTCTCAACTTACCATCGCGGCACTTATTTTAAGTCTTTCAAGCATCGCACTTGCTCAAGAAGAAACAGCAAAACTTCAAGATGTAGGAACGAGCTCAACTTCAATCAGTGTTGCTCAACCCAGCCAAAAACCAAAAGCGACTCGCATCACTCCTGAACTTTCTTTGATTAGCAGCACCTTCGTTGGCAGTGGCGCGAACGAAGCGAAATCGATTACTAAAATTTCTATTGGGGGGTTGATCGATATTGGTGAATCGAACCTAGTCACCGAGACAGGCATTGTCTATCGCCAAATCGGCGCGGATGAAACGGTAGCGGTAAAGTCAGCGCCGACAGGTGTTGAAACGGATCTTAACTATTTGACGGTGCCAATTGCTGCAAAATATTACTTCAGTAATCAACATGAAAGTTCGTTCTTTGCTAAAGCCGGTATTGCTCCATCATTGCTCGTTGGCAATCAATTAGCTGAAACAACTCATGGGCCGAATGTTCGAAATGAAGATCCAAGTGCATTTGCGGTTGATGCACTCGTTGGCCTCGGTGGTAAATACCAGCTTACCAGCCAAGTTGGCATCGTCCTTGAAGTTTCTTACTGGAGAGGACTCACTTCGGTTTATTCAGGCGCAAGCGTGTACACATCTAATTTTGTGAACACGATTGGCTTTAACATCAACTTGTAAGAATATTATTCTGAATCGATATCGATAGGCTTCTCGGTCGGAGGAGCCTTCGCTTCGTAAGCGGTGTCATTGTAACTTTCGTCCTCATCTTCTTTGTCCGCACTATCTATGTTGATCGACTCCGGACGAGAACCAATTTCGTAGTTTTTAACAACCGGAAATTCCCCGCCGGTCATATCGCCAGGTCGAATTTCGTCAATCGTACTGAGGATCAAAGCGGTCGAAGCCTCTTTTGAAACTTTCGCAATTTTCACCACACCAATCGGACGAGACACATCTTTTAAATCTGTATTGATCCTGCGAGATTTCCGAATTGATCGGACGGCTAAAAGGTCGCCCTCCTGTACTCCATTATCCGAACCAATATTCAGATAAATAACCGAAGCCGTACCGAAGATTTTTCGATCGGCACTGTACTCTCCACCGACGATAATCCCTTGAATGTTCTTCTTAGGGCCAAGCATGGCAAACGATGCCTTTGGTAGGGGCTCATCGGTCACCGAAGCGTTGAGCTCAATCGGCATGACGCTATCAATGACGACGGCCTTGTAGATGCCGTCTTCTTCGTTGACGATTTCGGTGATCTCGACAGTACCGCCAACTTCGACGACGTGACCCAGCTCTTTTCCGTCATCGTCTTTTACGTCGTTTTTTACGACGACGATATTAAGGTGATCGCCGATTTTTACTTTTCTTCCGAGTTCTAAAAATACGTTTTGCAAAATCGAAGCGGTCTGCTCTTGCACTTCAATTTCTTTTACGAATCCAAGCTTGCGAGGAAACTCCGAACTAATAAATGAATTGAGCGTCACACTGGCGGGAACTTTAAGTGCTCGAACTTCGCCGACATCAAGTCCTGTTTTATCGAACTCTCCATGATGCTTATAAATTACCGGCATTTTAAAAGAGGGCGGAAGCGATTTGAGCATCGAATTCGATTTATGACTCGCCGGAGGAATCTCGGGTTTACGACCGATGACATCCGGATCTTCGATGATACTTCCACCGGCGATTTCTTCGGCCGTTAAATTTTCATGAGTTTCTTCAATATAATAAGGTTTAGGTGCCTCAGATGCTTCAATCCGAATCGTCGGTGCTTGAGCTTCATTTCCGGCGATGAAGCGTACTTGGCTCTTCGGAACAATTTGATGTGGATTTTCGATGCTGCGATTTTCCGACCACAACTTCGGCCAGTAAGAACCATCACCAAACATGGTTTCGCTCAAGTCCCAGAGCGTGTCTCCGGTTTGAATTTTGTAAGATTCAGAACCTCTTCCGCCGATCATGCTTTGCCATTTGTCTTCATCGACGGGTTCACGATTGTACTTATCAAAAATTTGTTGCAGCCGAAGCTCTTGTTCGGTGTTAGGAGAACCAAACGATTCGCCCGCACTGTTAGCTTGCGGAACCAAACAGACGAAGAGCCCAATGATGATAATTATTTTTGTGCGAAAGCTCTCCCGTTGATTTGTTACGTTCACTTTGCTGCCTTTGCTTGAAGAGATAATAATTTAAGTTCAAGTGGAACTCGGTACGACTCAGGACTTCCTGGAAAGTAGGTTTGAACATCTGCCAAAACTGATTTCGCTTCTAGGATGCGTCCTTGCTTCTTTAAAATCTGCGCTTTCAAAAAATAAGTTGCAACAAGCTTATTCGCATTTGGATAGTTTCTGATGATGCGATCACACTCTGCCATCGCGGCTGGATCGTTGGCGTTTTCAAAATCTAATCTTGCGTTCAGAAAGATGGCGCGATCTGCAAAAACGCTTTGCGGATACGTCTTAAGTAAAATCTCAGTTACACGCTTAAGATCTGCCGTTCGTTTTTGTCGATAGCTCGCGATGACTTTCGCGTACAAATTGTGTTCGGCACTCTCATGGCTATCGGTTGGAGATGCCTCTTCGACTTTCGAAGCCTCAGCCTTCACCCCAGCCTGCTGCGCAAGAGTTGGAGCTTGTATGATCTCGTGCTGTGCAACAGGAGCAATCGCAAACTTTGTTGGCTCGTCTGGAGATTGGGCTGCACTTGGCTGAAACGGAACCGGAATTTTTTGTGTTGTTGCAGGCACACGATCCGCCAAATATTTTTGCTTAAGAATCCAGTTTTGTTCTTTCAAGTTATCGATCGCAGCTTGTTTTTTCTTGAGGTCTGATTCGAGGCTTCGAATTCTTTGGCTGCTCTGAACTTTTTCGTGCGTATTTTGCCCAGAATGCGCGCACGAAAAAAAACATACGCTTAAAAAAAGATAAAACGGCGTCTTCAAAAAAAGACTATTCATAGATCTCCATTCCCATTTTGACACTGCACCACAGTTCAATATTAAAGCACTCTGCTCGTGTAGAAAAGATCTGTGTGGTGACGCGAGGTCCAGATTCGCGAGGGACGCGCAAATATCGAGCAAAAAAGTGGTGTGTGCGCATTTTGGAAGGCAGTTATCCACAAACTTTGTGGGTTTGAGGCTCTCCTAGACTATAGACCCAATATTGGATATGGCTTTGCGGTTTTTGCACGTGCTTTGCGCATACTATAAGTTGTTAATTTTTAAGGAGTATTTTGTCTTTTAAGGCTTAAATTTTTAGAGATCTGTTATGAATCTTAAATTCGAAATTCGAATTCTCAAATCTCATTAATCATGATCTGGCGAAAGGAGAAGAGGTTTCAGCTTTTGCAATCCACAGTGTTCATGCTCATTCCTTTCTTTTTCTTAATCTCAAGCTTCGCCGGTCTCTTCTGTGCACCGATCGACCACTTACGCATCTTCGGAATGCAACTGCACCAATCTTGTTTAGATGTTGTTCCAAACTCTGCTTATCGATCTGAATACCAAACTCTGTTGTGCGGAATACATTTACCTTCTGAGCGCGAACTTCTTCAAAATTCTGGGCTGATTCACTGGCTGCTCACCTATGGATTTCAGATTTACTTAGTCGATGCATTTTCTAAATGGCTTTTTTTAAAGCAATCCTCACGTAATCTGTTTTGCCTCACTTTCATTCCATTCGTTCTGATGATAACGGCATTTCACCCCTCTTCGGTCAGGGCTACGTTAGGTTTATTTTTAAGGCAATTTTCTTATCAGAGAAAATTTTTTTGGTCTCCGCTTCAAGTCGCTGTCTTCTCGGGATTTTTAGCCGTCAGTCTCGAACCCGCGTTGATCCAGAGCCATTCCCTGTTCATTTCGTGGTCGGCAGCGATAGCCTTCGGATTTTTTCACAAATCTAAAATTTGGATCAAAATGATTGCGGTCGCGCTCATTCTTCTTCCTCTCTTCTCAGGCATGCCCCTTGCCCACCCTCTTCTTAATTTTGTCTTCGCTCTGCTGTCGCGGCCTGCGCTCTTCATTTTATTTCCGCTCTGTCTTCTCGGCTGCTTTGAACTTCACGCCTTAGAGTTCGGACACTTTATTTTTGCTAATTTTTTTTGGATGGCGCAAAAAGCTACGGATATTTTTTGGCCGATCGAATTGAATATTCAATTTTCAGTTTTGCAACTTTGGAGTTATCTCCTATCAATGATGATTCTGTTTCTATTTTTTGAAAATAAAAAGCTCAGTGAACTGAAATGATGAACCTATTCGCATCTTTTCTTTTAGCGTTTCACATTCATCTTTTAGAGATATCGAATCCGCCCAGTCTTGATCATCCTGTTGAGTTGATTGTATGGAATGTCGGTCAAGGACAGTGGGCGACTTTTTCAACTAACGAGGCTTGTTTTCATTTTGACATGGGAGGAGAACATGCCGATTGGAAGAAAATTTCTTCCGAATGCGGATCAAAAAATAATTTTGCTTTCTTTAGTCATTGGGATGTCGATCATTTGTCTTTTGCTCAATCAGCTCCGCGGCACCTCAAAAATTTTTGTGTGGCTGCCAAACCGAGAGGACCTTGCCTGTCGCAGAAAAAGCTTCAAATTTTTTCGCAGCTTCATTTATGCTCGACAGACGTGCCCCCGTGGATAAAAGAAATTTTTGATCTACCTGATTCCAAGACTTCTCATTTTTCGAGCAATGATTACTCCCGCGTTTTTGAAATCAATCACTGGATGATCGCTCAAGGCGACTCGCCAAAGAAGCAAGAAAGAATCTGGTCTCGAGATATCGTTGCGAGTCGCAGTATAAGGGTCATCGTGTTGGGTCATCATGGAAGTCGCACGAGCTCTTCGGAAGAATTTTTGACTTCGCTTCCTGGATTAAAAATGGGTATTTCGAGCGCACGGATGGCAAGATATGGACATCCCCACCAAGAAGTTTTAGATCGCTTGAAAGATTTTGGCGTGGCTTGCTTAAGAACCGAATACTGGGGAAATATTCATATCGAAATGCCGGTTAGCAAGAAGGCGCAAGTAAATGTGCCTTCTTCTTCTGAAAACTAATTTTTAAATGCTCTGTATTCCATCTTAAGGTCGCGAGCGACAGGCTCGTAAGAAACGTATCCGTTGTAGACATTCAAACCTTTGTAGAGGGCTTTGTCTTTTGCAATCGCATCTTCAACGCCCATGCGAGCAAGCATCGAAGCGTATTTGAATGTAGCGTTGGTGAGAGCATAAGTCGAAGTACGCGCCACAACACCTGGCATATTCGGTACGCAGTAGTGAATCACACCGCTCACCTCGTATGTTGGGTGCGTGTGGCTTGTTGGCTTACAGGTTTCGATGCATCCGCCTTGATCAACCGCAACGTCGACGACAACACTACCTGCACTCATTTGCTCGATCATCGCCTTAGTAACAAGAACTGGAGCCTTGTGACCGGTCACGAGAACTCCGCCGACGACAAGATCCGAATCTTTTACGGACAGTTCGATGTTCTGTGAGTTTGAGAAAAGTGTGTGGATGCGTCCTTGAAAAACATCATCAAGATATTCAAGGCGAGCCATGTTGATATCTAAGATTGTGACGTCAGCGCCCAAGCCTACTGCCATTTTGGCCGCGTTGATGCCAACGACTCCCCCGCCGATGATCGTGACTTTACCACGCTTTACGCCGGTCACTCCGCCAAGAAGAATGCCTTTCCCACCGTGATCTTTTTGAAGATAGAACGCGCCAACTTGAGTGGCCATGCGGCCCGCAACTTCGCTCATTGGAGTGAGAAGTGGGAGACTGCCGTCTTCTTGCTGAATTGTTTCGTAAGCAATGGCTTTTACTTTTCGCTCACACAAAACTTTTGTGAGCTTTGGTTCTGCAGCTAAATGTAGATATGTGTAGAGGATCAAATTTTCTTTGAGAAGTTCGTATTCGTCTGTGAGAGGTTCTTTTACTTTTACGATCATCTCGGCTTTGCCGTAAATTTCTTTTGCGGTATCCAGAATTTTTGCGCCAGCTGCGAGATAGTTTTCATTCGTGATGCGGCTTCCGAGGCCGGCGTCTTTTTGAACGTAAACCTGGTGACCTTCATGCACGAGTTGTTTCACTCCTGCCTCAGTCATTCCAACACGGTTTTCACTGATTTTAATTTCTTTAGGTACACCTATGATCATCAAAGCCCCCTTGCCAAATGTTATTTTTTTGGAAAGACAGATCTTATCGGGGCTTTATAAAAACTCAAGTCTTGAATTTAGGATCCTGTCATTTTTTCTAAAATTTATTCGTACGCTGCGACTTTGAGAGTTGCGGCTTGCGAATGAACTTCAGCACCTAACTCGACATTACGAATTGAATCGGGCGAATTTTGAATCTTCCGTACGAGCTTATTCATAACGTCGTGACCGGCCTTATAAAGCACGAGGTGACCCATCAGCGGTACACCCAGCGTGGCCAAATCACCGAGAGCGTCAAGGGCCTTATGGCGCACGAATTCATCGGCGTATCTGAGGCCTTCTGGATTTAAAACTTCGCGATTGTCAAGGACGACGGCGTTTTCAAGACTGCCGCCGAGTGCGAGTCCGCGTGCGCGCATCATTTCAACGTCTTTTAAAAAACCGAAGGTTCTGGCACGGGCAAGTTCTCGGGCGAATGAATTTTCGTTGATGTCGATATCGATTTTTTGTTTTCCGATTTTTGGATGAGGGAATTCAATCGTGCAAGTCACTCGAAGGCCATTGTAGGGAATCACGTAAGCGTGTTTGTCTCCGTCCCCGTAAAAAATGGGTTGGGTGACGTAGGCATATTTTCTTGCCTCGTCTTGTTCAACGAATCCGGCTTCGAGGAGGGCTTGCATGAAAAACTCGGCGCTGCCGTCACAGATCGGAATTTCGGGTCCGCTCAATTCGATAAAAAGATTGTCGATTCGAAACGCTGCCATCGTGGAGAGACAATGTTCGACGGTAGAAACTGAAAATTCAGGACCGCCCAGTGTGGTTGCCATTGAAGTGGCTTGGACGTGCTGGGCATGAGTAGTCACTGCTGGCGAGCCGGGAAGATCGGTTCTGACGAAGTAGATTCCGGTGTTGGCAGGCGCTGGTCGGAAAGTCAGGGATGCGGGTTTGCCGGTATGAAGACCGATGCCTTCAACTTTGACTCGCTTGCGAATGGTGCGCTGTAGAAACATGGGCGGAACCTCTTATGGGTAGTTGGTCTTACTCTCTTTCGAAGCAATTCTGGGACCACATCGATTGATATAACACGCCGTAGATGAGTGCGCAAGTATCTGAAATTACTTTGTATTTTTTCGCAAGACCCTGCATTGGTTTCTAACTCGTCCGCACATGCTGTCACATAAAGTGCACAGTTTGTCGTTTTAAAGATGCAGAGTCGCGAGTTGAGAACGTTGGGACATCAGCGGCAGACTGCAAGAAACATTTTTAGAATTGGCTCGAAAAAGCTCGTAAAGTTGATCCCTCCAAAAGTCGGGTTCATTTATTTGATGTTTCTCAACTTGAGTCTCGGGGTGATGAGTGACAAAACCGATAGAACGCTATGAGCAGTTTTTATAAACTCAGTTTGATTTTATTTTTAGCGGGTTGCGCGAGCCATCCGACTTCAAGATTTGGTTCTGAACCAAGTCTTAATTCTAAAGCGGATGCGGCTGCTTACGCTGCAGAAGGCTTTACGTTCTCAAAAGACATGCCGATTCATCCAAACTCGCCTTTTGATTTTTATTTTAGAACTTGTTCGCTTGATGACGGCAAAGTGTACTACTCAAAAACTTCGTACGACTGTACGGTCCTTCCTTAAACTTCAACCGGTCTTAAAGAGAATTGTTCTTCAGAAGGGGTAAGGCCTAAGTGGGCGCGTGCGCTTGCTGTGATGACGCGACCTCTTGGAGTTTTCTGAATGAGGCCTTCTTGAAGCAAAAAGGGCTCGTAAACTTCTTCGATGGTGTCTCGCTCTTCGCTGAGAGCGGCGGCAATCGTTTCGATTCCGACGGGTCCTCCACCGAATTTTTCTGAAATCAAAGATAAAATTTTGCGATCCATTTCGTCGAGGCCAATCGTATCGACTTCAAGCTGATTTAAAGCATACTGGGCGAGTTCAAGACTAATTTTGCCGTCGCCTTTTACCTGGGCGTAATCACGCACCCGTTTTAATAGACGATTCGCAATACGTGGAGTGCCTCGACATCTGCGAGCAATTTCAATGGCCCCCTCAGGAGACATTTCAATTCCGAGAATTTCTGCAGAACGTGTCAAAATTAGGACTAAAGATTTACAGTCATAAAAATTAAGCGCTTCGGGAATCCCGAAACGTGATCGCAATGGAGAGGTCAGCAAACCAGAACGCGTTGTCGCACCGATCAAAGTAAATGGCGAAAGCTGAAAACGCATGCTTCTTGCGCCCATCCCGTCGCCCATAACGATATCGATACAAAAATCATCCATCGCAGAGTAAATATATTCTTCGACCACTTTATTCAAACGGTGAATTTCATCGATAAAAAGAATTGAGTTCGGCTGAAGGCTTGTCAAAACCGCAGCAATGTCGCCTTTTTTCTCAAGCGCAGGACCGGATGTAATTTTAAAATCTACACCCATTGATCCGGCGATAATCCCTGCGAGAGTCGTCTTGCCTAATCCGGGAGGCCCGCTGAGCAAGATATGATCGAGAGGTTCATCACGTCGTTTTGCGGCCTCAATAAAAACCTTAAGCTTCTCTTTAACTTTGTCTTGCCCCGGAAAATCTTCGAAAGTCTTAGGCCGCAAAACATTTTCCCAATTACCTTCACTTGATTCTGCCATTTCGGGATTCACAATTCGATCTTGCATGAATAACCTCTTTCTTAAGCTTGACCCGAAAGAGCCGCGAGGCCCTTTCGAAGCGCTTCTTCAATCGCGATTTCTCTCGGCAACCCAGAAACCACTTTCTCAACGTCCGGTAGTCTGTATCCCAAATTCACAAGTGCAGAAACCAGTTCGGCTCTTGCACCCATCGGCGATTTGAAAAGTGTAGGTTCATTTTCATCTTCTTCAAAGCTCAATTTTCCTTTGAGAGTCAGAACAAGTTGTTCGGCCGTTTTTTTGCCCACTTTTGGAATCGTCGAAATCGCCTTAACATCGCCGCTCTCGATCATTTGTAAAAGCTGATCAAGACTCGAACCCGATAAAATCTTAAGGGCGAGCTTTGGACCAACACCATTCACTTTCAGGAGTGACAAAAAAATCCGCTTCTCAAGAGACGAACTAAAACCAAAAAGAGTCAGAGCATCTTCTCGCATATGAGTATGAACAAAAATCTTCGTTTCGGCATTGAGATTTAAATTATCAAGAGTATTCACCGAACAATTGAGTTCGTAACCCACTCCGCCCACATCAAATATAATATGCTCAAGTGATTTCTCGATCAACTTTCCGCGCAGTTGCCCAATCATAATTGCTCCTTAATACCTGAAATATTTTTACGGGACATCTGCTGCTTCATCCGAGAATCAAACTCGATCGTGCGCCCGTGATAAAAAGCCAAAGCCAGCGCATCAGAAGCATCGATCTTCAATTTATCGTGATCTGACATCTTTAAACCCAAAACCGCATAGAGCATCGTCTGCACCTGCTCTTTACTCGAAGCTCCGTTCCCCGTAACTCCCTTTTTCACAGAACGAGCCGCATATTCAACCACTTCACTTTTAATCTTCAAAGCCTCTATCAAACAAACGCCCCGAATGTGCCCGAGCTTAAATGCCGAATCGGCATTTTTACCGAGAAAGATCTTTTCCACCACTGTAATTTGAGGCTCCACTCGCTCGACCAAACGAGCAATTTCACGACCAAGGATCTCGATCCGCGCCAGAAATCCCAAACTCGAAGGAGCCGAAATCACACCATGCTCCAGATACTTCAACCTTCCAGTATCAAATGAAAGAATTCCGAAGCCAGTATTGTGGCTCCCGGGATCGAGTCCTAAAATGATTTTTGGCCTTTTTTGCATCTTAATTCATTCATACAAACGCGGTGCCCGAGCCCTTGGCAAGCAAGAATTTGAAATTTCCGGATGTTTGTGCAAGAGTTAAGACTATGAGCATCAGCCGCGAATTTATAGACCGCTACCAAAACGAATACGACAAAAATCCAAACTCAAGATTATTCGCTCCCCTCGCTGAAGCCTATCGAAAAATGGGGCAGCTCGAACAAGCTCAAGCTCTCTGCAAAAAAGGAATACAAGTCCACGCCAATTTCGCAAGCGGACGACTCGCATACGCCAAAGTTTTACTCGACCTTAATCAAATCGAAGAAGCCTACGAGCAGCTCAAAAAAGCGACTGAACTTGCTCCCGATAATATTTTGGCATTTCATCTTCTAGGTGAAGTCTGCCTTAAACTTAGGCGCCCCAGAGAAGCCTTGCAAGCTTTCAAAATGCTGCTCTTTTTACACCCAGAGGACGAGCGCGCTCAAAAAGCCGTTAAAAAATGGGAGTTTCTCATCGCCCAAGATTTTGCTGAAGAAAGTTTTGAAAAAAAAACCAAAGACTCTCTCGAACTTGTCACTCCCAAAGCTCCTCCTGCCCAAAAGCTTTCTCCACAAAAAGATCTCGATCATGCCCTCTCACTCGCAGATGCCCTGACCGTTCGTAACGACCTTGAGCGCGCACTTGAGGTCCTCATTGAAGCACAAATGCGTCTTGGGCAGGTACCCGAAATCGAAAAACGCCTGCAGCTTCTGAACCGACGCACTCAAGCTTACTCCGAACAAAGCTTTCGAAGCTCAAAACTGCCACTACTGAAACGCCAAAAGCTCGAAACACTCCTGCGCCGTATAAATGAGAAAAACTCTTAGTCTCACGTAACAAGCCTTTCGAGTTGACGAATCTCGCAAAATTATCTGATAATCAAATGCTACTCACGAATAAATTTAAAACTGAAGAGGGTTTATGTATCAGCTAGCGGATTTCAAACGAGGCCTTAAAATTATGGTTGAAGGATCGCCTTTCGCGGTCGTTGATTTTCAGCACGTGAAGCCAGGCAAGGGAAATCAGTTTACTCGCACCAAACTGCGTAACCTTCTGACCGGTTCGAATCTTGAACGTACTTTTAAATCCGGCGAGAAATTTGAAATTCCAGACGTGAATACTCAAGACATGACATTTTTATACAAAGACGACAGTGGCTACAATTTTATGAATCAAACGAATTACGAACAAATTTGCATCACCGAAGACGACATCGGTGACGCAAAAAATTATTTGATCGAAAATCTTCAGTGCGTTGTGATGAATTACAACGGAAGACCAATCGGAATCGATTGCCCTAATTCGGTTGCGCTTAAAGTGGTCAAAACAGATCCAAACTTTAAAGGCAATACCGTGACTGGAGCAACGAAACCAGCAACTCTTGAAACGGGCCACATGGTGAATGTTCCTATGCATATCAATGAAGGCGACACTCTAAAAGTAGACACGCGCACGGGCGAGTACATCGAACGGGTCAGCAAATAAGCTTTTTTGTTACGAAAAACTCAAAGTAATTCTCCTCAATTTCAATAAGTTATTACATACTATATTTAATAACTTATTGATAATTCATTGGGGAATTCGTGAACTCTGTCGAACTTCAAATTCGAGATTTTTTAAACGACAATAAAGATGTCGCCTCAGTAGCGGGCGCACTTTCTAAAGCCTGGAAAAATAATTTATACAATTCGAAAGAGCAATTTGTTGTCGCTCAATTTTTTCTAAATGCCGGGCTGCAGAGTACCTTCCTGAGAGAAGTCGAAAAACTTCTCGGCCACGAAAGACATCTTCCCTGGGCGCAGATTGCCGAAGTCTTAGCGGAACTCCAAATCCAGCCGAATAGCGAAGAAGAAAAAGCAATTGTAAATGGAGTTCGCGATCAAGACGCGATGAACGAAGTCTTGCGATCGCCACGGTCGGATCGTCTCGCCTCAATAATTGCAAAATCACGCGTCTTGAACGAAATAAAAGAGCTCGATGCCCGGAACGAAAAGAAATTGGCGCTCCGGGAAAAGATCGAATTCTTAAGATCTCAGCGCATGATGGATGATGAATCAAAAGCACTCAAGCAATATCATCTCACTTATCCTGACGATCATGATGCTAGTCTTGATCAGAAAGCCTTCGATGAACGCTGGGCAAGACATATTGTCGGCGAAAATATTGACCATCGCTCAATGCAAACGATCATCGAAGAAAAAGGAACTCCTATCGGATGCGAACAGGCAATCGTTCGCTCACTCATGATGACTCACGCACGCGAGCTCGTTCAAAAACATCCAGAAAAAAATTACGATCTTGCAATGGCACTCGCATTTATGGATTTTTCCGAAGAAGCCGTCGAGATTTTAAGACTGAGCGCCAGAAGCCCAGAAGCCGAATGGTTCGAACTCGAACTCCTTTTAAAGAGCCGCAAATTTTTAGAAGCTCTCGAACTCAGTCAACAGCTCGAGGTTAAATTTGTCGAGGATCCCGAAAGCAGTTTCGCCGCCATTTATGCAAGAGCGCGCGCCCTTTGGGGTCTTGGTCAAAAATCTCAAGCCGTTGATTTTATGAAAAGTATCGTTAAGATCAAAGCCCATTATAAAAACGCTCACTCACTTCTCGATCACTGGATAGGGCAGTCCTAGATGATGAAATCCTTTTCGCGCAAATTTTGGATTTCGATTGCGCTTCTTACCGCAACGGTTTTTTTATTAGGCGCACTCGTAGGGGTTGGAATTCCGAAGCTTAAGACATTCATTATCATAAAGGTTGAATCCATTTCCCAGGAGAAATTACCTGTTCGGATTTTGCCTACAAACGTAAGTCTCCATTTATTTCCAATTGCAATTTCATTCGAGCAGGTAAAGATAGCACCGAAAGAAGAGCTCAAGGCAATGCTTGATCCATTCGAAGTCGGAGAGATCGAAGTCGAAGTGAGTCTCTTTCGGCTGCTCACCGGAGACCTCAAAATCAAACGGCTTGCCGTCACCGATACTAAAGTTGAAATAAGATTGCCCAATACAAAAAAAAGATCCGCTGAGCGGCCGCTTGAAGGCCTCTTCGCTACGCTGAAAGGAATTCCTCTCCAATATCTTGATATTGAACGATCCGACATTAAGCTCATCGTACCGAATCCCAAAACGCAAATCGAAATGAGCGACATTCTTTTAAACGTCGAAAAATATAATGACGATATCGGAATCACCCTCAATTCTGATTCAATCTACATCAAAGATTTAACGAGCAAGGCTGACCTTAGAATTGCCACCGATAGCAAATTATTTTTATCCCCAGAGAAAGTGATTGTTTCTCATTTTAAAATACAACGTGGAGAATCTCAATTCACCGCCAACGGAACGGCGATGGGTGACGTTGAAGCCCTCAGCTTCAAAGATTACGATTTTAAAGCAAGAGGAGGCTTCAGTCTCGAATCACTTTCAACCTGGGCCGCGAAAGCGCTTGGCGAATCTTATCACTTTCCGAAAATGAGTGGCGGAGCGAGCGTCACTGCTGAACTCAAACTTCGCCCGGGCCACAGCGAAGAGTATAACTTCGATATCAAGACCGATAAGTTAAAAGTACTCCAGTATTATGTTGGCGCCGTCAATGCTAAAGGGGCTCTGTCAAATAAAGAGCTCGTCATCCCGGCACTCACCGTCACAAATGACAGCTTTACGACCGAACTTCAAAATTTCAAAGCTCTTCTGAATGACAATTTTCGCGTAACGACTTTAGTAAAAGTGAAAAATCTTTCTCTATACGAATTATTTAAAAATCTGGGTCTTAAAGAAATTCCGCTCTGGCTTCAGGCAAAAGGCGAACTTCCGTGCGAGGCCGAAGTAAAACCAAGCTTCGCACTGAAATGCACCGGCTCGCTCGAGGGCAAGAATCTTCTATTAAGACCAGGAATAAAATCAGATCGAACGATCGTCAAGGTCGACACCTTCTCCGCAACCGGAAGTCTGCAGGTAGACTCAAATGCTGTCAGCTACGATGTTCGCATTGCTATGCCCAACTCAAAAGGCACCTCTCAAGGTTCGATCAACTACGATAAAGGGTTCAAAATAAAATACACCGGCGACAATCTCAACTTCAAAGATGTTGCGAATCTCGCTGATCTTAAGATCGAAGGTGTGACCCAAGTAGCCGGCGAGACTTCAGGAGATAGTTCATCAGCAACCATGTCGGCACAACTGAGCGGAAATGATTTTTGGCTCAGTGATTTTTGGTTAGGCAGCGCAAAGACAACTTTGGGTTTCGCCAAAGGCAAACTAAGCTTCTCGAATCTCTACGGTCGGTACCCAAAATCGACGTATCAGGCCGACGTTTCGTTGAACCTTTCAAACAATCGTATTTCAGTTTTAGGAAGATCCCAAAAACTCGACGCTTCCGATCTTCAGCAGATTTTTATCAGAAAAGTGAAACTTCCTTTTACGGTTACCGGCAGTGGAAGCGTTCAGGCCAAAGTGTGGGGGCCACTTAAATTCAATGCCCTTAGCTACGATCTTAAATCTCAGATTACCCACGGCACATTGTGGCGCGAACCTTTCGACCAAATAAATTTTGATATTCATTCTCGCGACGGTGAAGTCGTTACAGACCGAGTTCTTTTCGCAAGGGGTGCGGAGGCGATCAGCGCCACGGGAGTAGGCCATCCCAACGGAGACGTCGAGGTCAGAGCCCATGCCCAAAACATCAAACTTGAAGAATCGCCTAATTTTTTAGATTTTGGATTCAGTATTTCAAGCCTCGCAGAATTTGACTTGAGACTTCAGGGCTACGTATTGAAGCCTGACGCCGACCTCTACGCAAAACTCACAAAGACCTCGGTTGCAGAACAAGCCGCCGGAGATTCTGATTTTCACGTGAAGTTTCGTGAAAACACGATCGAGACTCAAGGGCATTTCCTGAGCGATAAGATTCAAACTAATTTGATCATTCCGCTGACCCCAACTGCTCCTTTTGCGGTCCAAATAAAAACCAAAGAATGGAACTTTGCGCCTCTCTTTGCATCTTTCAAAGCAGCGAGCACCAAAAGAGATTTCGATTCAAGACTGACTTCAGAAATTAATTTGAACGCGCCAAGAGGTGGCGTCTGGAATTCAAACGGTAAAATCAACATTCAGAAATTCGAACTCAAACGTGCCGCACTTTCGATGGCTGCCTCAAAAGAAATTAGAATCAAAGTGAACGAAGGACAATTTCGAATCGAAAATTTCGGACTCGAGGGCCAAAACACGAGCCTCAAAATATCAGATGCCGCTTCACCGAGCGATAAAATAGATTGGCAAATCAATGGTAAGCTCGACATGAATTTAATTTCGCTGCTATTGCCATTCTTTGAGGAACTCCGGGGCGAACTCTCTTTTGCGTGTAACGTGAAGGCAAACGCCACTCACCTCGATTTGCTTGGCTCGGCCTACATAGATCATGGGTACTTAAAACTTTTCGATTTCATTCATCCCTTCGACGAAATGAAAGCCGACGTTTTGTTCAACAAGAAAAAAATATTGATCAACTCAATCAAGGGTGATTTTGCTGGTGGTCAAATCTCCGGCGACGGTAATCTCGAGTTCAAGGCCTACCGCAATCTTCCGTTTCAAATCAATGCGGTTCTCGATAAAGTGTCAATGAGAGTTCCCGACGGAATTCTCACTAAGGGTGGAGGCAAAATTACGCTGAGTGGTTCTTGGTTTCCGTTTTTGCTCAAAGGAAATTACGAAGTGACCGATGGTCTCGTCACTAAAGAGTTCGGCGGCGGAGACGACAGCCCCGTCTCAAAAATCAACCAGTATCTACCGAAAAATATTTCAGAAGAAAATCAAAGTCCTCTCATCCTAGATCTCGATGTTGATTTTAGTAAAGGTCTTCCCGTGCGTAACTCGCTCATGGAAGGAACGCTGAAAGGTCAGCTGAGTATCAAGGGAGCCACAGAGAAACCTGCGCTAGCCGGAGTTGTGACGGCCGTTCCCGAAAGTAAAGTGAAGTTTAATGATCGTGCATTTGAAGTCATTGCCGCTACTTTTACTTTTGATAATCCAAGAGAAATTAATCCGAAACTTTACCTTACTGCCAGAACCCACATTGATCCGTCCACTCCAAACTCGAAAGACATCGAGTACGACGTCAATCTTCTCGTTCAAGGTAACGCCCAAAAACCCGTTGTAATCCTCACCAGTCAGCCTGCACTTTCACAGCCTGACATTATTTCTTTACTCGCCCTAGGAACACTCTCTACGAATCCAACGAACAGCACGGCTACGACCAATACAACACAACAAAGTGGTAACCCAGGATTTATGTTACCTTCTTCGGTGCTCAAAACGAGCCCAATCGGCAAAGAACTCAAAGATCGTTTTGACGTCGACCTTCAATTTACCAGTGGTTTCGATGAAACCGAAAACGTAGCTGTTCAGAAAATTTCCCTGAGCGGAAAGATCGCCGAAAAACTCGGCTGGGTTTACAATCGGTCGCTGGGCTCGAGATCAGACAATGAAGTTGAACTTAAATATAATTTGTCAAAACGTTTTCAAGTCGTCGGGAGCTTCGTGAATCGACAAGCTGACGAGACTGAGATCCTGCAACAAAAAATCGATAATCCAAATGTTCTCGGACTCGATCTCGAGTATCGGTTTCAATTTAAATGAGATATTTTCTGTTGATCTTTTTCTCATGCCTCTGTTTTGCAAACGAAAGCTTTGCCGATTCTCATATTTTAAAATTTGAGGGTGTACCGGCAGCCATGTCGGCCAAGATAAAACAAAATTTTCCGTATGTATTCGCGCGAGACGTAAACGAAGCGGAAACAGACCAGGTGATGCGTTACTTAATGGCAACGAATCAGTTTTCAAACATTGAAGTGCATGAACGTTTTCCTGATATGAGACCCGCCGAATACGTCATCGTAGCGAGCCTTCTTCGGACGATTAAAGAGATTACTGTCACAGGCAACAATCAGTTTAGTAGATCCCACATAATCGAAAAGCTCGGCATTGACGTCAACCAAGTTTTTTCTCGTAAAGAAATTTTGGCTAAGGCCGATGATCTCCAGAATGAATATGCAGAACAGGGATATATCAATCCGCAGATCGATATCGATTTCGAAACTCCAAAAGATACCGAAATTATTATTCACGTGAAAGTGATCGAGGGTCAGCCGAGCGCAATCACTGAAATTAATTTCGAGTGTGCAAATCCTGATATTATTTTAAAAGCTAAAAAACTTTCGAAATACCTTATCGGCAGTCGCCTATCAAACCCAAGCCTTAAAGACTTCGAAACATCAATGAAGGATTATTTTTTTCAGGATCGGTATCTAAGGGCCAAAATTTCTTCACCAAATCTAGCTTTTAACCGTGAGCGCAATAAGGTTAAAATTAACTACGTGATCGAAAAT
>JAYTQQ010000160.1:0-60221 GCA_043746635.1 Bdellovibrionales bacterium | reverse complement strand
AAATCAAAAACGATTTGATCATCAAGGCTCTCAAACCTGATGGTCACACAAACGTCGTTGTGTACCTTGATGAGCGTAGGTGTGCCTTTGATTTGATCGCTGTTAAATCGCACGGCGACGATATTCTTATTGTAAGAGATCCGAAGGAGTCACAGTTCCAGGTGAAGTTTGATGAATGAAGAAACTAAACCCACAGAAGTTTTCATTGAACGACTGGGCAAGACTTACCGTTGGGGACAGAGCTCGTACTTTAGGAGTTGGAACGGCTTTAAGTTTACACTCAACTCAAAATTTGCAAAGGGTATGGCATTACCCGCAGCATGTCTGATTGGTGTTTTCATATTTTTTAGCAAAAGATCGGATTTGAACGACTTGCGGTCGAAAGAATTTTCGACTCCAGCTATCTCAAGTGTTTTGCCTGTTATCGACTCTAAAATTCAGACCGAGCAAGATCTCATTAATCGCATCAAAAAAGTGCCTGTCAAAGTCTCAGCTCTGGGTGGGATAAGGGTTTTTTCTCTAAGCGGTGCGAGTGAGATCCCAGTCGGAAGTGAAGCAATGGCCATTTTGGAAAGTGGCGCCACAAACGGAATCGTCAAAGCGAAACTGACATCTCCCATTATTGTCGATGGTGAGAGATTGATCCCTGAGCACGCAACACTATTTGGAAGCGGCAAATCAACGGAGGAGAGACTTTTTGTTGAATTCACAAAAGTGATTTTTCCAAATGGCGAAAGTATTCCGATTAGAGCCCAGGCCTTTGATCTCTCCGACAAGATTCAAGGTTTAAAGGGTTCGTTTGTTGGAACCAAAAGCAAAAAAATGGCGGCGGCAATGGGCTTCGGACTTCTTGGTGGTATGGCCGATGGCCTACAAGACACCAGTGGGTCAATGTTTGCCTACGAACGGAAGCGCTCACTGAGAGACGCTGCCTTAAGTGGGACGTCAAAAGCAGCTCTCGATCAAAGTCAAAGTTATATGGACGAAATGAAAAATGCTCCGAACATTATCGAAGTCAAACGGGGAACAGAGTTTTATTTATTATTCGATGAACCAAAAAAGAAAGAAGGATCTAAGAATGAATGAACCAATTGGAAATTTTGATTATCTCGACCGAATTACCTATGTATGGAAGTTTTTATGGACTGCAATAAAAGAAATTGTGATGGGCGTTTGTAAGGACAGAATTCCCGCGCACAAATATTGTTATGCTGGAATCGCTACGTCGTTGTTACTCCACCTGAGATTTGATCAATGGGTTCTCGGACTCTTTGGTAAAAGCTCTCACGTAACAGGATCTATGCGAAGTTTTCTTGAATACTTTCTGTTGTTCTCTGGCTGGCTGGTTTGGGGGATGGTTCGAGTCGTTGAGCGAAATTCTGTTCTTGAAAAGCTCAAAGTAGCCTTTGAGGCGGCAAAACTAAAATGCGTTGGCAAATACCCGGCCCTTGTTGAGGATATCGAGGTTGATGAACATTTAAGATGCCTAAAGCTTAAAACTCACGGCATTACTCTTTCGGAATTCAATACTGCTCGTGAAAAACTTGAGAATGTTTTAAATTTCTCAATCGTGAAAATGTATCAAGAAGATGGTGATAAAAGTAAAATTGAGATCCTATACACTACCAAGGACCTCGACAAAGTCGCCTTGTTAGAAAACCCCGAGCAGTATGCCGACGGCGATATTCCGATTGGACTAAGTCACCAAGGGCCAATCAAGGTTAACATCAGAGATGTTGCGCACATTTTAGTTGCGGGTCAATCAGGCGGCGGGAAATCCAATTTTATGAAAATGGCGTCGTCGATTGTTTCAAGCAACAACAAAGAAGCTCAAATTATTTTTCTAGATTTTAAAGGCGGCATGGAGAGTTCTGATCTTAAATCCCGAATCGATAATATGCATGACAATATTAGCTACCATGAGGGGTCGGCTGCTTCCATTGCCGAACTTACAAGACTCGGTACAGAACTTGCGACTAGACTTGATACCTTTAAAAATCTTGGCGTAAGTGATTTTGATCAGTACCTCAAGGCTCAGCTCAAGAGAAGTGCTGGTCCATTCGAGAAGAGGACCACTACTGAAAAGCGAACCTATATTTTCATTGATGAAATGGCACAGCTTTATTCTACTGAACCTGGCCTCGATAAAGAAATGGTCGTAAAAGCAAAGGCCGCAGCTAATCGAATTGCGCGTCAGGGCCGCGCCGCAGGCATTCACCTTATTGTCGCAACTCAAAAGCCAGATTCTTCTAGTTTTGATCAAACCGTTAAGTCGAATTTACCAGGAGTGCTTTGCTTTCCAATGGCGAATCAAGCATCGAGTGTTGCGGCACTTGGAACCAAGAGAGCCTTTGAGCTCAATCCGGAAATTAAGGGTCGTGCAGTTTGGAAGTTCGGACCCAAGCTCGAAGAAATCCAAACCTACAAATTTTCTTGAAACTTTAAAATCTTAAAATATTACGAGGTATGAAATGAGTGACGCAAAAAGTGCGAATCGCTTTCGTGGCAATTGCTTTTATATGAGCGATCGCGATACGGAAATAATGCATTTCTTATGGCGATGGAAAATTGCATCCACAGCCTCCGTTTATGAAGCTGTTGTCAAACCAGGCTCAGCGTACTCAGCTTACAAGGCATTGGAACGACTAGCCCGTCATGACTTGGTCGAAGCAACATCGAGCAAACAATACCGCTTCACAGCCTGGCATCTCACTGATTTAGGTTTTAACACTATTCGAGAATCCCTTGGTGAACTTACAGAAGAAGGTTACTTATCTGAAAATTGGTGGCATGATCGTAACGTCTTGGCATTTCACCTAGGTGAATGGTCAAAGTACAAGTTTTCAAATGTTCAGTTTTTTACTGAACAAGAACTAAGGCGAAGGTCAGTGGAATATTACCCTCCTTGGGTGCCACAGATCAACGACCATAGGTCAGACGGTTATACTTTGATTGAGTCCGATCGTAAGCAATGGGTACTCGCCTATGAGATTGAACTTACCGCCAAGAGTGTTGCGAGATACGAGTCGATCATCAGGTTTTACAAGATGATTCGAAATGTCGACCGAGTATACTGGTTGGTCGGAAATCAGAAGGTGAAGGATCAAATTCTCACCGCAAAAGCCTGTAGTAAAGATGATTCGCCAAACTATCATCTATTTGTGGACTTGAAGGATTATCTCAAGCTTGGGTGGGATGCTCACATAAAGAACGATCGGTCAGATAACCTATTCACTATTCGAGAGAATATAAGGGGATTGATAGGTGACCCATACGGGAAATATATTGGAGATATACAGGGAACTGCAATGTTTAACGTCCATTACGACCCAAACAAAGTCCTTGGAAAATCAAGGCCTTCTCGAACTTGATCCCGGACTCAATTCATAACTGAGTATGCCCCCGTATATCTCATTCAAAAATTCGTATCTCGAGCCTGAATTGCATTCTCACTTTTCAGGCCTTTTTATTTCACTTCTTCAGCTTTGATTTTTCAAAAATTTCTTAAATTCTATTTCAACCATTTAGGAGTTAGTCATGCGTTCAATTAAATTGATTGTCCTGCTACTTTGTCTTGAGCTCAGCGGATGCGCTTCTTTCAATAAAACAAAACCGACGGAGCCCTCACAGACTGAGCAGCCGAAACTACTAAAGCCCACAGTAAAGAAGATTTTCATTCCTCCTGAGATTCGCAGCGGCGGCCGTGAGTGGGTCGAAGGCCACAACATGTACCGGATCGAGCAGGAGACAACATGGAGTCGGTAACCGGCCCTATGAATATTGATGGGCATGAAAAAGCAGTAAAGTCCTCGAAGCAAATTGAACGAGCAAGTCTTGGTAAAGCTGAGTGCGACAAACTCGATTCTTGGATTGCTCAAATTAAAAAGTCATCAAAAGGCTTTCTGTCCCTAAGCAGATCTGATGTCGTTAACTTTTTGATTCGTGCCCATAGAGACGAGTTTTTACCAAAAGAATGTTTGCAGATTCGTACGGAAAATTACGATCCGCTCAAGCATATCGCCTGGATCACGCCGCAAATAAAACTTGCGCTGGCCGACAAGAATTTAGCCCGTGTGGCTGAGTTACAGGCTCAACTTCGAAGCGTTGAGCTCGCAGTTACAGACAAAATAAATCATACGTCGAACGCGGTCCAGTCCAAGACGTTAAAGCGAAGGCGTCTAAAAAAATCTGCGACTTCACCTGAAGACAATCTCTCCGCCCCTGAGCCTATTTAAAGCATTACGTCCTCACTCAAAATTTTCGTTTCAAACAATTTAATATTGGAGCAATTCATTGCGTAAACCCAAACGTCGCACACGTTTTGTCGCGCCTTTTGAAAAAATTGAAGTCGAATATTTTCAGGTTCGCGAAGAAGAATATGAACAAATTCTTGATGAGTGGACAGACCTTGTGTATAGTTATTTCTGCCAGCTCTCCGAGAAAAAAATCTTAGCTCCCGAACTTTTAACGCCGCTTGCGGCAGAAAGAACGGGAACAGATGCATAATAAAAACAATATAAAATTCAAAATTGGATTTTATATCCGAGTCAGTACCGAGGAACAGGCCGAAAATCCTGAAGGCTCCATCAGAAATCAAGAAGATCGTCTTAGGCAAGCCGTCGATTATAAAAATCGAATGAATTCTTTCGGCGAGATTTGTGGCATCTACACGGATGCCGGTATTTCGGCAAAAGACATGCGTAGGCCAAAACTTCAAGAGTTGCTTCGCGCCATAAGAAGCGGCGAAATAAATCTCATCATGGTAACGGAGATTTCGCGTCTTTCTCGCAGCATTAGGGATTTCGTTGAAATGTGGGACCTTATGCGAGCGCACGGCTGCATGTTTTCGAGTCTTAGAGAAGATTTTGATACGACAACTGCGGCTGGTGAAATGGTTCTGTTTCAACTGATGAATCTCGCTCAATTTGAAAGAAAGCAGACTTCAGAGCGGGTCGAAGCCAATCTCGCCGCCCGCGCAAATCGTGGACTCTACAACGGTGGAATGATTCCGATCGGATACCGAAAGATCTTAGATAAGCCCGGCTTCTTAGAGATTGAGCCAAAGATGGCCGAGCTCGTGCGAGCAGCCTTTACGACGTTCATTCGAGAAGGATGTCTTTCTCATGCAGCTCTTTGGCTTAATAGTAACGGTTACTCTTTAAAGCGAGAAACGGAAAGCGGTGGAAGGTTCAAGCGAATCGGTCACTTCACAGTCGACAATCTTCAAGCAATGCTTCGTAACAAAGCTTATCTCGGCATCAAAGCGTATAAGCATAAAGGAGAGAAAAAGGAGTCGAAGGCTGTTTGGGAACCGATCATCGACGAGGTTACTTTTACTCGTGCCGGTCAGATGCTCGATAAAAATCGAAGACGCTACAAGCCACATAAAAAAGGTCGAATGCCCTACCTCTTTTCTGGCCTAGTGGTCTGTCAAAGCTGTGGTAGCAATATGGTTGGAAAGTCTGCAACCGGAAATACCTCGAAGGTTGGTTATTACGAACACGCCTGGGCGACAAAACGAGATTCAACGCTAACAAAAAAACTTTTTGAATGTGAACCACACCGTGTTGCCGCAAAAAAGCTAGAGCCTGCGGCTTGGGCCAAACTCGCTGAATTTTTAAATGACGAAGAATTTGTCAGGCGTATGCTCGTGAAGGTGAAGTCGCGACATGAAGTAAATCCAAAACTCAAAGAAGCCGAAAGATTTAAGGCCAAAATCAGCGGCGTCTCAAGCCAGATCGATGCTCTCTCTGAGCGTCTCTCTGAACTTCCTAAAGGCGTCTCGGCAGCTCCAATTTATAAACAATTGGAGAAGCTACAACTCATTAATAAAGACAACGAAGAAACACTACTGAAGTTTAAAAATGAAGGAGTCGGAAGTCTAAGTCGAATCGTCGGATTGGATACATTTGAGAATTTTGCGTCCAACTATCGCAAGCTTGTAACTCAAAGCTTAGACATCACGCAAAAGAAGCAACTAGCGCAGAAATTCGTGCGAAAGATTGAAGTGGGGATCAACTCATTTAAGATCCATTATATTGTCGATAACGACCATTATCAGAGAGAAATCGCTTTAAAAAAGACTGCCCACTCCTTAGGTGATAAGGGTGGGCACGGTGCAAAATTATCTAGAAATTTAGGTTCGAATACTTTGACATTTGGTACCCGGGACAGGACTTGAACCTGCAAGTTCTTTCGAACACGTGGACCTGAACCACGCGTGTCTACCAGTTCCACCACCTGGGCACTTAGGATGACTGACTAGCGAAACTTACCCCAGTTTGAGTACAAAAAGCAATCTCTCTTGCTGAATATGAGGACTGGGCGCACTTAAGAGTTCGTGTTGTCATTGCCGTTGAGCTTATGATAGCGTTTATTCAATGAAGAAACCTCATCGCAAGGGCAGCAAAAAGTCGCGCAACCAGAGTTCAGATTCAGGCAAGTCTGAACACAATCCATCACGAAATGATTCTCGAAAAGCGAATTCTGAAAACGATCGCAAAGAATCATCCGAAACTTTTTCTCGCGGAAGTGCCAAGCCCATCGGCAATACCTTACGAGAAGGAATTAAATCTTCGAGCTCCGTCAGAACCTTGAGTTCCCTAGGTGGAAAAGGCAAAAGTGCCATCGGCGGCCTCATGGCTAAACTCGCACCGAGACCAACATTTTCTATTTCATCTTCTCCCTCGACGAATGCGCCGAAACCAACACAGACAAAGTCGAATACCTCTAAGCCGACTTTTAAAAAACCGAGTTCGAATCAAAAGCGTCCAACAGAAGATAAAATTCAAGTTGTTCAGAATAAGCATCTCGACGGACTCAAATACGTTGAAGGCATTATTAAGTGTCATCCCGATGGCTATGGCTTTCTCATTCCTGACGATCCAAAACATCCCGATGTCTATATTTCAAGACAGTTTATGACCTCAATTATGACCAATGATCGCCTTCGCGTCATCGTTCATAAATCAAGAAATGAAGAACGTCTTTCTGGAGAAGTTGTTGAGATTCTTGCTCGCGCAGTTAAAAAAGTTGTCGGCAAGTTTTTGCCAGTCGACGTGAAATACGGAGTTATTCTCGATGAAAATCGCCATTGGGGATCCGACTTACGTATTCGTACCGAAGATTCTATGGGAGCAAAAGAAGGCGAAATCGTGGTCGTTGAGATCACGAGCTACCCGGGTCGCAATCAAGATTTCACGGGCCATGTTGTCAGCATCATCGGAGACTCCGAAGATCCACTAAACGATATTACCCGCGTGATTCATTTGCATAATATTTCTTTTGAATTTTCGCCGAAGGCTTTAGAGCAAGCTAAGGCCTTCTCTCCTTACGTCAGTGAAAAAGATATCGCCGGAAGAGTTGATCTTCGCGATAAAAATCTCATCACCATCGACGGAGCAACTGCAAAAGATTTCGATGACGCCGTCTACACCGAAATCGATGGCAAAGGCTTTCGAGTTTGGGTCGCTATCGCGGACGTCAGTCATTACGTTGAGCCGGGATCTTCAATCGATGACGATGCTTACGAACGAGGGACAAGCGTTTATTTTCCTAATTTTGTGGTGCCAATGTTACCAGAGGCTTTGTCGAACGAATTATGTTCTCTGAAGCCCAAAGTTGCGAGGCTCTGTTTTGTTTGTGAAATGCAGATGGATTTTCAAGGAAACATTTTTAGTCACGATTTCTATGAAGCCGTCATGGAATCAAAAGCCCGCGTCACCTACGGCCAAGCTCAAGAAATTCTGGATGGCAAAACTCCAAGTCATTTGAATCACATTGAGAGCAATATCAAAAATTGCCGAGACATCGCCAAGATTTTAATGGCCAAAAGGTTTCGCGAAGGTTCACTCGATCTCGAAATTCCGGAGACTCAAGTCATTGTCAACGAGGCGGGAGAACCGGTTGACATCATTAAATCGGAACGACTTTTCGCTCACCGCTTGATTGAAGAACTCATGCTTGCCGCAAACGTTTCGGTCGGTCGTTTTCTGGGCGAAAAAAACATACCGGGTATTTACCGTATTCATGAAGAACCCAACGAAGAAAAAATTGCCGATCTTCAAAAATTCTTATGGAACTTTGGAGCTAAAAATTCTCTCACCGGAAAAGATCGTCTTCAGACGAAAATTTCAAAGACACTCGAAAGCTTTAAAGGCAAACCCGAGCAGCAGATTTTAAGTATGCTGACTTTGAGGGCCATGAACCAAGCGAAGTACAGTTCGCAAAACCTAGGCCACTTTGGATTAGGCTTTTCTCATTACTCGCATTTTACTTCTCCGATTCGCCGTTATCCTGATTTGATCGCGCATCGCTTATTAAAAAGTATGCTGATGCCTAAATACAAAAGCTGGGCCTTAAACGACGATCAACTCGCCACCGCGTCGAGTATGCTCAGCGCTTGCGAACAGAGATCCGTGAAGGCCGAGCGCCAACTCGTATCGATTAAAAAAGCCCGCTTCATGCAGAAATTTGTTGGCGAAAAATTCGATGGAGTTATCAGCTCCGTCGCCCGCTTCGGGATTTTCGTGAACTTGAGAGCCTTTGATGTCGATGGCTTAGTTAAAGTAGAAAATTTAGGTGATGACCGTTTCACTTTTGATCCAGAAATGCTTCTGCTTTTGGGCTCACGCACCAAAGCAAAATTCAAAATCGGCGACCCGATCCAAGTTTTTGTCACTGGCGTTGACATCGAGGCCGGAAAGATTGATTTTAAACTTCAGGCGGACGATACTGAAAAAGAACCAGATGATCGAAACGATTCAAAAAAACAGAAAAAGTATGACAAGTCGAAGAAGTACGCTTCGAAAAAAGGGCAAGTGAGTGGCCAGCAAGAGAAGTCCGAGACGCCTGGGGAACACACTAAAAAACGCGGCAAGGATGAGGACGATCGTGGCCGTGTTCGCAAGAAACGGTTTCCAAAACGTCGCCGAAAAGATTAAGCTCGGCCGTTTTCTTCTCGAGCGTTTTACCCAAATTGATGTTGATAAATATTCTGCGCCCGAGCGTCTTCGAATGTGTTTTGAAGAACTCGGACCTACGTTCGTTAAACTCGGACAACTCTTAGCAACTCGTCCTGATTTAATACCCGAAGAGTTTGTCGACGAATTTAAAAAGCTGCATGACCAAGTGGCTACGATTAGCTTTGATAAAATCGAAGGAGTGATCGAACGCCAATTTAATACTCCAATTAAGAATGTTTTCTTAGAGCTCGATCCCCATCCGCTTGCGGCCGCGAGTATCGCGCAAGTGCACTGCGCAAAATTACTCGACGGCACTGACGTTGTCGTAAAAGTTCAACGCCCCGGAATCGTCGAAGTTATCAAAAACGACATCGGCATTTTATACTTCATAGCTGATCTTTTACAAAACTACGTACCCGAGACAAGACCCTTTAACCCCGTCGGCATCGTTGACGAATTTTTCAAAAATCTCGAACTCGAGACCGATTTCGTTATCGAAGCGAATAATATTCGTCGATTTACCGAGAATTTTAAGAACGATCCTTCGGTTAAAATTCCAAAAGTGTATTTTGAATATTCGGGCAAGCGAGTTCTCGTTCTAGAGATGCTCAAAGGTATTCCGCTGAGTCAACCCGCTTCGGTCAAGCAAGAGGGAGTTGATCCTCTTGAAGTGATGCGTATCGGAGTTCGCACTTATTTCAAAATGGTTTTTCGCGACGGACTTTTTCATGGCGACCTCCATGCCGGTAATTTATTTATTCTACCGAATAATCAGATTGGCCTCGTCGATTTCGGAATCGTCGGGAGAGTCAATCGTCGTACCCAATCGGCAATCGCCAATATGTTCGTATGCCTTTACGCCGAAGATTACGAACGTCTCGCTTATGAATATGTCGAGATTGCCCCCTATAATGACCAGATCGATGTTGATGAGTTTGCGCGAGATCTTCAAAATCTTTTAGCTCCTCACTTTGGTCTGTCGATGAAAAACGTCGATCTCGGACGCCTTCTTATGGGTACCACCCAGATTGCGGCAAAACATCGTTTGGTTATTCCGACTGAACTCATGATGTTTTTTAAATCGATCGTGACCGTTGAAGGTATGGGTCGTTTGCTGGCCAAAGATTTTGATTTACTCCCACACGCGATTGAGTTCTCGAAAGAGATTGTTCAAGATCGCTATCAACCGCAGCAAGTGAAGGCAGACCTCACTTTACTTGGTCAAGATGTTGGCGGTTTGCTTTACAACTTGCCAAGACAAATGAAACAGCTCATTCGAAAATTAAATCATCCTGACTTTGCTGTAAAGATAAGTGTTCAAGAGGTTGAAGATCTCAAACGCTCCGTCGAAACTGGTTCTAACATTGTTTTTTTAGGGCTGATCATTGGTGCGCTGATTCTTGCGGGTTCGTTTACCCTGTTCATCGACCACGGACCTTACATCGCAAATATGCCAATCGTGAGCGGCTTGCAGTTTTTGCTAGCGACGCTCTTTGGATTTCTGGCATTCTATAATTATATTAAGAAGTAGGAGTGACTCTTTGGAAGAAAACAAGCCACTCTTGAAGACTGCGGCGGACAGGTTTATTTATCTGGTTACGGCAATTCTATGACGCTTAACTTTTCTAGAGTTCAAAATTGTTCAAATTTTGATGTTCTTAGCGAAGACGGACGTTCAGTGCTTTATCCAAACACGAAAAGCGATCTCGGAAATTCATCATTTTCACTGGTTGCTGGCCAAGGCCGCACATTGAAAGTGATTGTAAAATCTGATTCAGGTAAACATTTCGATATTTTCGACGTGAACTATCTCTCAATATTTTAAGTAAAAGGTACCTGGCGCCTTTTGCGAACATAGTGAGTCCGCAAAAAGTGCCAGGTACCAAATTTTCTAAACGATGAGTCCGAATAAAATAACACTACCAAAAAGTGCCGTAATAAAGAGGGAACCTGTCCACTCTGAAACTGTGACGATCATAAAGACCTCCGTGTTGAGAAATGAGCTGCCAACCTTAGCAGCCCAAAAAAAATTTGAATAAAATAACTCACGAAAACAAAATCAACCCAACAACTTAAGAGCTACCTGTTGCATCTGATTGGCTTGTGACAAGACCGACACGCCTGCTTGAGATAGAATATTATTTCTCATAAGCTCAGAAGTCTCTGCCGCAACATCCGTATCTCTGATACGCGAATTCGCAGCGCTGTAGTTCTCGTCCGAAATTGCTAAGTTCTGAATCGTTGATTGCAAACGGTTTTGCATGGCTCCGAAGTTAGCCCGGATTGCATTCACCGATGTCAAAGCACGATCCACCACATCTAAAGACTGTTGTGCGGCTTCTTTCGTCGCCGTACTTTCTGCCGTCATCCCGAGAGAATCGAGAGTCGAGTTCGCAGCCGAAGCATTAAAAGATATGCGATCTTTAAATACGTCGTTGTGGGTTCCGACTTGAATATCAATGACTCCACCCGTGCCGTTCAGCAAGTCACGACCGTTAAAAGTCGTTACTTCAGAGATCCTTTGAATCTCTGACTTGAGCTGTTGATATTCAACGTCGATGAACTTTCTCTCAGTATCTCCGACAGTGTCTGAAGATCCTTGAATTGCAAGTTCTCGTAAGCGAATCAACATATTTGAAACCTCGTTGAGTCCGCCCTCTGCTACTTGAACAAGCGAAATACCGTCATTACTATTTCGAGATGCTTGTCTCAAGCCTCTGATCTGCGCCTTCAAGTTTTCACTGATTGCCAAACCAGCCGCGTCATCGGCAGCTTGATTAATTCTGAATCCAGAACTTAATCTCGCCATCGAACGTTCGGTACCGTGTTGGGTCAACGTTAAACTTCTTTGCGCATTCAAAGCCGCAATGTTCGTTGAAATTCTTAATGCCATATCATCCTCCCTGCATGGCTCTATCCTCCTTGATGGTGTGACTCTCAATATGAAAATCACTACGGGCTCATCATGAACCGCGGTTTTTTAAAAGCACTTTCGTGCCTTAAGAAGCTTGCGTAAGAGCGACCTTGCTCTCACTAAAAAAACAAACTATCTCATTTGTCTACTCGGGACAATTTGCAGGAAATCTAAGTCTAGAAATAAAAATATATTGATAAACTAATTTAGTTTATCATGAGATCGCCTATTTTATTAAATGAATTGTAAATTTGAATTGAGAAAAACGAAAATCGCAGAGAATGCGATTCTTGGGTAGAAGGACCGAAGATCAAATTGTAAGCTTCTCTACTTAATATCGGAGCAGCTTTTGATGGCTACTCCGATGAGCAGGAAACAGAATTCTTTTCAGCATGCAGAGACTTACCGCGCGCATTCGCTCTTAATTCAAGAGCTTCGCCGCCGTTAGACTTCGTGCTTACCCATTTCGTAGAGCGTCCTTAATTAAAAAGACACTCTATTCGCGGGGAGAGTTAAAGATTATTAACCCTGGAATGTCTTATTCAATAACGTCAACGCTACATTCGAGCTTTGATTCGCTTGAGCGAGTACTGAAGTTCCAGCTTGTAACAAGATGTTGTTTCTTGTTAATTCAGCTGTTTCTTCGGCAACGTCTGTATCTCTGATTCGAGAATTTGCAGCCGAGAGATTCTCAACTGAAATCGCGATGTTTGAGATAGTCGATTGAAGGCGATTTTGGATGGCTCCAAAATCGGCCCTCATTGCACTCACACTCACTAAAGCAGAATCGATTGCCGCTAAACTATTTTGCGCTGATGCTTTGTCGGCGACACTTGTGAGGTTAACCCCTAGTGCGGCAGAGTTTGAATCTGCTTTCGAAGCATCAAACGATAATCGATCGATATTTGGATCGTTTCTGATACCGACTTGAAAGTCGAGAATCGAACCGGTACCACTCAAGAGTGGTGTCCCGTTAAATTCGGTACCTGCAGAAATTCGATCAATCTCCGAAACGAGCTGATCGTACTCCACATTCAGAAACTGCCTCTCGACAGGTCCGATCGTATCAGAGGCAGCTTGTACAGCTAACTCTCTAAGTCTGATCAGAATCGTACTCGTTTCGTTCAAGCCGCCCTCAGCGACCTGTACTAACGATACTCCATCTTGAGCATTTCGTGATGCTTGTTTGAGTCCGCGTGTTTGTGCTCGCAAGTTTTCTGAAATCGCTAACCCTGCAGCATCATCGCCGGCTCTGTTGATTCGGTAACCCGAAGACAACTTCTCTAAACTCTTGTCCAAACCCATTTTCGTTCCAACCAAATTTCTTTGGGCGTTAATCGAAGCCGTGTTTGTATTAATACGTAAACCCATACAATCCTCCTCCTTGAAGACAAATCACATTTTTCAGATGTGATTGGGAGCTCATACTAAGCTCAATGGGCGAACCTAACTTTCATAAAGCTATTCGGTGCCCCATTGTGAGACTTGAGAATTATTATCTCATTGTGAGAAGTTCTAGACTTTTGGTCAGTCAAACGAGCAACTGGCAAGCAGCCGCCGATTGCCGGGAATACCGCTGCAGGAGCGCGTTTAACAAAATCTAATAATAGTAAAATAATTGCGTATCAAAAATTGTTTGCGAGTTCGAATCTTGAGCACTCGCTCTCAACGCCCATGATTTTTGCGGAGTCAGCTGCGCTCCAATAGAATTCTGACGAAACTCCTTCGCCGCCCCTTTGTAGTCATAGCGATAGTAACTTTCGCCGAGGAGAGAAAAAATTCCGTGATTCCAGCGAAGCATCGCTGCGGGACCCGCACCTATCCTGAGAGCTTCATTTGAGAAGTCGACATTATATTCTGAATTAGCTCTTAGCCATAGTGAGACATCTAATGAACGAACCAAGGTTTTCGTGAGACCGATGCCGCCACTGAGCTCGGTCCAATGACATAGACCGATGCAATTATTTTCATACCCGCGTTCGTTTGAAATTTTGAGTCTCCAAGAAGGACTTTTCATAAAATCATCGAGCGGTGCTAATGAGATCACTTCAAAAAAGATGGCTTTTTCGATTGAAGATTGATGCGGTCTGAAACTAAGCGCAAAATCGCCCATCGTAATTTGGGCCGTCGGTGGGTAGCCCCACTTTTCGTCGAGCAAATCGTGAAGCGCAAATTTCATACTGACTAAGGTCGCGGTATCATCATTTTGCCAATGCCGAATGCCTGCGCCGAGCCTGCGAGATCCATGAGCATCGTGAGGGGCTTCACTCCAGGGAATTTTCATCTCAAGGGGTAGCGAAGTCACCCCGACCTCCGCCCGGTCGATGAGAACTTCTTTTTTCAATGAGTATTTACCGGTTTTACCGGCAATATCTTTTGGGTAGAGAAAATCAATTTCATCCATCGCCGTGTCGAGAACGCCGACCTTTTGCGAGCTCGACAAATTTTGAATAAGATTAGAAGGAGACTCATCGACCGCAAACTTTTGAATTCTTTCTTTCAAATCATCAGGAAGTTGCTCGAAACGATTTCGAAACGTCATGCGTGCAGAAGGTCGGTAGTGAATCTTTGTCACTAAGCCTGGCACTCTATAGAGAGTCTGCACGGTATCTCCGGGCATGACATGTAACTTAAGGTCATCAATGAGATGGAGTGAAGGGCGCGCCACCTCGAGAGCCGCAAGGATACGGTAAGAGCAGTTTTGTGAAAAGTAATGGTAGTTAAAATTGACGTCCGAAACTTCCCAGAAGAAGGCGACGATTAAATCAACCTCTTCAGGATTAAAACCCAAGTCGTACTCCCACAAATCACGTGATTCAAAATCATTGTATTCACGCACTTTAAAATAATAAGGATTAATATCGAAGACCCCAGGCGTAAGTCCTGAAATACCTAGAACGGAATAAACGATCGGATTACTCGAAACCGGCAGAGCTGCATAGCCGATTCCGTAATCCTCTAGGTCGTACCGCTCACCGTCTCTTGCCGAAGGTCCTTTGTTGATTCTTAAAAAAGTATGCCCAAATGCAGAAGATGGATTATTCAAATAATAAGATGAAAAAACATAAGTCAGAGATTTCGCCTGAAGAATTTCTTTGAAACGATCGTAGCGATCGCAGGGCGGAGTAGGAAACTTCACGCCACTCTTTTTTTCTAACCACATTTTTCTCGCCGGAAAAATGCAGGAGACGACGTCGGTAAATTTACCGTCACGAGATTTGATGGTACGAGTATTTGCGCTGAGATCTCGAATGGTCGCGTAAAGCTCTAAATCGGGATGGTTTGATCCTTTAGGATCTAAGAAAAATTTATCTGAACCCGCTTGGCTCTTCGTTATGATATAAAAATCAGATTGATACTGTAGAAGTCTGAGCCACTGAATATCTTCGGCCCACCTTTCATTACGTGCTCGCTGAACCACGGAATTGAAGTCTTGAGCTCGAGAAGAAAGCCCCACTAGTGTGAGGCTCATAGAAATGAAAAATCTTAGCCGCGGCAAGATTGAGAAAGAGCAACGATTTTGTCAGTGTTTGCTGCACCATTTGTGAAAACGTTTTTGTAGTTCTGTTGAAGAACGCCGCTGAACTGAGAGTCACAACCGAGCATGTTATTCAATGTGCTCAAAGTTTCGCCTTGGCCACGAACAACGTCGTTTTCAAGAGAAGCTGTGTTTGACTGAATGAAGCTGTTCACTTCAGCTTTTGCAAACGCGCCATTACCGCAGTTTGAAGTACCAGAAGTGATACCGAAAGTTTGGCTACCAACTGTGCCGTTTGTAGTGGCAGCGAGAATTTGAATTCCACCAGCCTCATTTCCGAAAACCATAGAACCGAGACCACAACCTGCAGTACCGTAAGAACCAGCACCTTTGATGCCAGTTGCGTTTGCAGTGCCTACACATGCCAAGACAGAAAGAAATGCGATGACTAATTTCATAAATTCTCCTTATAAATAGAATCCAACACCATGTCAGATTAAGATATCCATAAGTATGGTAAATAAAATGAAACAGAGCAAGCTCGCATTTTTGATTTTTTATTTTTTATTTTTGCAATCTTGCGGAGGACTATTTTATTTTCCGGATAGTCGGGTCTACGTTGATGTTCAAAAATTAGATATCAAACCCGAACAAGTGGAACTAAAGACAAACGATAACACAAAATTTTTTGGGTGGTACTTTAAAGCATCAGGTGAAACCAAAAGGCCGCGCGGTAAAATTTTATTCTTTCACGGAAATGCCCAAAATCGTACTTCGCACTTTTTTGCACTCTACTGGATCCTTCAAAAAAACTATGACTTTTTCATTTTCGACTATCCAGGTTATGGTGAAAGCGAAGGCAACCCGAGCCGCGAAACCACGGCCGATGCCGGAACGAAAGCACTCGAATGGTTGGCGGCGAAAGATCCGTCGGTACCTCTTATTATTTTTGGTCAGAGCCTTGGCGGCAATATCGCGATGTATACGGCCTCAAAAAACAAAGGTATCAAAATCTGCATGGTCACCGTCGAAAGCACCTTTCGGTCTTACCGAAAGGTCGCGCAGAGAATGATGGCGAAACATTGGTTTTTGTGGCCCTTTCAAGGCCTCAGTTATGTGCTGGTCGGAGAATCCTCTTCTGCGCAAAATCATATTTCAGAGTTGGCTCCGACACCGCTTGTGATTTTTCACGGCGAAGACGACCCTGTTGTGGGTATTGAAAATAGTCGCGATATCTTTGACGAGGCGAAAGAGCCAAAGATTTTTTACTCTGTGCCGGGTCACGGACACACGATGGCTTTCAACGGACCTCACCAAGAAGAATTCCGAAATGATTTTTTAAAAGAACTTGAAAAGAACTGCGGCCAAAAATAAACGCTGGTTAGTACTCTGACAGATAAGTTTCTAGCCAGAGTACTAGGGAGTTTCGCCTGGAGGAGAAACTATCTTCTCTTTCGATTTTTTCTTTTTAGCGGCCATTTTTTTCAAATCAGCTTTCGTGTTCTCTTTGCAAACTTCAGGATTACTATCCGCCTTACAGAGGGCATTGAGTTGCTTCGTTCCCGGAACAGTCTTTATTCTGCGTGCCGGAGATTCTGTATCGAGAGAAAGTTCGCCCTCCCCTTCCGCTGCCGGAATGACGGGAGAATTTTCAGAGCTGCGCGCTGATTCTGCCGAACCTTCGTCAGCCCTTGCTAAATGCGGTGTCGTGAGCAAGGCCAAAATCAAAAGTAGTTTCATTCTTTAATTCCTTTTTTCGTAAATAACGTAAGAAAATGGCGGCGGACCCAAGCGTGGGTCTCGGCTCACTTCGGTAAATTCGTCTCGACTGAATTCCGGAAAATAAGTATCACCTTCAAAAGCCGCATCGATTTCTGTGAGGTAAATTCGGTTCGTATAAGGAAGCATCAATCCATAAATTTCAGCACCTCCAATACACATGACTTCATCGTCCCAGCCGTTCACGCGGGCGGCACAAAATCTCAATGCCTGCAGGGGCTCATTGAAAACGTAAGTGCCGGGAAAAGAAAAATCTTTTTGTTTCGTCAGAATCACGTGCAGTCGATTTGGCAAAAGTTTTCCGCCGAAGGATTCGAAAGTTTTTCGACCCATGATGATGATATGGCCTTTGGTCTTCGTTTTAAAATACTCCATATCTTCTGGAATATCCCAAGGTAAACCACCATTTTTTCCCATCACGCGATTGGATCCGCAGGCTGCAATAGAAGATAAAATCATACTGCAACTTCTGCACGAATGGCTGGGTGAGGATTATAATTTTCAAGCGTAAAATCTTCGAGCTTGAAATCAAAAATGGATTTTATTTCTGAATTTATTTTCATTGTAGGAAGCGGTCGCTCTTCACGAGTGAGTAACAACTTCGCCTGATCGAGATGATTTTTATATAAATGCGCATCTCCTAACGTGTGAATAAATTCACCCGCTTGAAGTCCCGTCACTTGCGCCACCATCATCGTGAGAAGTGCATAGCTCGCAATATTAAACGGAACTCCCAAGAAAACATCTGCCGATCTCTGGTAGAGCTGACACGAGAGCCGACCGCTTGAAACGTAGAACTGAAAAAATGCATGACACGGTGGAAGTGCCATCTTTTTAACTTCTCCTGGATTGAAGGCCACGACCAGAAGTCTACGCGAATCAGGATTATTTTTAATTTCTTCTATGACATTTGTGATCTGATCGATCGGTTCACCGTCAGAAGTTTTCCATGAACGCCACTGTTCACCATAAACTGGCCCAAGATTTCCGGCTTCGTCTGCCCATTCATCCCAAATCGAAACTTTATGATCTTTGAGAAATTGAATATTGGTGTCGCCTCTTAAAAACCATAACAACTCAACGATGATCGAACGGAGGTGCACTTTTTTAGTTGTCAGCAATGGAAAGCCATTTGCCAGATTAAAACGCATTTGGTGACCAAAAAGACTGAGCGTACCGGTGCCAGTACGATCTGACTTTTCGTCTCCTTCAGCCATAATTTTTTGGACAAGGTCTGAGTATGGTTTCATCTTTTAAGCCCTCCTGCTCATTCTCATCAGAACATATCTAGCCTCGCGAGCTTACTCAAGTCTGGAACTTGAGATTTCGAGAAAGCAGCGCCGCATTGTTCGATTTTTGAGTCTCCTCATTGCTTAGGAGCCCGGGCTCGACTACAAACTAAAAGCTATGGATATTAAAGACCCCATTCACGAAAACCTTGAGCTTGATGAACGCGAAATTCCGGTGCTGGATAGTGCGGCATTTCAGCGGCTTCGACTCATTAAGCAGCTTGGGTTCGCTGAATTTGCATTTCCGGGAGCGACTCACAATCGTTACCTGCACTCGCTCGGTGTTTTGCACCTGAGTGGCAAAGCTTTTGAGTCGATTTTTGATACTTTCCATTTTTCAAGAGCAGACGTTCGCGCAAGGCTCAAGCAGTGTCTTCGCCTCGGCGCCCTTTTGCATGATATCGGTCATGGTCCTTTGAGTCACACGACCGAAGAGGTCATGCCTTCAATTAAATCTCTCAATGTTAAAGTTTATGATAAAAGACTGCACCCGTATGACGAAAATGCGAAAGCTTCGCACGAAGATTATTCGATTAAACTTTTGACGGATTCAAGCCTCACGAAAATTTTGCGTGAGCAGTTCCCAGATATTGACCCCTATTATATCGCTTGCTTGATTGATCAAAGTCTTCCCGCGAAAGATGATTTCTTCATCGACGGGTCACTTGATTTTAGGCCTATCCTCAGCCAAATCGTAAGCTCTGAACTCGATGTCGATCGCATGGATTATCTCGAACGAGATGCCTACTTCTGCGGAACCTCTTACGGAAAGTTTGAGCTGACCTGGCTTCTCGGAAATCTCACTCACCACATTAAAGATTCAAAAGTATTTTTAGCACTGGATCGAAGAGCTCTTTACACTTTTGATGATTTTCTACTGTCTCGTCACCACATGTACTTGATGGTTTACTTTCATCATAAAAGTATTATTTACGAAGAGATGCTCAATCGCTATTTGACTTCTCCTGATTGCAAATATTTTTTACCTTCTAACATTGAAGACTACGTGAAGTTTACGGATTATTCACTGTATGAACATCTCGCGAAGGTTGAAAATATTTGGGCGCGAAGAATTACCGAGCATAAGCCTTATAAAATGTTGTTCGAACTTCATTCAGTCGAAGAAACTCAGAGGCCTGAAGAGATTAAGCGTGTCTTGAATGCCGAGGGTATGGACGTGATCATTGCGAGTTCGAAGGCCAGACTTTCAAAGTACCACACTCCCCAACCTCACCAGAAATCACCGACTATTTATGTTGTAGATCATTTGGATTTTTTAGAAAAGCCAGTGCCGATCGAAGACTGCACCCAAATTTTTCAAAAATACGAAGAGACTCGTAGGATCGAAAGACTTTACGTCGAACCTGAGAAATACTCTAGCGCCAGAAAAATTTTAATCGAGCGCTCGTTATAAATATCAAAACGGATTTCGACTTTCGGTACACTGAACTACTCTTTATTCTGCATTCTTTTCAAATAATCTTCTCGGCTCGCACGTCTAATCATTTCAATACGCCATTGCAAATCACTTTCGATTTCGTTGTCGGCACGATCTGCTAAATCGCCTTGGCTTTCAGGAATTTGAGTTTCAATATGCCCGTCTTCATTTAATAAACCAGAAGTTGAGTTTTGATCTAACTCCGGATCTAATTTTGGTGCTTTATTTTTCATTTTATTCTCTCTTTAAAATAACATTAAAAAAATGGGCCAATAGATTGCTCCATTGGCCCTTCACTTATGATTAGCGAACGTCTTTTGCTAATGCCTGTGCATAAACATCTGGACTATCCGCAACCATTGAAGCAGGAGTCATCAACAAATCGTGTGCCGCCACTACATGGCCATATGCCATTGTGTTTGCATCGGTATCTGTTGTGAGTGCGCTTCCGCTGAATGTTAAGCCTGCGAATAAACCGCGGCTTCTTGAGTAGCTATAAATCTCGCTACCCAATTTATAGTCGGTACCTGCTTGCGCATCTCTTCCGAGTGGCCCAGCGGCAACCGAAGCGTCTCCACCGATGGTGAAGTTATCATGAGACAAACGCTCGAGGGCGTTTTGGTTCACGAATACGAGAACGACATCTGTTTTTTCGATTCCGATTTGAAGTCCCCAGCTACCGCCAGCGATTGTCAAATATGAAGGTTTGCTCCACTCACCATTCACTCGGCAAGAGACAAGTCCTCTGCCATAACGAGCGCCGAACACGATACCGCCACTGACAACATCTGGAATAGTCGCAACGCATTTTGCGTTCTCAAGTAAGCCACGTGGAATACCTCTATCTGCAATTGCCAGTGTGTCTTTCAGAACCCCTGCAGCAGCATTTGCTTTAGAAATAAGTTCTGGACGATCCGCCGCAAAAGCGAGAGTCGAAAACGCGCTGAGAGAAACGAATACCGTGAGGATTTTTTTAAAGCTTTTCATGGGACGTTCTTTCTTTTTATCTCTTATGAGCGTTTTTGGTTTGTTGACATTCCCGAGCCGATATCCGCTTTAGGTTTTTTTTGATCGCTGGTATTTTTACTATTCAAATCAGACTTACCTTGATCCATCTTTGGAGCTTTAGGATCGACTCCTTGTGCGCGATTACCACGGTTATCATCATTCTTTTTATTCATCGTGTTTCTTTGGTCTTGGTTTTTGTTAACCATTTAAATTCTCCTTGGTTGGAACTTTGTTAATATCCCTAAAACTCACACTTGTTATAATTAGCAAAGTCTCTGCCAAGGTTTTTTGAGTCATAAGCTTCCGAAATAAGACGAATTAAAAAACAAAGAGCAAAAAAGCCAGGCACCGAAATTCCCCGACCTGCCCGGCAGAAAGTCGTTTCATTTAATGGTGCGCAAGTGTTTCAAAGATGTGCGATAGCTTTGGATTTTCATTTTTAAAATCATGAGATCCGGTAATGTAAGTTGTCAGTTCGTCGATTAAAAATTCATTATTATCAATGAGAGCGAATGCGATATCTTCGATTCCCAAGAGTGCTATCACTTTATTATTATCCACCACCGGTAGATGTCGAACACGACATGATGCCATGAGGGCCAGACACTCGGTCAAACCATAATCAGGAGTCACCGATATGAGATTGGTTGTCATCACCTCGTAAACGGGCGTGGTCAGTGAAGACTTTCCCTTGAGTAAAATCTTTCGCGCGTAATCTCTTTCCGAGAAAATTCCGACGAGGTGAGAAAAATCCATCACAAGCAAGGCCCCTAAATCACCCGCATCCATTTTTTCGAGCGCGAGCTCAACACTCGCGATCGGAGAAATACTTTGAGCTTGGATATCTTGACATTTACTAAGTATTTTTTGAAATGCATCCATAAAACCCCCCATCAAAAATATTGTTGCACAAACCTGTGATGATTTGCGATGCAAAAGACTGACCGTCGAACTGACGCTAGACCTGTCCCACATTGCCCCAAAACGACGGCCGGTTTACTGCTTAAAAAAGCATATTTGAATTTTGATTCTCTGAATTTGGGCACTTAGCAACGAAAAAGACTTTGGCACCCGCGCTGCAATGTTTGTGTATTGAAACGTTCGTAGTAAATAACTAAGGGGGATTCAGTGAATCATCAACATAAAGAAAACCAAGTAAACACCAAAACTTTTCGCCGAGATAACGTTCAGAAGTTAAGAACTTCATCGACAAAAACTTGCTCGATTTGTCGTGAAAGATTTTATTCAGCTTCTAAATTTACTTTGTTTTGCAGTGACTGCAAAGAACATAGCGAATCGTATCGATTCGCTGATTGGTTGTCTGCTTAGTTTATTTGTAAGCAGGAATTCCGGTGATGTGCTCTCCTAAGATTAATCGATGAATATCTTCGGTTCCTTCGTAGGTGTTAACACTCTCAAGATTCATCATGTGACGACCGACTTGGTACTCATGAGTAATACCTGAAGCTCCTAGTATATCGCGGGCAACTCTCGAGATACGCAGAGCTTGCGACACGTTATTCATCTTCACCATCGAAATATGCTGTGGAGTGGCTTTATCCTGATCTTTCATTCGACCGAGATGAAGAGCCAGCAACTGCCCTTTTGTAATCTCGGTGAACATGTCGACAAGTTTCGCCTGAACGAGTTGAAAGCTGGCAATAGGTTTATCAAATTGAATCCTCGTTTTTGCATAGTTAAGGGCTTCGTCGTAGCAGGCTTGTGCAGCCCCGAGAGCTCCCCAAGAAATTCCGTAACGAGCGTTGTTGAGACAAGAGAATGGCCCCTTGAGGCCGGTCACGTTCAGCATATTCGACGCCGGCACTCTGCAGTCTTCAAAGATAAGTTCAGAAGTAACCGAAGCACGAAGAGAAAATTTCTTGTGGATATCTCTGGTGCTAAATCCTTTTGAATCGCGATCAACTATAAATCCGTGAATTTTGTTGTTATCATCGGGAACTTTTGCCCATACGATCGCGAGGTCAGCGATCCCCCCGCTAGTTATCCACATCTTTGAACCGTTCAAAACATAATTGCTTCCATCTTTTTTAGCGGTGGTGATCATGCCGCCAGGGTTCGATCCGAAATCGGGCTCGGTCAGACCAAAACAGCCGATGAGCTCGCCCTTTGCCATCTTGGGTAAATATTTCTTCTTATGTTCTTCAGTACCGAAAGCATTGATCGGATGCATACACAAAGCGCCTTGTACGCTCACGAAACTTCGAAGACCACTATCTCCGCGCTCAAGTTCTTGCATGATGATACCGTAGCTTGTGTAGTTAAGACCGGCGCAACCGTAACCATGAATAGTCGAGCCGAAAGTTCCCATCTCGCCGAGCATCGGAACGAGATGCTTAGGAAAACTATCTTTCATGAAATGGTCATCAATAATCGGAACAATTTCTTTCGACACAAATTGCCTCATTGAATCGCGAACCATACGTTCGTCTTCAGAAAGATGAGCGTCGATATCAAAAAAGTCAGGTGCACTGTAAGGTTTCATGAGGATCTCCAATGTGTTTTTACTATTTTGAATGATTCGAGCCACAAATCAACAAATACTTCTTGGTACTCTGCGTGCTTTAACTTGTGCTAAGGCGCTCACGACATCATCGACATGCCCTGATTAACGGCGATCGTTTGGCCGGTAATTCCGGAGCCGAGTGGACTCGCTAAAAAAGCGACGAGATTAGCGATACGCTCTGAATCCATGAGTTGGGCGTCAGGCAATTTCTTTTGCGCAATTTCGAGCGAAGCCTGCAAGCTTTTGGTATCAGGATTCATGCCGAGTAAAAATTCTTCGCTGAGACCGCTCGCTACACAGTTCACGGTGATATTGCTCCCCTGAACTTCACGGGCGAGCGATTTTGCAAAGTGCACGAGGCCCGTGCGAGTCGCAGCAAGCAATGAGTTCTGCGCGAGTCCCATGCGGGCCAAATCAGGCAAAAGATAAATCACTCGACCACGTTTGCGACTTTCTAAAAATCTGAGAGCCGCGTGAGTAAAATACAGTGGAGCTTTTAAATTCATTTCAATCATAGGATCTAAACAATCTGAAAATTTAAGATCTTTGAAAAATTCGAGTTTATTGGTCGACATATTATCGATGAGAATGTCGGCTCCGCCAAAGCTTTCGGCAACTTTCGAAATACTGTCCTGATAACTTCCGGGTTTACTAAAATCTGCTTTGATCGCAATTGCTTTACCGTATTTATCGTTTACCTCATGATTGTTCATTAGCTGCTCACAGTATTTTTGAGAGCGATCGATATGGGTATGAATAAACGCAACGTCAGTTCCGAGCTGGGTCAGCTTGCGACCGATTGCTTGGTTAATGCTTTCGCACTCACCCGTAATGATGGCTGTGCGATCTTGAAGACGAAATGAGTTTTCAACCAATTCCATTGAGATTACTTTCCTTTTTTAAGTCATTCGTTCAATCACGATCGCAACGCCTTGACCGCCGCCTACGCAAGCACTGCCGACTGCATATTTTGCATTTCTACGAGAGAGTTCGTACATAAGATGATTCATGATACGCGTTCCGCTCGCGGCGAGAGGGTGACCAATCGCGATCGCGCCACCATTGACGTTCGTACGCGCACGATCAAGACCCAATTCTTTTTCGACCGATAAAAATTGTGCGGCAAATGCTTCGTTGACTTCGACAAGATCCATTTGTTTAAGGGTCATATTTGCTTTCGCGAGCGCTTTTTTAATGGCGCCGACAGGGCCTATTCCCATAATTTTTGGATCACATCCAACCGATGCCCAGCTCAATATTTTTGCGAGAGGTTTCAGACCTCGTTTTTTTGCCTCTGCTTCGGTCATCAAGATACTCGCGGCTGCTCCGTCGACGATTCCTGATGCGGTCGCCGCCGTAACTCGACCATCTTTTTTAAAGAGTGGTTTTAAGTTTTTAATTTTATCCATCGGGATATCTGGTTTTGGATGCTCATCGAGAGACACTTGCACGGTTCCTTTTTTATTGGTCACTTCAACCGCCGCAATCTCTTCTAAGAAATATCCCTTCTTAAGAGCGTCAGCACAACGAGATTGAGTTAAAAAAGAATACTCATCACACGCATTGCGAGAGATATCATATTTCTCTGCAAGATTTTCAGCCGTAATCGCCATCGCTGTATTCGAATAAGAATCTGTCAAAGCAGTCGTCAGGTAGTCTTCGACTTGAACGTTGCCCATGCGGTAACCTTCAAAACGGGCTCCACGCAAAATGTATGGAATTTGCGACATCTGCTCAGTGCCGCCCGCTAAGACAACATTTGCTTCGCCAGTCAAAATCATTTGCGCGGCACTGATCCAGGCTTGAAATCCGCTTCCGCAAAGTCGGTTGAGTCCCAACGCGGGAACATCCACCGGTATTCCTAAATGGAGACCAATATGCCGAGGAACGTAGATCGCATCTGCGCCACTCTGCACGACATTTCCGAATACGACGTGATCGATGTCGGTCGCTTTAACGTTTGCTTGCTCCATCGCTTTTTTGCTCGCGGCGACGGCAAGAGCGGTTGCTCCGACATCTTTGAGTGATCCGCCGAATGCACCAAAAGCAGTTCTTTGACCTGATACAATAACAATATTTTCCATAAATTCCTTGTGTCTAAATGATCTCTGTTGGATAGCGTAAGTTGTCTAGCGAAACTCGTCAATCTCGTGTTGACTTAAGACCATTCAAAAAGCGATCTTGGGTGCATGAATTTTTTAATTATTGGGTCCGGCGGCAGAGAACATGCGATTGCCAGAGCGCTCAGTGCGTCTCGCCTTGTTTCAAAGATTTTCGCAATTCCAGGAAGTGACGGCATGAATGAATTTGCCGTCAGCCAAAAAATCTCTCCCCAAAATCATGCCGAAGTAGCAGAATTCGCCTTGAAAGAAAAAGTGGCATGCGTCGTGATCGGTCCAGAAGTTCCTTTAGCTGAAGGCCTCAGTGATTTCTTGCGAACCAAAAATATAAAAGTATTTGGGCCGAGCCAAAGAGCGTCGGAGCTTGAGTCGAGCAAGATCATTTCAAAAGAATTTATGCTCAAGGCAAAAATTCCGACGGCGAGGTCTTGGATCGTAAGTTCCGTCGCCGAAGTAGCCAAGGCTGCCACATTAACGAATTCACCTTATGTTTTAAAAGCAGATGGTCTTGCCGCAGGTAAAGGGGTCTACATTTGCAAGACCCTCGATAGTTTAAAAGAGGCCGCTGAAGATTTATTTGTTCACAAAATTTTAGGAGACGCGGGTTCCCGAGCGTTGCTTGAAGAATTTTCTCCAGGATATGAACTTAGCTATTTGGTCCTGACGAATGGTGTGAGCTACGAGACTTTGCCCCTGGCGCAAGATCATAAGCGCCTCAGAGATGCCGACGAAGGCCCCAATACCGGAGGAATGGGTACGACGGCCCCAATGAAAATCGACGCTCGCCTTGAAGCTCAAATTCGTGAGCTCGTGTTGGCCCCAACGATGAATGAACTTCAAAATCAAAATCTTTTTTACCGCGGAGTTCTTTTCATCGGCCTCATGATCACCAAAGATGGGCCGAGCGTTCTCGAATTTAATACCCGCTTCGGAGATCCTGAGACGCAAGTGATCTTGCCACTCCTCGACGGAGATTGGGCAGACGTCTTTTTAAAAATATCCAACGGAGTCGTACCTTCTCTCAAATGGCATCTAGATCTATTTGCGACCTGCATTGTCTTAGCCGCAGAAAATTATCCGGAAAATCCAAAAAGAGATGTTTTGATTGAGGGTTTTACCGAGGCGTCTGAGTCGCAATATCTATTGCACGCGGGCACTCGTCGCAATGATCGAGGCGAGTGGGTTACCAGCGGCGGACGCGTTCTCAACGCTCTAGGAATTGCTTCTACTCGCGTAGACTCTCGCGCGAAGGCTTACGATTTAGCTTCAAAGATTGAGTCTGTCGGAATGCATTTTCGAAAGGACATCGGAAAAAATTAAAAACCGAACTTGAGGCTGACGACATCACGTTGATCGGTTGGATTATTGATATGGTTGTATGCTATTTTCATGCTTTGAGTGAGTTGGCGAAAAATTTCGAGATTGAGTTCTTGCCCCGAAGCTTTGTAAGAGAGCTGTGCATTTGTATAGCCGGTGTAGTCGAGCATGGCTTTGGCTTGTGTGGCTTGCATATTGAATCTGAAATTATGTTTTATAGCATCTGGCTCAGATCCACCAATCGTCACGTCTTGCTTCAATGACTTTTCAACGCTGTGAGAAGTTTTACCAATGCTAGTTGATTTGAAAGAATCAGAATTGAAATAGGCTTGCATGCCTTTATCGGCAATTTGAGAAGCCACTTGGCCGCCTGATGCCGTCGCCGGAATATCCGTCGGAACAAGACGTGAAACATCGGCGTAAGAGATATCCTCATACGGAAAAACCTGGCCAATGCGACTAAAATCAATGCCATTTTGAGAGTAAGAACTTGTGAGGCTAAAATCGATGGCAACGCCCTGATCGCGATTCGGAATACTCGCGAAAAGCTGAGCTGATAAGAGCTGGATTCCTACTATGAAATTTAAGACTTTCAATCCTTTAGCTCTGTTCATTCACACCTTGCCTTTGTACTCTAATAGAGCAAACAAAGTGCCACGGGACCTTAGGCTAAGTACCTGAAAAGATGACAAGAACAGACCTAAAAGCGACAAGAAATAGGACATATGTTGCGTAAATCAACGTTTTGAATAAAATAAGGCGCTATAAAATAAACTGCTTCATTTCGAGACGATTGAATCAAGGGATGATCCCGACCGTGAAACGCTTGGGTGCCAAGTGCCTAGCCGGCGCAGAGCCGGGGGCGCCGAGCTGCCTTTGAAACTTAAGCCGATGCTTCTGGCGGCGGACGTAAACCTTTTTTCTTAATCTTCTCAACAAGCGTTGTGCGATTGAGTTTGAGAAGAGTCGCAGCTTGATTGCGATTCCAGCCGGTGCGTTCGAGAGCTTGCATGATCAATGCATTTTCGTAAGCGTCGACGGCTGAATTAAAATCCATTCCGAGCTCTGGTAACGAGAGACCCGCGCCCATTCCTAGATCGGATTCATCTGCAATCTTATACTGGGCCGGAAGATCGGCGACATCGACTAAGCCTTCGCCTTTGAGAATCGCTAAGCGTTCAACCAAATTTTCGAGCTCGCGAATATTTCCCGGCCAAGCATATTCAAATAAACACTGAAGAGCTTCTGAAGAAATTCCGGTGATGTTGCGATTCTTTGTTTTGTTAAAATGCGCGATAAAATGATGGAGCAAAATTGGAATGTCAGAACGTCTTTGCTTCAACGCCGGAATCTCTATCGGAATGACGTTCAAACGATAATAAAGGTCTTCTCTAAATAGGCCTTTCGCTACTGCTTTTTCGAGATTCACGTTTGTCGCAGCGATCACACGTACTTCGGCGTTCTGAGTTTTCGCACTTCCGACGGGTTCGAATTTTCGCTCTTGTAAAACCCGTAACAACTTTACTTGAAGATTCAGACTGAGCTCGCCGATTTCGTCTAAGAAAATAGTTCCGCCGCTGGCAAGTTCAAAACGACCAACGCGATTTGCAACCGCACCGGTGAAAGCACCTTTAATATGACCGAAAAGTTCACTCTCTAATAACTCACTCGGAATCGCTCCGCAATTGATTGGCACAAATGCCTTTGCTGCGCGATTCGAATTGTAATGAATCGCTTTCGCAACGAGTTCTTTTCCGGTTCCGCTTTCGCCAGCGATCAAAACGGTGGAGTCTGAATCAGCCACGCGCTCAACCATCTGAAGGACTCGGCGAATTTCATCACTCTGCCCAATGATATTGTCGAAGCGATATTTTTTTGAGAGCGCCGAGCGAAGTTGTAAATTTTCTTGCTGGAGAGTTTTATGAGAAAGAGCACGACCAACGAGAGAATTAAGCTCTTCCATATTGAATGGTTTTGGCACGAAATGAAAAGCTCCGCACTGGGTAGCCCGAACTGCCGTTTCGATGGTTCCGAAACCGGTTAATATAATGACCTGAATATTTGGATGCAAAGTTTTAAGAGCTTGCATGAGCTCGATGCCATCGCCATCTGGAAGTTTTAAATCAATAAGAGCCAGATCAATAGCCAGATCGCTTTGCGAGAGCTGCTCGGCCTCTTTACAGTTCGTAGCAGTGATCACCTGGTAGCCTTGACGGTCGAGGACGCGAAAGAGCGCAGTCCTGAGTGATGATTCGTCGTCTACAATCAAGATTCTTTGCAACTTCATCAAAGCATCCCTTCCTGGGGTTCTTTCGGACTTCCATCAAAGAAATCCTTTTTGAATACTCTTTTATGGTAAACGATTTTTTGGCGGCGTCAAAGTCTCCCGTCAAAAAATTGGTCCTAGAGCGGGTTTCAGGACATCTAGTTTTGCTTGATTAAAATGCTCAGAAAAAAATGAACAGAAGACAAGTATCTAAGATCGCAGAGATTCGTCTTCATTTAGAGAAATTTTCGGCACGGAAATTTTTGCCAGGATCTGATGATCGTCGGGGGTCAAAAACTCGAGCTCTCCGCCATGCTCGCGGATTATATCGAATGCCATTCCCAGACCAGCATCGTCTTTTTCAGCGACTAGTCCTGATTTTATGATCGATTGTAGGTTCGGCTTTTTAACGAAAAGAATTTCAACTCTAAACTCGTTTTCATCAGAGAGAAGCTTAAGCGAAATCTCTCCGCGAAAGATCGCTGCGCCATTTTCTTCTGTCTTAAATGAGCTCATGCCCTGATTGAGAATCTCTTGCAACGCCTGCGAGAGAAAGGTGCTGCGGCCATTGATAATGGCATCTTCGTCAATCATCTCGGTATGAATAACTAAACCCTGAGATCTCGTTTGGATCTCGACAATTTTTAAAACTTGCGAAACAATTTTTTTGAAATCGACTCGATCAAGTTCTTCCATTCCGGATTTACGTGTAAAGCCCAATAGATTTTGAATGATGTCTTTGCAGCGAAGAGCGCCCTTTTCCATCTCGATAATATCGGAGTAAAAATTTTCGTCACCTTTAAGATCCATTTTGATGAGCTGCAAGAACGATATAATCCCGCCCACCGGATTATTGAGTTCGTGGGCAATGCTACTGCCAATGATACCGAGTTCGGCAATCTTGGCACTCTCAACGATCTGACGTTCGAACCGTAAGCGGGTGCTCATGTCTTTATACATGTTCACGTAAACTGATTTAGTTTGGTTCGGGAGATTGACGTTTTGGCTAAAAACTTCGAAGACGGAGTTTTGACCATCACGTGTTCTCAAAGGGTCGAGTCGAAAACTGTGCCCGAGTTGGCAATTACGGCAAGGACGTTTCTTACCTAAAAAGACTTCATAACATTTACGCCCGATAATATCATTCGCGGTGGTTTTACTTTGATCGGCAAAAGTTTTATTCACCCTCAAGACTTGGTAATTTTCGTCGACGAGACTGACGGGCTGAAGAATAGCGTCGAAAGTCGCATCCCATTCTTGTTTAAATATCTCGGCTTGCTCGAGCTTGGTCAGCCGGTCGATGGCGAGCGAAACGGCTTTGATCACTTTCGCCAAGAAAGAAATTTCGTCTCTTTGAAAAGGCATTTTCAAATCACGAATAAAATAAATGAATCCAAATATTTGTTGCTCGCTCATGATGGGAGCTTTATGCAAAGAGAACTGGGTAAACTGCTGTTCGTGAATGTTCGCAAAATTTTTAAAAAAGATACGAGTTGAAATGAGCGAAAGAGTTTCTTTTAAGGCTTCGTTGAGGAGACTTTCAAGCTCCGCAATCGAATTTGCCCGGTGAACCGCGAAGAGGCATAAGTGCAAAGACTGCTGGCGCTTATTTGTGAGAAGTAGCTTTTTTCGACTTTCTTCAAGCAGTTGTTGGCGCTTCTCCACTCGAATTTCGAGTTCTTGAGAAATACGTTTTAGATTTTCATTTTGTTCATTTATCAGTTCGACTAATTTCAAGTTTTGTTGGTCGAGATCGTACTCGGCTAATGCGCCCTGCACGCTCAGCTCAAATTCGTCTTGTAAAAAATCAGGTAATATTTTAAAAAGATTTCTTTGGTTGATGATGCGAGACAAAATTTTAGAAGACTCCGCCGTGTGCCAGTCATGAATCAAGATTTTTTGGCTGTTTTTTAAATTCTCCTCGAGAATATCGAGGTATTTTAGATTTTCTTTTTTCTTAAAAAGATGCGTCGGATAGATCACGACGCGAAAATGATGAGATTCTAAATTCTTTTTAAGGTCTTCGAGGTTATCTAAGAATTCGGCTCCGAAGTGAACCTGGCTTGGCTCAGGATGCGAAATGATGAGAACGCTTGGTCTTACAGCTGACATACGGTCTCGATTTCGGTCACTTGCTTGACCCGAAAATCAGGCTCTTCAACGGGCGTCAGAGGTATCAGTTTTGCAAACTCACCTTTTACAACCCAGCAGGTTTTCATTCCTAAGGTTTTTGCACCCGCGACGTCTGTATCGATACGATCGCCGATACTTAAGATATTTTCGGGCGGAGTTTTGCTGAGCTCACTCACCTGCTGAAAAGCCTGGGCCTTGGTTTGCCCGATCGACAGATCAACATAAATCAGTTTCTTAAAAAACGGAGCAATCTTTAGAATTTCGACTTTTTGCCTTTGGGTTTTAACTGATCCTGCCGTCACCAGAAATAATTCGTATTTGGATTTCATTTTCTCGAGTAAACGCATCACTTCGGGCTCAAGGTAAATATCGCTCTCGACTTCACGCTCGTAAAAAGCGCGGCTGCCCGCCTTTGCGACTTCGACCGAATTTATTCCTTCTCGAACACCAAGCTCATTTACGGTCGCTTCAAAAATTTGGGTTCTTAAGTTCTGTTTGATTAATTTCTTTCGAACGCGCAAGCAAGTTTCGAGATCAGCACAAAGGCCTGCTTTGACCATCGCCATGCAAGATTCTCTCTCCGCCTGCGGAATGAGTAATCGGCTCGTGTCGAGAAGAGTATCGTCTAAGTCAAAAATAAGAGTATGAAACATTATTTACGATCCGATCGATCTGTGAAAATTTCTTTCATCGCACTTTCAAACCGCGGCCAAATTTTAGAATAATTCGTCAGTTGTTCTTGTTCTTCAATGCAAATCACCGGAACATCGATATCGAAACCGCCGTACTGACCAAGGCTGCCGGGCGTTGCGTAACCAATATCAGGTTGCGCCTTGTATCCAGAGCTACGCGCAAGTCTTTCACTGTCGTGGCGGCCGCGCTCGCCAGTATACACAATACAAGGTTGCCATGAATGACAGTGAATAAGAAGTCTCGGTTGAAGACTTGAGATCAAACTCACAAGGGCCTTTACTTCAAGCTCTGTTCCGGGTTTTTCTCCTGGGAAGTAGCGTTCTTTTTCAAATTTTGGAGACCAATCCCGAGAAGGAAAATTTCGATTCAGATCGACTCCATTTGAGTTCACTCGCTGTTTGCGATTGAATCCATCGATATTCAAACAAGGAATCACCACCCAGTCGGTCATTTCAGATTGATCTTGAGAGCGCAGCCAGCGCAGGGTTTCACGAGCCAGGTGTACGCCTTCGGGCTCATCACCGTGAACTCCGCCGATGAGAATGATCGGATTATTGAGGTGCGCAAGTTCACTCTGTGCGCAGAGTGACACACAAGTTCGGAGTGATGTTTTTATCCAACAATCTTGAGAGAAAATCATTTCGCTTAGAGTACTCGAATCTTGACCAAGTTGTCGAGTTGCGATTAGGCTTGGCCAATGACAAAAAAAGAATTTTCAGTTATCATTTTAGCAGCCGGTAAAGGGACGAGAATGAAATCTCCCTTGCCTAAAGTCCTGCATCCTGTCGCCGGCACTCCGATGATTAAAAAAGTCATCGATGCGGCAAAGGCCGCCGGGGCAAACGAAATCAGAATCGTACTCGGGCATGGTGAAAGTCTTGTTCGAAAAGTCGTTGAGCCCATGGGCGTCAGCTGTTTCGTCCAGACGAAACAGCTCGGCACTGCCGATGCCGTGAAGGCGGCGGAACCAAAAACTTTTCAAGGGACAGTACTCATCTTGAATGGCGATCACCCTTTAATTTTGGCCAAAGATATCGAAAAAATTCTCACGGAGTTTCATGAAAGCTCGTGCGCGCTTGCTGTTGTCACTGCCGAACTTAAAAATCCGGGCAGTCTCGGTCGTATTGTCAGACATCAAGGTGAACTTCATTCGATCGTCGAAACCGGAGACGCCGGCGGAGATACTCTCAAAATTCGCGAGGTTAACAGCGGCATCTACGTTACTAAGTCTGAAGTTCTCACCGAATATTTACCGAAAATCAAAAATCAAAACTCAAAACAAGAATTTTATCTCACCGACCTGATTGAAGTTTGTAAGAATGAGGGCGAGAAGATCGTAGCGATCAAAACAAAGCCACACGTCGCATTTGGCGTGAACAACCAACTCGAACTCGCAACCGCAACGGGAGTTTTGTTTAAACGTAAACGCGAAGAGCTTATGGCCGAGGGCGTTTTGTTTATCGACCCAAAAACGACTTACGTCGAAGAAGAATGTTTCGTTGGTCCCGGCAGCGTGCTCTATCCAGGAGTTTACCTGAGAGGCCGTACCCAAATCGGGGCTTACTGCGTTCTCGAACCGAATTGTTATATCGCCCACACGCGTATCGACGATGGCGTTCACATTAAGGCCGGCACCTATATGGAGCAGGCCATTGTTTCGGCTCGTGCGTCGATCGGGCCCTACGCCCATCTTAGACCAGGCTCTGAAATTGGCGTCGAAGCCCACATCGGAAATTTCGTTGAACTTAAGAAAACAAAATTCGGAGCACGCTCAAAAGCCGGTCACCTTTCATACCTTGGCGATGCGAGTATCGGCGAAGACGTGAACATCGGCTGCGGCACCATTACTTGTAATTACGCCGCCGATAAAAAGAAATATCGAACTAAAATTGGCGATCGTGTTTTTGTCGGTAGCGATACCCAGTTTGTGGCACCCGTCGAAATCGGCAACGACTCTTTGATCGCAAGTGGTTCGACCATCACAAAGGATGTTCCCGAGAAGTCGCTCGCGATCGCGCGGGCGCGCCAAGAAAACAAAGTCGGCATTGCTCCTCGCTTCATGAAAAAAGATGATGAGCTTCCAGATCCTGATGTTAAATAGAGGCAAAAATGTGTGGAATCGTAGGTTACTGGGGTCCTCATAACCCAAAAGATGTCATCATCAACGGACTCAAAAAATTAGAATATCGTGGATACGATTCTGCCGGAGTGGCAATTCTCGATCACGGTAATTTCAAAGTTGTCAGAGCCTCCGGAAAACTTTCTGAACTCCAAAAGAAACTCGAACACGAAACGTTCGATGGCCACATCGGCATTGGTCACACACGCTGGGCCACTCACGGAGTTCCGAGCGAACGCAATGCCCATCCCCATTCGGTTGATGGCGTGAGTCTCGTTCACAACGGAATCATCGAAAATTACCAAGAGATTAAAGAAAAGCTAGCGAAAGAGGGAGTCAAGTTTTCGTCTGACACCGACTCTGAACTGGTCGCGCATTTGATCGCGCGTGATATCGCAAAAACTCAAAACCTTCTCACTTCAGTGCATAATATTTTACCAAAGCTTCGTGGCGCTTACTCGATCGTCGTCGTCTGCAAAAACCAACCAGATACTCTCGTTGCTTTTAAAAATGGTCCTCCTTTGATTTTGGGCGTAAGTCCAAAAGAAGTGGTGATCGCAAGCGATGTTCAAGCAATCGTTGAATACACAAAAAATATTATGTACCTCGAAGACTTCGAGACTGTTGAGGTGCGTGGCACTCAGTTTAAAGTATTTGACGCTGACTTCAAACCCGTTACGCGTAGACCTCACCTCATCGAGTGGAACGCGAAAGTTATTGAAAAAGCGGGCTACGACACATTCATGCTCAAAGAGATCTTCGAAGAGCCCCGCGCGGTTGCGAGCGCCCTCGCTCCCCACATTGATCTCGATAAAATGCAGGTGCAACTCACGGGCCTCGGCTTCTCTGCCGATAATTACGAACAACTCCCGAAGCTCGACTCCAAAAAAGATAATGCTAAGACTCAACAAGTTTTTAAAGATATCGAGCGCGTTTTCATCATCGCATGCGGCACGAGCTTTTACGCCGGGCAAGTGGGCGAATACCTCATCGAGAATTTTGCGAAGCTCCCGGTCGAAGTCGACATCGCGAGTGAATTTCGCTACCGTGATCCCGTTATTCCTAAAAATTCGATGGTGGTAGTCGTCTCCCAAAGTGGCGAAACCGCCGACACCCTCGCGGCTTTAAGACTCGCAAAACAGTGCGGGGCGATCACCCTCAGCATCACGAACGTTCAGCACTCGAGCATCGACCGTGAGGCTCAAGGCCACTTGTACTTGAACGCCGGCACCGAAGTTGGGGTCGCTAGCACCAAAGCTTTCGTCGCGACTCTCGCCGTCTTTAATTTACTTGCATTGCAGATTGCAAAGTCTCGCGACCAATTGACCGAGCATCAAGAAAAACATAATCTCCACGCGCTCCTCGCGGCCCCCTCCCAAATGGAGGCCGTGCTCTCCTACGATAAGTTCTTCGCTGAAGCGGCGAAGACTTTCAAATCGTTCAAGGGACTTCTCTACATGGGACGAGGGATCAGCTACCCCCTCGCGATGGAAGGGGCTCTAAAACTCAAAGAACTCGCATATATGCACGCCGAGGGATATGCAGCCGGCGAAATGAAGCATGGCCCGCTTGCCTTGATCGATGAGCGTATGCTGATTGTGATGGTGGCCCCGAGGGATAAGCATTTCGAAAAGACCCTGAGCAACCTTCAAGAAGCAAAAGCTCGTGGTGGCAAGATCATCTCGATCGGCACAGGAGATTGCCGAGAGCTCAAAGACTTGAGTGAATACTATCTCTCTCTTCCTGAAGCGGATTGGTTCGTAAACCCTCTCCTTGAGGTGATTCCGCTCCAGCTTTTGGCTTATCATGTGGCGCGGGCACTCGAGTATGATGTCGACCAACCAAGGAACCTCGCTAAATCAGTAACGGTCGAATAGGTAAAAAAAACACGCCTCGAAAATTTCTTTGCTTCATAAAATATTCTGGATTAATTCCTCACTCAAATAAACGTTTTCTCCGAGTAGAGGATTTGACCGTGAAAAAAGTGTCTCTCATATTTGCCGTCGTACTTATCGTGCAACTACTGACCGCTTGTAACCATAGCCCTGAAAGCACCATGGGTAACCAATACGGCCAACAACAACAAACGGGTCCCGCAACTTCAAAAGTAGTTGTCGTTAGGGTGAATCAACAAAACCCAGCGATTGCTGAATACGTGAATCTCGATATGGTCCCTTCTCAGCAAAACTTTTCACAGTTCGCGACGAATCAGCAAAATTGGCAGTCGGTAAATAGCGCTCAAGTCATCTCTGGGAGTCAAGGCTACCCGACAGCTCAACAGGGCTCTTACTTTGTTCAACAGCCGAAAGATTTTGTAGCTTCTGGGCAGCAACAAACGGTTCAGCTCACTGCGGATTACTATCGCGGCGGCAACTACGGTTGCGGCTACTGCAACTATCCAAACTATTATGGAAACGGTGGATACAATTATAATCATTACTACTACCCGAATTATGGCGTGAACTACGGCGGCTATAATTATCTTCCAACCTATTATTCGAATTATTCTTACTGGTATTACCAGCCGACTTTCTATTATCCGTCTTACTACAATTATAATTATTACATTTACTCTGCGTGGTGGTAGCGCTCTGCTGGTATCTCCCTTGCTAAGCCTTAAGTCATCACATCCAAAAGCTCATCAGTCATTTTTGGATGATAAAACTTACTGAGACGAAACAATTTTTGTCTCTGACAAAAAAGGTGAACGATATGAAAATTCAATTGTTATCTCTGAGTTTCGCGCTCATTTCGGTTCAAATTGCGAGGGCCCAAACTTCTCCAAAGGTAAGCTTTGGTTCACAGCCAGCGATGATTTCCGGCAAGGCTCCAGAAGGTTCTGCGATGTATTGCGATTCAGGCGTCGGCTGGTGTCAGCGTGATAAAAGCGCACAAATTTATTCTTTTACTCCGCAAGATCAAAGAATTACGATCGACTTTAAAGATATTTCTGAAAAGCCGGCTGATGCCGATTTAGATGGTCAGTAATTTTGAAGACAAACTCGTACCAATTTAGAAGTATCGGGTTTGTCGAATCATGTTTTAAAGAGCGATTCGGAACTCCTCGCCAGCCAGGCCTCGTGCCTTTGGCTCGTGCGAGACTCATCATTCACGACGAGTTTCGCGGAGCCCTCGAGGGTCTTGAGGGCTTTTCGCATTTATGGGTCGTCTTCGTATTTCACCAAAACACCAATAAGACGATCAAAAATAAAATTCATCCTCCACGCCTCGGTGGAGAAAAAATCGGTGTCTTCGCTTCACGCTCACCGCATCGGCCAAATCCTATCGGACTGTCGGCGGTTCAAACTCTTGAAATCAAAGGCAGTGAACTTCTCGTCGGTGGAGTCGATTTCATCGAAGGCACTCCAATCCTTGATCTGAAGCCTTACTTACCTAGCTTCGACGCTATAGCCGCTGCAACTGAAGGCTGGCTCACGGCGAAGCCTATCGAGCGCCTTTCTGTCGAATTTGAAGTCCGGGTTCTTTCAAAAATTGAGATCTATGCAAAAAAATCAAAGTATCATTCACAAGTTGAATTGAAGAGTCTCATTCAGCAAACTCTGGAGCTTGATCCAAGGCCCAACTTCTATAAGGGAACAGTAGAGAATCCAGACCCTTACATGAGCGAATATGGATTTTGCCTTGAAGACTTTAATGTTGTTTTTCAAATGCGTGACGGAGTCGCTGTCGTTACCGACCTCATTCCGGATTTCAAGAAATAAAATCGCTTGATTAAAGGTCAGTGCGTCCAGTAAAAATGTAGATGCTTAAAACCTAGTCTTGAGGGAGATTTATGGAAACAGCTCTAAATACCGCTAAGTCAATGCCAATGAATTCTTCGCGCAAAGTCCCTGAACTAAGTCTGGGTACCTATTTGCATGGCGGTCTCACCGAGCGCGCTCGTTTTATAGATCAGTTTTTTCTCGGACTCAAAGATTACGGCTTCATCGTTTTAAAAGATCACAATGTCGAAGTCAGCCTTTTGAAAAAAGCTTACGAACTCATGCAAGAGCTTTTCGCTTTACCGGTCGACACAAAAAATAAATACGCACTTTTCAATAATGGTTTTCAACGTGGCTACACTCCTTTTGGGACTGAGCACGCAAAGAATAATCCGATCTCTGATTTAAAAGAATTTTGGCATGTTGGTCGCGAAATCACCAAGGGTCATCGTTACGAGCAATATTATTTTGAAAATATTTGGCCCGCCGAAGTAAAAGAATTCAAAGAAGTCTTTACGAAAATTTATAAAGCTCTCGATCAAACAGGTCGGACCTTACTTGAAACTCTCGCGGCTCCGCTTGATGTCCCAAAAGGATTTTTAAGTTCAATGGCCAGCGACGGAAATTCGATCTTACGTTTACTTCATTACCCGCCCATTCCTGAAGGAGCAGATCCAAGAAGTATTCGTGCTGCAGCTCATGAAGACATTAATTTCATAACTATTTTAGTGAGCGCAACGGCGAGCGGGCTGCAGCTGAAAGATCACGATGGTACTTGGCTTGATATTGAATCAGATCCAAACTCTTTGATTGTCGACGCTGGTGATATGCTCGCTCGTTTAACGAATGACGTAATTCCTTCGACGACTCACCGAGTGGTGAATCCGGTCGATTCCAAAACGGATCGCTATTCAATGCCTTTCTTTATCCACCCCAATCCAGATGCGATGCTGAGCTGTTTGCCCTCTTGCAAAGGTGCCGGAGCAAAATATCCAGACATCACTTCGCAAGACTTTTTAATGCAACGTCTTCGCGAAATTGGATTACTCAAATAGTTCTATTCAGGAATGAGATCTTTGTATTTCAAATTGCCCTTGAGGGTGCTCTTTGCCAGAAGCATATCCCAAGCAGTGTCTGCTTCTGCATTGTTGAGATAATCAAGGGTGATAATATAAAACCCAGCCTCTGTCGGAGACTTCGCGATATCGCCATTAATATCGCGATTTCCTAAACGGCCGTATGAATTTTGAACGATAAGAGCCGTAGGTCGATTGATCTTTTCTTTGAAAAGATAATTCACGACGATGATTTCGTGCCCACCCGTAATGAGCTTACAGCCTTTACAGAGCTTAAGCGAAAATAGACCGGCGTTGACTTGATCACTCCACTGGTCGTCGGTTCCAAATACGTTGATGCCGATAGCGACGGGTAGTTCGTAGTTTCGAATCGAATCAGCAACCGCTTCAAGCGCAAGCGTTTGAGTTTTTGGAGTCGTCAGAATCGCTTCGTAATCTTCGGATTTAAATTGCATGACTTCAGTCAAAAATTTTCTTGGAGTCGATTTTCGATTATTGTAAACAAATTCATCATCGGGTCTTAAGGGAATTTCGGTCAGAAAATGTTCGTGTTTCATAAGCGATTCGACAAGGTCATTGAAGAGTGCCGTGTTCACGCCGTCTTTATCGTTAAACTTTGCTGCGTACTTCTCTAAATTTCCTGACTTCATCAGATAATTTCCGACGAAATGACCAAGCCCTCTTTCTAACTTTTGTTCGAGATCATCCGTTGAAATACGCTGATCAAAGCGGGCTCTCGGTACGACACCAGAGAAATTAACTTTCGCGATGGCTTCCGCGCCCGTCGCGCCGATATCGATTTGAAAACCTTGATTGACGTCGACCTTTCGTGATTTCGAAAGTCCGTAAGCTTTATCGATAACTTCCTGGTCTTTCTTTTCTTTTTCGGTCAACGGCTTTGATTCTGTGTCTTTGCGAAGCGAATAAAATTTTTGTGAGTGCTGTTTCACCTGAAGATACACATGCCAAAAGAGATCGTACTCTGGAGACAGATTGATATTTTTACCATGATTTTTTCGGTAAACATCTTCGATGACGCCCGTAAAAGCGTGAGCCCAACAATCTTCTCCGCTTTTTTGATTGTGGATGGTTCCGTGCGAGATTCCGCCAGGAACCGCAACGAAATGCCCTTTCATGGCGTTGCTCTCGGTTAGGAATAAACTATCGCAGGTGTTGATGTCACGGGCCTCAATATTCTGCGAAATGCTAAACGCGAAAAATAGAATCGCGAAGAGGTAGAAGGGCGAGAAACGATTAAAGAAAGAGAGATTTTCGGGATGGTTCATTCGAGAGATTATAAAGCAAACGTGGTACCAAATTAAACCACCGAATTTATTGAGATTTTAGGTCTCGCCTGAATTGCCACTGAAGAGCTTTTAGCCAGTGAGCCAGGATCCGGCAGCTTTTAGGCTAGCCGGCTCAGTGAATCTTGAAGTTTGACGACTTGGGCAGTGAACTGCGCAACTAAAACTTTATCAGCAGCTACTATGTCTTCGGGTGCATTTTTCACATAGTTTTCGTTGTTGAGCTTAGCGTTTAGCATCGCAATATCTTTTTGAATTTTCTCAACAGATTTGTTAATCCGTTTTACTTCTTCTTCGATATCGACAACAGCCTCAAGCGGCACAATGACGTCGACTCCGGCGTCTGACAGTCGCACCGGCGTTAGCGCACATTTTTGTAAATTACCACCGACCGCTATTTCGCAATCACTGAGGCGAGCAAGTCGCATGATCACAACTTTATTTTCGCCGAGGATTTTTTGAACTCGGTCATCAAGCGGAGCCAAACGAACCTTCAACTGAACACCTGGTTTGATTCCATTTTCGCCACGAATATTTCGGATGGCGGTGATGACTTCTTTTACGAGTTCCATTTCGAAAGCGGATTCTTTGTTACCAACCGAGTACCAAGCTTTATCATTTCTCAACGTCGGATATTGATCAATGATGAGCGCATCACCACGAATCGGCAATTTATGATAGAGCTCTTCAGTGATGAAGGGAGTAAACGGATGCAAGAATCTCATGATCCGGTTGAGAGTTTGTGCAAGAACCAGTTGGGTTGCCGTTCGCTCGCTTGATGGTTCACCGTAAATAATTGGTTTTACAAGTTCAAGGTACCAGTCGCAGAAATCATTCCACACGAAGGCATAGAGCGCATTGGCCGCATCTGAAAAACGATACTCGTCGAGAGCTTCTTCAACAACTTTTGCAACTTGAGACTGGCGAAAGATAATCCATTTATCAGGGATCGACAGATCAATCGCGTTCGGCAGTGCCTTCACTCTCTCTGCCGGCACTTTAAAATCAGCAAGAGCCGTCAAAGAAAATCGAGTCGCATTCCAAATTTTGTTCATGAAGTTGCGGTAGCCTTCGAGACGTGACTCTGAAAATTTAAGATCGCGACCGCCGGCAATTTGAGCCATCAACGTAAATCTGAGAGCATCGGCACCGTACTCGTTAATGAGCTCAACCGGATCGAGCGAATTGCCCGAAGACTTCGACATCTTTTTGCCTTCGGCATCGCGGATCAAACCGTGAACGTAGACTTTTCTGAACGGAACATCTTTCTTAAATTCGAGTCCCATCATGATCATGCGGGCAACCCAGAAGAAAATAATATCGTGGCCCGTAACGAGAACATTCGTCGGGTAAAAAGTTTTTTGCGTTTCGGTATCTTGTGGCCATCCCATGGTGCTGAAAGGCCAAAGAGCCGAACTAAACCAAGTGTCGAGTACGTCTTCGTCTTGCGAAAGTTTGATACTGTTGCAATGGGCACATTTCGTCGGAGCCGTTTCGGTCACCGTTAAATGTTGATTCTCGCAAGTCCAAGCGGGAATACGGTGACCCCACCATAACTGACGAGAGATACACCAGTCTTCTATGTTGCTCATCCAGTGCAGATAAGTTTTCATCCATGATTCTGGCTCGAACTGAATGGTGCCGGATTCAACAACCGAAATAGCGGCTGAGGCAAGACCGGCGACACGAACGAACCATTGCTCACTCAAGAAAGGCTCAACCACTGCGCCCGAACGAGAACAGTAACCGACTGAATGTTTATAAACTTCTTCTTTTGATAGACGTCCGATTTCTTTGAGATCAATAACGATTTGCTTACGGGCTTCCTGAATCTTAAGGCCTTGGTATTTACCAGCGTTCTCATTCATCGTTCCGTTTTTGTTGATGAGATTAATCATCGCGAGTTTATGTCTGACACCCACGTTGTAATCGTTAAAATCGTGTGCTGGAGTGATCTTCACTACTCCGGTACCAAATTCTTTATCGACGTAGTCGTCAGCTATGATCGGAATTTTACGATCGGTCAGTGGCAAGACAACGTGCTTACCGATATATTTTTTATATCTCTCATCCTGAGGATGAACCGCCACTGCGGTATCACCGAGCATTGTTTCTGGGCGAGTCGTCGCAACGGTTAAGACTTCATCGCTATTCTCGATCGGGTAATCGATATTGAAGAGAGTACCTTTGGTCTCTTTGTGTTCAACTTCGAGATCGCTGATCGCCGTTTCAAGAGGCCACGACCAATTGATCAAACGGGTACCCTTGTAAATGAGTCCGCGCTTGTGGAGATCAACGAAAACTTTTCGAACCGAGCGGCTGACACTTTCATCTAGTGTAAAAACCTGACGATCCCAATCGCACGAATCACCGAGACGTTTCATTTGATCGTAGATGCGAGTGCCGTATTGGCGTTTCCAGTCCCAGACTTTTTCGAGAAATTTTTCGCGTCCAATTTCTTTGCGATTGATATTTTCTTTTTTAAGTTCGCGTTCAACCACTGACTGAGTCGCGATACCAGCGTGATCCGTTCCCGGAATCCAAACGGCATTAAAACCCATCATTCTTTTAAAGCGAATCAACACATCTTGAATCGTGTGATCAAGTGCATGCCCTAAATGAAGATGTCCCGTGACGTTCGGCGGAGGCAGAATAATACTGTATGGAGGTTTCGTCGATTGATCGACACCTTTAAAATAACCTTGCGTTTCCCACCACTGATAAATGCGGGTCTCGACTTCGGTCGGCGCGTATCGATCACTTAATGGATTTGAATTATTCTCTGTTTCGCTCATGATAGATCTCCCGTGGTCGGTGATAGACTATCACTTCTGGAGGATCAGAAACAACTAGTGTTTCGTAAGGTTATTCTTCAGTGCTCGTCGGGATATCGAAGTTTTTGAAGTTGTGTTCGTTAATTTCCTGAACTTGGTCGACCGCTTCTATCTCGAGCTCTGCGTTAGGAAGAGCTTGATCGGCACCGTTTAAATTGGCGCTCGATCGCGAAGGAGAAACTTGAAGAAACAAAGTGACCACGAGGGTTCCCAAAAAGAGAAATGCGGCTGAGCTGATTTTATATTTCATATATAGTCCGTTTTTTAGCTGAGTGGTCGTTCGTTAGGTCATAGCGAAAGGAATGCCAGTTCATCCGGTCTTAAAATGGAGTACGCGGCACATGGGTGACTGCGAGCGAGACAAACTTGCAATTTTCGGCCTATTCAAGGATTTTTCAAAGGATTTTTTCAGAGGATTCTATTCGAGTGGCTCGAAACGCTGTTCATCTTTGAAAAGATCGGGATTGATATTTTGCGGTTCAGGCTCGAAATCGTTGATATCTTTTTGACCTTTTTTACGCGCCGACGATTTGCTCTGACGAAATCTTGCAAAGCCTTCAGCATCTGCACGAGGATCAAAATTAATCGAGAAGGTTAAAAAAACGCTCTGACCGTAAGCTGCATTCGTTCCGAGAAAAGTTTGAGCATATCCCAATTTCATCTGCCAGCCTGGTTCAGGTTTGTAGCCGGCCCAGAGTCGTCCCTCAGTAAAAGAAGGATTATAAGCACCGAAATAATGACTTCCGCCCATGGTTGCGTCGGTTAAGTTCGTTCGGTAAAGTTGTGTGTTTTGATCTGAAATAAAACTAAATTCGCCCTCGGCGCCTAGACCAATTAAAAAACTTTGTCCGATTGGCTTTTCGTAACCTACCCCATAAAGGCCGAGCTGAGAATAACCTTGATCTCGATACTGAACGCCGAAATGAAAAAATGGATTTCCGAATGATGTAGGACGAAAAAAATAAAGTTGAGCACGAACGAAATCAGCGCCATCGCTGAGAAGCGCATTGGTATCGGTAATGCTGTAGCGAGAGGTCGAATAAGATCCTTCAATTTCTCCGACGAGTCTTGAATATTGTCCCGCCAAAATATAATCCATGCCTGCAAAAGTTTCGGTGACGTTTGAGTTGGTTCTGCCAATACTTGCCGTTGTGGCGCTGACGTCGACAACTCCGCCTCCGACGTAGAAAGATGCGCGATTCGTTAAGTTGTATCGCAGTTTCGGGCGAAGTTCGTATACTTGAAGTTTGTTCCCCGCCGGAAGTGAATTGAATGTTTTAATTCCACTCGAAGATAAGTTTGCGTTGGTCGTAAAGTAATCAGTCAAAAAACTAAAACGCCAGAAATCAGCGCGCCATTGCCCAGGAGGCACTTCGTTAATGGGAGCTGCAGAAGCTTGCTTAACGAATATGAACACAGCGCAAATGAGAATCTTTTTGATCATCTTTACAATTTAAAGGTCCTATGATCTGTTGTCATTAATTCTTCATCGAAAGCTGTGGTGCAAAACAGTGAAACAGAAAAAGTCTCCTCTCGTAATTATCTTCATTACGGTTTTTATTGATCTCATTGGCTTCGGGATCATTATTCCTTTGAGTCCGTATTTGGCTCGTCAGTTTCACGCGTCTGCCGTCGAAATTGGCTGGCTGATGGCCATCTATTCGCTCACGCAATTTTTGTTTTCTCCTTTTTGGGGTTCGATGAGTGACCGAATAGGCCGGCGTCCAGTGATTTTGATTTGTCTCCTCGGCGGATTACTGTCTTATTTGATGTTCGCCTTTGCGACGACGCTGAGTTTTCTTTTTGTTGCTCGCGCGCTCGCAGGTATTTTTGGTGGCAACATCTCGACAACTCACGCTTACATCGCCGACGTAACGACAAAGGAAAATCGCTCAAAAGGAATGGGACTCCTAGGAGCGGCGTTCGGCCTCGGTTTTATTTTTGGTCCGTTGATGGGAGGCCTTCTTTCAATCGTCGGCGAACATATTGGCCAAGCGCCTCCCTTCGGCAAAAGTTTTTCTTCTCTAGGAGCTGCGGCACTTTGCCTCGGAAATTTTATTTTTGCTTACTTCAAACTTCCAGAGAGTCGAAACACTCTCCACGCCGCTTCAGAAAATGAACCCACACTCCGTACGAATCGGTTTCGCAGAATATTTCAGGAGTTATTGAGACCACTCTCTGGCCAACTCATGATTATATTTTTCTTAAGCGGACTCGCGATGGCCCAAATGGAGTCGATGCTATTTCCATATATGTACGATCATTTTGGCTGGGGCATGGAAAAAGCCAGCTACGGGTTCGCGTACGTCGGTGTTTTGATGGTTTTGACTCAAGGATATTTTGTTCGCAAATGGATGCCACGCCTAGGCGAAACCAGAACTCTCATGATCGGACTCGTTCTCTTCGCCATATCACTCGCAGGAATTGCTTTCAGCCAAACCATATTCTTCATGGGAATCGTGATGACAATCTTAGCTGTTGGTAACGGACTCATGCGTCCCCCCAATTTAGGCTTGATCAGTCAACTGACCTCTTCTGATGAACAAGGTCTCGTTATGGGTGTAACGAATTCACTCGCCTCACTCGGACGTATTCTTGGCCCCATCATCGGTGGAATTTTTTATGAACAATTCGCAAAAAATTCGCCTTTTCTTTTTGCATCGGGACTCGCGTTCGTTGCGGCATTTATGCTTTTTCTTCTCGCCAAAAGAATTGGTACAGAAATTCACGCTTGAACGATTGGTCTGTGGTTTGATTCTGATTTAATTAAGAAAACAAAACACCAAGGAGATGCCATATGTCTTTAGTCAAAGGTCTTAGCGCTGCGGTCGTCACCGTCGTCGTGGCTTCGGCGGCCCAAGCGAAAATCGTTCACAAGAAAATCGAATACAAAGAAGGCTCAACGAAACTCGAAGGAGTCTTGGTTTACGACGACTCTCAAACAGAAAAGCGCCCTGGAGTTTTAATTGCTCCTAACTGGATGGGCCTCACAGACGAAACCGATCGTAAAGCCGACATGATTGCCGAAATGGGTTACGTTGCTTTCGAAGCTGATCCTTACGGCAAAGATGTTCACCCAAAAGATCAAGCTGAAGCTGGCAAACTCGCAACCGCGATGAAAACGGATCGCAAGACTTTGCGTGCACGTATGAACGCGGGTCTCAAAATGTTGCAAGAAAATAAAATGGTCAACACTTCGAAGTTAGCAGCCATTGGTTACTGCTTCGGCGGCACTTCGGTGATTGAACTTGCTCGAAGTGGGGCTCCGCTTTTGGCCGTGGTGAGCTTTCACGGAGGGCTTGATAGCCCAACTCCTGCTGACGGCAAAAACATCAAAGCAAAAATATTAGCTCTTCACGGCGGTGATGATCCGTTCGAGAAACCAAAAGATTTGATGGCGTTCGAAAAAGAAATGCGAGATTCAAAAGTCGATTGGCAGCTGGTTAAATTTGGCGGAGCCGTTCATAGCTTCACCGAAAAAGCAGCCGGCAACGATAATTCAAAAGGTGCTGCTTACAACGAGAAAGCAGATCGCAGAGCCGTCAATGCTATGAAAAATATGTTCGCTGAAACTTTTTAATTCGGGTGCTCTCGGCTTTTAACGGCCGAAAGTTTTTTTAAAAAAGAGATTAAAGACCCGTTGTCGGGCGATTCGGATTCACTTTTCCCGCAGGATTTGTCGCTGCTGCCAAATTACCTTGAGGTTTCTGAGGCATGCCGTTCACAGGATAGCCCGTGCTGATGGTCTGACCTGTGGTCTGCGCTCCAAAATTATAAGTGCCCTGCTGTTGTTGTTGCTGATTCGCTTTTTGCTGAGCCATCTGTTGAGCGTGTTGAGCCGCGACGCTTTGGTTATTTTGAAGCGGCATTTGCTGAACGGATTGAGCCTGCTGCTGCATGGGTTGTTGCATAGGCTGCTGCATAGGTTGTTGTGGCTGTTGGCCCATGCCCCAATTCATATTTTGATTTTGATAGTCTGGCATAATCTGGTGACTCTGATCGAGCATCGCCAAATGAGCTTGAGCGATTGAACGCAAATTAGCTTCAAACTGAATGCGTGCGCGTTTCATTTCGCCCACTTCTTGATAGATCCGCTTGAGTGAATCGCGAGCGTCTTTCACGATCATTTCGGCTTTTTGATTTGCATCATGCATGATGAGTTTTGCTTCACGTTCAGCATCGACGCGAATTTGCTCTGCCATGCGAGTTGCGGTTGTGATCGTTGTTTTGAGAGTTTCATCGCGCTCACGGTACTCTAAAATATTAAGTTCTTTTTCTCTGAGTGTTTCTTTGAGCGAGTTACGGTCGCGGATGAGTTCTTCCATTTGGTCGGCCATCTCTCGCAAAAATTCGATCACTTCTTCTGAGTCAAAGCCCATGAATTTCTTAGAAAAGTTTTTGTGGGCAATATCGATTGGCGCGATTCTCATTATTCCTCCTGAATTTTGAAGGTACGAGGTACCTCAGTCTTTAGGCTAACCGACTTTTTACTGGCTTAGAAGAATGGATTCATTTTCTAGACCAAGGGCTAGGAACTAAAATTTGCGACGAAAATAGATTTTCCCAATGATTTCTGTGTAGAGAAATGAGAGCACGACCGCTAACACTGGATCGCGAGCCTGACTGCTTTATTGCTGTTCCGTTGTCCGTGCAATTTCTTGATCTTTTAGAACTGCCTTCTCAAAGCTGTATCTTAAAGCCCGTTCGATTTCGAGTTCACGCATGGATTGAAGGCCCGCAAAGGTGACACCTTTTTTTGAAACCACCTTGTCTTGAAGATCGACGAGAGAAGTTTCAGGAGTTTTTTCGGCAAGCATCTCGGCTCCTAAAAAAGTTTGCACGACCATTTCGCGTGCGAGCTTCGGTTCAAAATTATGTTCTTCAAGCCATTCTTGCCAGTACTCCATGAACTCGAGAACGAAGCCGGTACCGCTTCCGCATGAAACCGTTAGGGCTTCAAAAGATTCTCCCTCAGGAACTGGAACGAGAAGCCCAAGTGGTTGAAAAATTTCGGTGACCTGCGCTTCGTATGCTGAAGCCTTTGGTCCCAAACAGTAACCGACGACTGCTTTGCGAATCGTTGCAGGAGTGTTAGGCATTACCCTGACGATTCCGGCAACTTCAGGTAAAAGTTTTTGCAAAGTTTTGATCGAAAACCCTGCCGCAAGAGAGACAACGAGATGTTCGCGAGAAAAAAAGGAAGCAATTGGCTCAAGCACCTGCACGAGGTCTTGAGGCTTCACTGCTAAAACAATCGTATCGCATTTTTCAACGAGCTCTTCGTTCGTGTTGCATCCGTTGATACCGAACTGCTCTTTCATTTTTGCTAATTTTCCGGCAGAGCGGTTAGTCGCGAAAATTTGCGAAGCTTCGTAGGTTTTACTTTCAATCAATGCTTTGACGATGGCCTGGCCGAGGTTGCCGAGGCCGATAAATCCGATTTTTCTATTTTTGGTCACTGAACTTCCCTTGCTCCAAATATGGCTGTGCCGATTCGAACGTGAGTTGCTCCTTCAAAAATGGCTGACTCAAAATCATGAGTCGTCCCCATAGATAAGATCTTAAAATCTGATTTTTGGCTATCAGATAATTTTTCAGAGTGATTCTTCATGAATTCTCGCAAAATTCGAAAGTAAGAACGCTGCTCAAAAATATCCTCGACCAGCGGAGGTAAACCCATCAAACCACAAAGGCGTATATTTTTGAGCTCAAGAATTTGTTCTAAAAGTTTCGGCGCGTCGACGATACTGATTCCAGATTTCGATTCTTCATCGCCAACATTTATTTGCATTAAAATATTTTGTACGAGATTTTTTTTCTGAGCTTCTTTAGAAATAGCTTGAGCAATTGATAGTCGATCGACCGAATGAATAAGAGAAAAATGAGCAACAACTTGATGGGCCTTATTGCTTTGCAGATTCCCGATAAAATGCCACAGCAAAGGTTTTGCGATTAAAAAAGCATCTGAAATTTTCACCAAGGCCTCTTGAGCGTAATTTTCACCAAATTCATTTTGACCCGCGTTCACCGCTTCTAAAATTTGCGCAACAGGTTTTGTTTTTGAAACCGCGATGAGTGAACACGACTGCGCAGAGCGACCCGCCTTCACGCAAGCTTCAGAGATCTGGCGTTTCAGTTTATTAAGATTTTCGGCGATCGACATGCCAGTTATTTTCTTTTAGAATTTTTTCAACCAGTGAAACTGAAAGTCCCATGACGTTGTCAATGTTGCCTTCGATTTTTTCGATGAATCCCTCGGCGAGAGTTTGGATCCCATAAGCGCCTGCTTTATCAAGACCATCACCACTCGCAACATAACTAGAAATTTGTTGTTCAGTGAGCTTCCGAAAATGAACAAACGATTCTTCATGAGCCACAACTTCACGTTTTTGTGATGGCTCTAAAAAACAAATCGCCGTGATCACGCTATGCTTTCGTCCTGAAAGTTTCTCCAAAAACTCTCTCGACTGATCAAGGTCTAGCGGCTTGCCTAGAACTTCGCCATCCAAGACCACGAGCGTGTCTCCGGATAGCACCAAATTAGTGTGCAACTTCGGATACATATCCGACTCGACTAAAGCATAGGCTTTTTGCTTCGCGAGATCCTCAATTTGCTTCGGCAAGCTTAGGTTTTTGTTCGGAATTTCCGATATTTGAATAGAGTGTACTGAAAATAAAAAGCCCGCTCTTTCGAGGAGCTCTCTTCTGCGTGGAGACCCGGAAGCTAAAATCAGCGTGTGCATAGATTTAGTTACACCACAGAAAGGCCATTCATGGGAAGCAATATCAAACTCTACGTCGGAATTTTGGTATTCGGCTTTGCAGTCTACCGAATCCTATCTGCGCTCTTCGCAAAAAACGAAGAACAGAAATCGTTGCAATGGGCATCCGCAAGCGCACCGGTAAAATCAAAATCACAAATCATCGAATTCTCGAGACAGCTAGCTCACCAATTTACTTTGTCGCACGCTATGCGATACAAAAACGTAAACTATCGTAAAAAAATTGAACAGTTGATTTCAACTTCGGGTCTAGCGGCAGAATTAAACGTTGATGAATTTATCGCTCTCCAAATTCTTTGGGGAATTATGTTTCCGGTGCTGTGTGCGCTACTTAATTTCTCGCTCCAACTTGGATATTCGTATTTTATTATTTTCGCGATTATTCCTTTTGGATTTTATGTTCCGAGAATGCATGCGAACGCGCAACGTACCGTGCGCCAACGCTCGATCTTGATGGATCTTCCCTTCTTTGTCGATCTCATGTCACTCGCCGCAGAAGCAGGACTCGATCTTCAAGGCGCAATGAAAAAAATCGTCGAGAAGTCTTCCGACGATAGCGTTCTCGCAATGGAGTTTAGTCGCGTTCTCGAAGATATCGCGATCGGAAGTTCGCGTATCGATGCATTGAAATCGTTCGCTAAGCGAATTGATCTCAACGAAGTAAATTCTCTGGTGAATGTCATAGTAGATTCAGAAAGTACCGGAGCGAGTGTCGTGAAGGTTTTGAAAGAACAATCGATTCAGATGCGCATGGAGAGATTCGTCCGTGCAGAGAAAGCAGGAGCGAGAGCTTCGCAAGCGATTTTGATCCCTATGATTATTTTTATTATGCCGGCAGTGTTCATCATGGTTTTTGCACCGGTAGCACTCAATATGATGTTTGGAAAGTAACCAAATGAAGAAGCTTTTGAACAGATCAAAATCAGACTCTCAGATTGCAGCGTCCCTGCGATTTGCTGATAATTATTTTTCGAAGCTTAAAGGCTTGATGTTTGATCAGTCGATGCAACCAGGGTCGGCAATATTTTTCGATAATACCCGATGTGTCCATACCTGTTTTATGAATTTCGCAATTGATACCATCTTTGTAGATAAGAATATGAAAGTGCAGAGGACCCTTGAAAATATGAAACCTTGGAGACTTTCTCCAATGGTCTGGCGAGCAAGCTCAGTCATTGAACTTCCTGCTGGGACATTGAAAGCAAACAAGGTCGATATTGGAGACGAGCTATATGTGGGCGATTAGAATTCTGAGCGGCGCACAAGCTGGTCAAATCTACCCACTAAAAATGGGTAAGAATTCGATTGGTCGTGCTCCTCAGTGCGAAATTAAAATTCAATCAAATGGTGTTTCGAAAGAACACGCCCAGGTTTTTTTGACTGACGACAAGATTATCTTAAGTGATTTGAATTCACGCAACGGTACTTTTGTAAACGGCGTGAAGATTCAAAATCAACGCGTGAATATCGGTGATAAGATTGCGCTGAAAGATATCCTCATCGATATTTTGAAACTTCCAGATGTGGCACTCCTCTCTCATCATCAAAAGGCAAACCGTCCTCCGCTCGGCCCAGGTCCAGAATACGATGCCCCTCAAATTCCAACGTGGAATTCAAGTGCGGCACCGCAGATGCAAGATCAACTCAATCCTTATATGAGCGCAAATCAGTTTGCTCATACTGAAGAGCATCAGCCAGCGCCTCAAAACAATGGAGACTTCTTTCAAAATCTGAAAACTCTTCTCGAAAATTATGTTGAGTCTGTTGCGCTTCCGGGAGTTTATACATTTGCCCAGTCGATCGAGTTTCGCTGGGTTATCGGTATTTTTATTGTCGTGTTTATTTTCATGGTGACCTCACTCGCGACGATTCCCATGACGACAACGATTTCGCATACCATTGAAGCTGAGAGCACGAGACGAGCGGTCACGATTGCTCGTGGTCTTGCCCAAAATAATCGTCAAGCCGTCATCGACAATCTCGAAGTTTCTGTGAGCACCCGAACTGCCGAAATCGAGGATGGAGTGTCTGTCGCTGCGATCATTTCGGCGAAGGATGGCCACGTCATTGCTCCCGTTAATTTACGACAACAAGATGCCGAGAATTCTTTCTTTAGGGAAGCTCGCCGCGAAGGAAAAGAATTTCACAAATCTCTCGGACACTCGCTCATCGGAGCAAGCACACCTATTATTTCATACGACGCTGGTCGAGGCGAACAGACGGCGATCGCTTACGCCATCGTGATCTACGACTTATCGGCCGTTGGCATTCGTACCGAGCAGACATTTAGTCTCTTCGTTGAGACTTTTGCGATCTCTCTTATATTTGGATTCTTGCTTTACTTCTTACTTATGAGAATCATCGAGCATCCTATATTACAGCTTAATGAACAACTTGATGAAGCGCTCAGAGATGGTCACGATAATGTTCAAACTGATTATAAATACCCTATTTTAAATCGCCTCGTATCTAATATGTCGAGCACCCTTACTCGTGTGGCAAACGCTGGAGGTTCAGAAGCTGTTCAGGTTAACTTTCAACAGCGACACAATGAGGCCGTGCAGTTAATTTCGATCATTGATAATCCAGCAATGGCTATTTCTGCGGTTGATTCGAAAATAATTTCGGTCAACGAGGCTTTCGACAAACTCATCAACTCAAACCTGGTTTTGACGGGCTTGCTCATTTCCGAACTTTCAGATCCTGCGCTGAGACAAAATATTATTCAGCTGATTCATAGCCTCAGAGCGCAACCAGACGAGAAGGCTCTCAGCCAAATTCCCTTTGACGGAATCGAACATACCATTTCGGGCCGTGCAGTTTTCGCGGTGGCAGAGCCCGTTTACTTCGTTATCACTATTCATAAAAATCAAACTGAAGGGGGTCATTAAGTAATGTCTTCTTCAGCGGTAAATTTACAGGCAACAAAAGTCAGAGTGACTCTGACGATTACGAATGGTCCCGATCGCGGGGCTTCGTTTCAGATTATTCCACCGAAGGTGTTGATTGGTCGGGATCCTTCATGCCATATCGTTCTACCAGACGGAAAATGTAGTCGCCAACAAGCCGTCATTCACGTTCTCCACGACCGTATATCCATCGAAGACTTAAGCTCGAAGAAAACGACTCTCGTCAATTCACACCAAGTCAGCTCCGTCGAACTGAAACACGGAGATACGATTGAACTTGGCGACACGACTTTTCTGTTCAAAGCCGAAATGGTTCAGGCAAATCCCCAAGGACAACACTTGCAGGTAGTAAATCCAAATTTGCCGATGAGATCTCCTGGCGTGCCGGGACGACCTCGCTCATCAAATAAGGGCAAACAACAAGGTGGAAGTAGCAAAGTCACATTCTATATTGTCGCGACAATTCTCTTAAGTGGGCTTGTGTACTTTTTATCAACTTCTTCAGCCCCAAAAATAATTGAAGCGACCACTCGGAATCAAGACAAAATTGATGCCGAAATCAAGAGAGCCGAAGCACAGTCCGCAGAAGATATCGCGGTTAAGAAGCTTGATTCTGCCGATGCAAAAGCTCATTATGAACAAGCCAACAAGAAGCTCATGAACGGAAGCGAAAAATTCTTAAAACTAGATTTTCAAGCAGCGACCAAAGACTTCGAAGATTCTCTCGGACTCTTCACCGAATATTTCGGAACCAAAAAATTCAGCTCAGTAGAAGAACATACGAAGTACGTTGAAGCGAATAAGCACTATCTAGAAGGCTTTCGCGATTACAGTCAGCGCCAATACTCAAGGGCCATTCGCTCATTTGAAACAGCACTCGCAATTGATCCCACGCATAAACTTGCGGGCAGATACCGTGAATATGCTTTTCGCTCGCGCGAAGAATTTATTGCTTCCCAACTTGAGCTGGGAAAACAATATCATGAGAAGCAGATGTATCCACGTTGTTCAGCCGCACTTGAAAAGGTACTGATAGAAATTCGAAATGAAAGTGATCTACGTTACAAAGAGGCAATTTCGTTGAAGCGCGTTTGCGATACTTACGTTAAGGGAGATGAGTAACTAACATGTTAAAGATAAAAATTCGAAAACATGGTAGTGAATTTAGAGAGCTCATGCTAGAGCCAGGGCCAGGGCGCGAGTATGTCGTTGGTCGTGCTCCGACGTGCGATATCGTTCTCGATGATCTTCCGGGGATTTCTCGTCAGCATTTTAAAATTCAATTTGTTGATGATTCTTGGCATGTGCAAGTGCTTTCAAAATTTGGAAATTTAACCAAAGACGGACAGCCCTCAACAGGATTTACGCTAACGGTACACGATGCGTTTAAGCTTTCTCCTTATGATTTTATTGCTCTCGAAGATTCACAACACAAAGAGGAAGCCGCAATAGAACCGCAAACGTTCTCGAAAGCCCTCGCGATTATTCCGACTGAGGTGCCACAAGAATTCGATGAAAATTTTCAGGGCGACAACGAAATTACCTCCGCAGGAGTTTTCATCGGGGTTCCTTACCTTCGTATCTCTGGACCAAATCAACAAGATGAAGTTCTAAGACTTGAGGGTAAATCCTGGATCGCTGGGCGCGACGAAAACTGCTCAATCGTTCTTAAAGATGCAACCGCAAGTCGCAAACAATTTCGAATCGATTTCGAAGAAGATATCTACTACATTACCGACGCTGGAAGTTCGAATGGTACTCTCATCAATGGCGGACGCGTTTCTTCGCGCCTGCCTCTAAAGAGTGGTGACATCATTTCGGTCCAGTCGCTAACGATTCACTTTGAATTAAGAGATCCAAGCTTCAAAGAGCGTATTCAAGGTTTATCTGAGAATTTCATCAATTCTCCTGCATTGATAATTGAAAAAGAGCCCGCGTATCTCCACCCAAGCTTCATGCCTGGATCTTATGCGGGAGATGGCGGAGCGATTCCTCTTCACTATCAAGGCATGAATTCTCTTTCGCATACGCGACAACCCGATCAAAGCAAAAAGAAGCTTTTAGTTTACGCGGCCATCGTGATCGTTATCATCTTTGGTCTATTTATATTCAGCGATGGAAACAAGAAAAAAGATGACGCAAACCAAGTAACGGGCGCTACAAATAAGTTTGATCATTTATCTTCGGCCCAAAGGCAGCTCGTCGTTGATTCGTATAATTTGGCCAATAACTTTCTGCTTCAGGGTAAATATTCAAATGCCCAAGCGCAACTTCAAAAAATTGCAGAAATTCTGGGAGATGAGCCCTATCAAGATTCAAGAAATTTGATGGCCCAGTGCCAGACAGCGCTCGACAACGAAGGAAAAATCGCAAAAATCGAAAGCGAGCGTAAGCGCGCCGAAGAGGTAAGCAAACGACTCAGCGAGATTTTATATCGTTGCAATCAAGTTTCACAGACGGCAACTTCAGAACAAGCCATCGATCAGTGCTTAGAAGAGGCCATCAATTTAGATCCAGGTAATGACGAGATTAATATTCAAAAGGATCGGGTTCTCAAGCGCATCTCCGATGCCACTGAGCGTGCAAGCGTGAAAGCAGATTATCGAGCACGCGTTCAACGGGCTCGAGAAATGTATAACCATGCTCGAAGTCTTGAAGCAAAAGGTGAACTCCTACACGCAATTGATGCGTACGAAAGACTGTCGCATACGACTTTGCCTGATCCTGAAAATCGTAAGACTGAAGCAACAAGAAAAATCGCATCGATCAAGCAAAGTCTCGTTCAAAAAGCAGATGAGTATATTCGTACCGGGCAAAAGTACGCCGACCAAAATAATTTAAAAGTGGCGATTGGCGAACTTATCAAAGCACAAAAAATTGATGCAAACAATTCTAAAGTAAACTCGCTGATTCGAAAATATCGAACTGACCTCGATGCCCAACTCAAAGAGCTTTTCGCGACCGCCACAATTTACGAGGGTAACTCAAGAGTTGAAAGCGCACTCGAAAAATGGAAACAGATTACCGAGCTTGATCGTCCCGATGGCGAGTATTATCGAAAAGCTAAGAGCAAATTAAAAGCCTACGGAAGTCACTAATGAATTTCAAATTTGCGTACCGACCTTATAGTGGCAAGCAATTTAGGCCTACACCTGAAGTTCACATCGATGATAAAACTTTAATTGTTGCGACCCCATGGGGGAATCGCGATGCAGGAAAAAAAGCTATCGATCGAATTCTCGAGTACCTCATTCTTTGTAATGAGGATCGCGAGGCGACAACTCCCTTTCAGAGACTATCGTGCCTTTCATCTGGGGCGAATAATTTGCGAATCGCCGTACTCCTCGCGAACGAAAGTATTTTTCGTGAAGATAATCATGTCGAATATCGAAACGGGGTTGAGCTTTTCACGATGTCGCTCTCCGACGGAGAACTCGTTTGGATTCAGATCGGACAGCCCCAGATCTTGCTCGCCCGCAAATCAAGGCAAGTGATTACCCTCGCCGGCGCGATGGACCTTTCATTTGATATGAGCGCCGACGAAGAGTTGATGCCGAGCCTTCCGAATCAGCTGTTAGGACTCGATTCAAGTTTAAATCTAACAATTAATAGCTTTCGGCCACAAAATGAAGATCAACTGGTTCTGCTCAGCCACTCTCAACTCCCGCGCGAGATCTATCAATTGAATCCAAACGAATTCGAGCTCGATCTTATGAGCCAGCAACTTTCTAAACTAAATCCGCAGTTAGCCTTTTGGCTAGGACTGATTTCTTTCTCTCTTTAAATACAAAAGAATGCCGATAAGAAAGAATGTCAGCAGCTTTTGATTTTAAAAAAGAATACGGTGATTTTTCATATACTGATCCAACTCAAATGGGAATTTGTTATGGTCCCATTAAGCAGTTTGGATTTAATTCATCACTCGGAATTAATCTCTTAGGCACCGGCAATAAAATTTGTTCATTCGATTGTCCATATTGTGATCTCGGTCGCACAAAAATGCGATTGAACCGAGTGAAAAAAGATGGTCCTTACGCAAGCCTCGACGGACTCGAATTTCAACTTGATCACGAATTTGCAAAACTCTCTGATCAAAAAGTTCAAATCGATGCTATTCACATTTCAGGAAATGGTGAGCCCACACTTTATCCTTATCTTACCGAAGCTATCGAAATTATTTTAAAGCTTCGTGGAAAATATTTTTCAACGGCAAAAACTCTTTTGCTCACCAACGGCGCTCACCTTGATCAACGCAAAGTTCTTGAAGCCGCAAATCGCTTAGACTCAATAGTTTTCAAATTAGATGTCGGAAATGATCGTTTGCTAAAAGAGATGAATGCTCCGCTCGTACGTTCAACCGTATCGCATTTGATTTCGACCTCTCAATCCGTAAAGAATTTAAGTCTTCAAAGCTTTTTCGTTCAAGGCGCTCTCGACAATACGAAGCCCACAGACATCGAAGAGTGGATTGAAGTGATCGGTCTCATGAAGCCTCGTAGAGTTTTTATTAGTACGCTCACGCATACTCCATCAAGTAGTGGTCTCATCGCTTGCGACGAGGATACTCTATACACGATCGCTTCAAAGCTTGAACGCAAAACCGGAATTAAGCCTGAAGTATTCTAGCTTACTAGAGAAGAATCTACAGACTCAGTTCGACAAGTCTCTTCACTAAAATCTGTCGATATTTTCTATTCTCGGGCAAGGCCAAAACTAAATCTGAAATCGATGGCTCTTTCGGAAACGATAGGCTTACGTCCCAAGTCATTCCGACTAAATAATTCAGCTCGGCGACCCGGTCGAACAAAATCTTATCGGTGTGAATTCTTAAGAAACTTTCCATCGCTCTTTGCCTGAGAGAAAGCGATTGGGAGTCGTCAAGCCAGGTGACCAAATCGATAAATTCTTCTGATTTACAGTCATGGGGATTCAAATTCGATAAACCGTTTGAATATTCTTTTACGAGGTTCAAACAGGGATCTGTCGGCGCCTCAGCCTTTTCGTTTAAATTCCTAAGGGCCACGAATTCCCAAACGGGATTATAATCTTTCGAACCGAGAATCTTGAGCTGCTTCCAACGGTCAAGCCTGATGTCCCAAATCGCCCTCCAGTTTATGAGTTGGGCATCTTGCGGATTCTTCTGTGAGAGTTCTGCGAGTCGCATCAGAAGTTCGTTGCTAGGCTTTACTCCCCGCCATAACTCTTTCGCGATCAGAAATTTTGATTTTAGTTCTGCAGTCAGCGGATCAAATCCAGGAAGCTCTTTGTCAGTGAAGAAATTTAGAATCGTAGGAAGAGCTGCGTTTCGAAAGCCCGATTTTCCGAGATTGGTCAGTTCGGTGTTATCCTCTAGCGTATCAAAAACTCTTAGTACTCGATCATTAAAAACAAGAAGATTGCTAGCTCGAATTGCGTATCTGATTTCGCCTAAGTTTCTCCATTTTGACCAAGCCGTTTCTGAAAGAATAAATCTTTTGTTTTGCTCCGATACAATCCGATCCTTCAATGAACCTTTGAAAGAAACAGGTTTGAGCGCCGACTCTTTTGAAACCGAAGGGGTCCCGCCGAGCCAGTCGAAAAGAGTAGCGCCCAAATCGACGAGCGAAATGTCCGTATCGAAATTTCCGAGTGATTTCTTTTGTTCACCCTCTGGCTTTACAAAAAGAGTCACATGGGTGCCTTCGCTATAGAGACTTAACGCCCGCAAATCTTCGCGCTCTTCTGAGCCGTGACCAGATAATCCGACGACGACGATATTCGTTGAATCCCAAATTTTCTTTTTCTTCATTTCCTGAAAAAGCGTTCCTAGTGATTCATCGAGATATTCAATTTGACTTGAAAATGAGGCTTCGCGAATTTCGCCTAGAGAATTCGTCGTTGGAACATCTTCAAATTGCAAATCAGCAAAGTAGAGCGTCGAAAAAAATGGATGCCTCGAACTTTCTTGTTCTAGCCAATTCAAAAATAATTTGATGCTCTCGCTCGCCGGACGATAAAATCTTTTCAAATTAACTTGAATATTATCTTCGAAAATTTCAAAACCTTGACCGAGGCCTGACTTCCTGAAAATCGGCGGACCTCCAGAGAAAAAACTTGTGCGATAATTTTTTGAAATGGCAGCTTCGGCCACGGTTTGAAATTGAGAACTTAGAAACTGATTCCCATTATGCCTCAAACCATGTTCAAGAGGATATTTCGCAGAAAATATCGAAGCCGCTGCACTCATGCTGAGGGTCGACGACGTGTAAGCATGCGTGAATCGAACAGATTCATTGCACAGAATTTGAAAGCCAGAAGCCCCCTGCCAAGGATTCGTCTTAAGGTTTTCTTCTGAGTTTTCTAGACAAGAAACATTATGAAATCCAAGTTGATCAACCATAATCACAAGTATGGAAGGGGATCGGCTCGCATTGAATGAGCACGACGAAAGAGTGACTGCGAAGCACAGACTTAAACAAGACCAAAGCCCATTTAATTTTAGATCCATAACTTGACTGCTCTCTTCATTCATATCTTGACCCCATCTTTACACTCTAGAGATAATTGAGTGAAGGCAATTCTTTATTGACCTAATAATTTCATCAGGAGAGTTCATGCTCACAGAGAAACTTTTTAATATTGCACAAGGCGGATCCGAAGTAATCTTGTGGATCATGGTTGCCCTTAGCGTCCTTAGCATCGCGACTATTCTCGAAAGACTTTTCACGCTTAGGCAAGTGGCTTCAGCGAGCAAAAAAATCAAATCTAGACTTAGAGAAGTTCTTCAGTCGAACAATCTCTCTGAACTCGAAGAGCTAAGTAAGGATCGCGACTCGCTCGAAGGCCGCGGCCTTTCTTACGGCCTCAGACACGTAAAAGAAAACGGAGCGAACGGCCTCGAAGAGATTTTCAATTCTTATGCTCTAATCGAAAAACCAGTCCTCGAACGTTCGTTGAATTTTTTAGCAACGGTTGGTTCGAACGCTCCGTTTTTAGGACTTCTCGGAACGGTTCTCGGTATCATGAAAGCCTTCAAAGATTTGTCCGCCAACGTAACAGCGGGTAACGAAGCGGTCATGCTCGGAATTGCCGAAGCTTTGATTTCGACGGCTATCGGTCTCGTCGTTGCGATTCCGGCGGTAATTGCTTACAACTATTTTCAAAAAGCGGTGAAGGGCCAAATGCAAAGTCTTGAAAGTGTAAAAGAGCTTTGTGTGGCTTACGCAAAAAATAAAGGGAAGGCTTAATCATGGCTGGCCAACTCGGTGGTGGAGACGACGAACCGATCTCGGCAATTAACGTTGTACCTCTCGTTGACGTTATTCTTGTTGTGCTCATTATTTTTATGGTGACGGCACCTCTCGTGCTTAAGCCGAGTATCGATATCAATTTGCCTAAGGCCGCCAGCGGAGATACCACTCCAGCGACTCCTTTAAATATTTCGATCGGTCGCGACGGATCGATCGCGTTCAATGGTAAGCCAACTTCGCTGGATCAAGTGACTTCATTCATCGCCCAGGTCATCAAAGACAAACCTGATACGGCGGCGATCTTAGCTGCTGATAAATCAGTGA
>JAYTQQ010000159.1:0-13484 GCA_043746635.1 Bdellovibrionales bacterium | reverse complement strand
TAATGATAGAACAATCCCGGCGATTCAATTTCAGAGCAAAATTTTTTTTATCAATCCACCGATTAGCGCTAAGATCGGTGAAGCGAACGACGACGATACCATCAAAGCTCGCGGTCTTGGTCAAAAAGACCTCACTTGCGCCCAGTTTTCAAGCCTCGGCTGGAAGCCCAATCTGCGCTCTTCTCCGGCCCAAATTCCGGCCCAAATTCAATCTTTGCCGAAAGAGCTTCGCACCGATGCGGACGAATCGGACCAAGCAAAGTCAAAAGTGAAGAGACGACGCAAAGTCACTAAAAACGAATTTTCTATCACTCCAGGTGATGTCACGATGGACCGAAATAATCCGAATCCTCTTGAGTTGATTGAGAGTCTCAATATTTTTTCTGCGGACATACTCCCTAAAAAAATCACCGGCGAAACTCAGCGCGGGCATACCCCCGACATGCTTTTAAGATACATAAAATACGTCAATGACAACTCGAGAATCAAGGTGACGGGCGTAGTGAGCGTTGCAAAAGTTTCGGGTGGTTTTCACGGAATCCAGCCCTTAAATGTCAGAAATAGTAAGTGCAACACCCAAGTCATCGAAGGAATTGAATACGGAGCCGCGGTTTCGGTTGCGATCATGATTAAGTTTCAGAGCAAAAAAGAGAGAGACGATTTTGAATTTGATTTCGGCACGGATAGTCCATTTTCGCTTGGCGACAAGCCTGAACATTCGGATGCTGAAATGAGCGCGAGGCTTGAGGCCGACAAAGCCCAAATCGAAATCAGCATTGCAGAAATTGGCGGAGACATCGAAAAAACAAAGGCTTTCGTTTCAAAAATTTCGTGCGGGATCGACAAGCTTTCTGACTGCCGAAAAGCGAGACGAGACATCATTCGTTACTTCTTTGATCAAGAGCTTCAGAGGCCTATATCGCAGGACCAGACCAACGGCTGGATTCCCGTGAGTCTCGACATCGTTTCTCTGGCTACCAAGAAATAGCATTTAATTTAAATTTAAATCTTACGATAAGTCATCATGAGGCGTAAACTTTTGGAAAACGAAACGATTATCAAAAAATGGGGACAACTCAACTTGTCTTCACACCGCCTCTGGATCGAATCCGGAGACGATGACAACTACTTTCTCAACTCCATCGAACTCTACAAAATTCAGGGCCATTCGATCATCAAGTACAGCAATAGTTTTCTTTTAACGATGGCAATAGTGAGCTTTTTTATGAGTCCCCTCTCGGTTTTACTTTTAAAATTTGCCTCAAATGAATTCGCTTTTGATGTAAGTTCGACCACTCTTAACTTTATATTTTTAGGAAGCGGAATATTTTTTCTCCTAATCGGAGGCAACTTTTTTTGGAAGTATCAAACGACTCGCAGCCTGACCCTTAATTTTCAAGCTGGAGCCCGCAATATTTATTTTCGCCTGACGGATGAGTTTGCACGTATTGAAGATGCCTTGCTATTCTCAAATCTGGTTGACGCCCAAGTTTTTCAGCTCAAAGTAAAGGCCGATGAGCCACCCGACATCGCTCCTTTTGATAAGACCGTCCGTACCTTTAAGATTTCTTAATGAATTCTCTTGCTTCTTAAATAGAGAAATTTGATATTCGGTGAAATGAACACCCCTCGTGGCCGATGCATCCAAATCACCGACTTCTCTATGACTCTCTTAAATGAATCTGGAATCGAGCGGTATGTTCTCGAGCGTGCCCACCCAGAAATTCAAATTGGAGATATCGTCGAAGACTTGAAAGTTTTGACTCAACAAATTTCTCCGAAAGCGAAGCTCACGGATCGCATCTTAAACCCCCGAAGGCTCAAGGCCATGCGAGTGCGCAGTCAGGTTGAGCAATTGATCAGAGAGTATTTTTTCAAACAAGATTTTCACGAAGTTCGTACTCCGCTGCTCGTCAAATCTCCCGGAATGGAAGCTCATATCGATCCTTTTCAACTCAGTAAAGGATGCTTTCTTCCGAGTTCTCCTGAATTTGCAATGAAAAAACTTCTCGTCGGCGGCCTCGAAAAAATTTTTCAAATCTGTCATGCTTTTCGAGACGAGCCATTTTCAAAACACCACCGCCCCGAATTTATGATGCTCGAATTTTACCGGGCTTTTTCTAACGACCAGGCGATTCAAGATGATATCGAAAAGCTGATCGAGAGTATCGCAATGGGCATTCATCAAAAAACCAAAATCGAATATCAAAAAACGCAAATTGACCTTACGACTCCTTGGCCGCGACTGCAAGTCAATGACCTCTTCAAAACTCATCTGGACATCGACCTCGCTGTCGAAACAACTCGCGAAAAATTAAGAAAACGCGCAGAACAAGCGGGAGTTCGCACCGAGAAAACAGACACCTGGGACGAAATTTACTTTAGGCTTTGGATTGAGCGTATCGAGCCGAAGCTTCCGTTAGACAGAGCCGTCTTCGTCACGCACTACCCGGCCTCACAGGCCGCCCTTTCAAATCTTGAGGTCGATGACCAAGGGGTTGCCTGGGCGAAGCGATTTGAGGCCTACATCGGCGGAATCGAACTGTGTAATGGCTTTGATGAACTAACTGATTCTCTTGTTCAACGTGAAAGATTTGAAAATGAAATCGCCGTCCGCCGCTTATCAGGCGGAGTGCTTAGCCCTCTCGACGAAGAGTTTCTAGCAGCGCTCGAAGAAGGAATGCCACCATCAGGCGGAGTCGCATTGGGTGTTGATCGACTCGTGATGCTCATGAGCGATGAAGAGGATATTGAATATTGTTTTTGGCTAAATGCATACACCGGCGAAGAAATCGAATCTAGGCAGCCATAGCGGCGCCCGCCTTCGGTCAGAAAATTTACTTCCCGGCTTCCACTCTTCCGTTCCCGGCATTATACAAATGCACGGGAGTGAAACTAATCTTAAGCGGACCCGTCATTTTCGTCTTTGGTCCAATCGTAATGCTCTGAATTCCAGGATCGTAACTCCAGCCGTCATCAAAGTTCGGAGCGACGGCTTTTTTCATGACGGCAGTTCCCGTCATGACAACGAGACCGCCGTCGACAGAAGTCGCGCTCAAATCAGGGTTAAAATCAGGAATATTCGGAAGCTTAATGACTTGCTGAGGAATACGCACCGACAAGTCGCTACCGATTTTTGCAAGTTGAGCGCCGAAATTTTTCGAACAAAGATCAAGTTCGCGACCATTCGTTAACGAAATCAGACTCTCAACACGGATCGGACCATCGGGTGCTCCGTTATCCTTTGCGCAGGCTTTATCTTTAGTAGGAGACAAAACTCCAACGACCGAAACTTTATCGCGATCTCCACCCTTTAAGTTAAAAAGATCTTGCGCTAAGTTTTCAGGAGAAATATTCACGCGACCATCATCAGTGTCACTGATGATAATGACGATCAAGTTAGCCTCAGGACGATAGAAACCTTTATTATCACCATTTGCGAGAATCGGCGACAGCGCCGGAATGATTGGAGTGAATAATTCTTCAAACGCCGGGCCAGGTTGCTCACCGTAGAGCAAAGTCTTTTTCATCACGTTAATATAATCCGGAGTCGATTTCGTAACAAATCGTGGACCATCCAGGTATTGCTTCGAAGCAGTATCTTTCGGATCGTAAGCTGGATTCTTGAGAGGAACCAAATGCCCGAGTCCGGTGTGATCACGAATTGTTTGGCCGTGAACGTCTTGATCAAAATGAACGCTATCCCAGATCGTGACCATTCCGAAATGAAAATCAATCAACTGATTATCAGCGAAACTGTGCACGAATCCGTCAATGTTATTCGCAAGATTCTCTTGATGAATCAACATGCTCGTCGAATAGTCGATCACGACTAAGATATCTACCTTAGGAGTCAGGTCGTAGGTTTTTGCTTCGGCCGCAACGGCAGCCGATCCGTTTGCCCTCAAGGGCACTTGCCCTTTGGGTGAATTCGGAGCGCATGCGACCGCCGCGAGACATAGACCTACGATGAATTGTTTTTGAATCAATGTTTTCATTGTCTCGCTCCAGATTTAAGTGCAGACACTTTTGGAGAAATTACCATGCAGTGTTTTGCACTCACATCAAATTTAGATTCATCGAGCCACTCTTCAGATTCTTTCGGAAACGTAATCGTATCGCTTGATTTCACTGCCATTTTTGAATAGTCGCCGCCCGCATTACGTTTTAATCCCATTCTTTGAATGGCTTCGATTTCAATAATGTGCATTTTTTTAATCACGCTCTGAATATTCCCTAGATCTTGGTTCGCGTAGAGCGGAGCCGGAACCTTGGTCAGAGTTTGAATGCGCGGACGAAATCTTTCTTTAAAGAGTTTTATATCGTCAAAAATTTCTTTGTAGTTACAAATTCTTAAATCTGCAATCGCGCCGATCAGATAAGCCTCAGGACCAACGACGTCACCCAACGATTGCGAAGTCAAAGTGTTGTAGAGAGACAAGGCCTTTTCGAAATGAGTGAGATTAAGTTCTGCCCAAGCTCGCTCCTCGGTTGCTTCAACCCAAAACTTTGATATTGAAGGAACTTGTTTATAAACCGTGATCGCTTGATTGAACTTTTTTTCTTGAAACTTCATGCGCCCGAAAATCAATATCGCTTCATTTTTATCTTCGCCCTTGCTCGACGCAATGATTTTATTAAGAAGTTTCTCAGCCTGAGCGTCTTGCGATTTCTCAACGAGCGCCGAGGCTAGTTTGATGTCCGAAGATGTTGAAGCAAAAGAAGTCGCAGAGAGTACGAAACTCAACGCTACGATTCCAATTTTAATTTTGCTCATATTCATTTCTTTCATAAAGGCTCCTTAACAAACTAAAGTAAAATACCTAAAGAAACTTGGCCGATAACCAAATTTTCTCTGCGGGTCGAAGCCACCGGAGAATCTTGGTAAGTTTGGTAACGAACTTCAAGATGCGACGTAAAATGTTGGCTGAGCCACAAAGCGATACCCATTCCGCCAGCAAAAGTATCAGAATTTAAGCCCGACTCAGTTTGCGTTTTGCCGTACCCAGCGAGAGCGTAGAGGTCAAAATGCGGAACCCATGAATTAAAGAAATTCATTTTGCCGTAAACAGGATACCAAGCGATTGTCGCGAGCTCGGAATTAACGGGGCTATCAACCGCCGGAGCAAGTGCGCCGGTTGTACCGTTCACTTGATTTTGAACGGCTGCTTGGTAAACTGATTTACCTTCTTCGGTTAAAGAATTGATAAAGTTATTGTAGCGAAAGCCCACTGACCAGTTTGGTGTGATATGAAAGTCCATGTATGCACCTAAGTTTTGGGAGGTGAGGTAGCTGTCGCCACCACCGATGTATCCATAATTTCCGCCGAGTTCTAATCGTAAATTACGATCAACCGCTCTTTTTTGAACGATCTGAACACGGTTCTTTGGATCCATCACTTTTGCACGCTCAATCAAAGCCGAATCATCAGCCAAGGAATCAAGATCTTGTTCAGTCGCCGACGAAACAGACGAAGAAGATGACGTCGTTGATTGAGAAGTCGATTTTGATTTGCTCGCCGCAAAACTTTGAACTGACACGAGAATCAAAACAACTGCCAAAAACATTTTATTAAGTTGCGATAATTTCATAATATTCTCCTACTGCTTTGCCGTTTTAGCTGGTGTAGCCGGCGCGGCATCACATGAGCTTGATTTCGAACTAATCATAATTTTGCGAGTAAGGTCAGCTGTTTTCGGCACTCCGTCGAGCGAATTCGCAAGGTGAATTTTCACGTTGTAACTTCCCGTTGCTTTACAGCTTGGAGTCCAGCTGATTTTATAAAGACGATCTGCCGAAGCAGGTCCGCCAGAGGCAACAACTGCCTTCGACGTTTTATCGATCTCTTCAACTTTTGGCTTACCGCTTGGGTCACTCGCGAAACTTACGAAGGTCACATGCGGATTCTGGATGTTACCGCGACCATTCGGAGTTTTAACTTCGAAATTCATTGTAAAAGCTTCACCCGCAATCGCACTGTTTGAACCGATCACGCCATCTGGATCACCGTCAAAATATGCAACCGGCGGTTGAGTCGCAAACTGTACGCGAGTACATTGGTCTTTCGAGCCATTTAAATTTGAAATTTTGCTCGTAGCGATCGCCGTGAAGCAAAGATTCACGATTGATGCATTCTTATCTGGTTTTTTCTCGTTGTATTCACTTGGTGGAACCGGGAGAGTTTGGCCTTTTAAATTCATCATGTAGCTATAAGTGAACACGCCATCTTTATCCGGACCTGACACTAGAGGCTGATTTGGAGTGAGCTTGCTTGCCCAATCAAATTTATGATTTTCGATATTTCTTTCGCCCTGGTAAGATACGATTCGGAGGTCGGGCTGATTCACGCCTGAATGAGCAGCATCTTGAACTCTAATGAGCACCTGCTGATCAACACCTTCATTAATAACTTGCGGAATATCGATCGAAATGACTTTCGGTCTTACTTGAGTATGCTCAACTATGATCGGAAGACTAAAATGAGAAACGAAGTTCGCCATAACAGACGGACCACTGACCACGTGAGCGACAAAGTTCACGGTCGTAGCTTGGACGGGACCCGCGCCGATATAACCCGTACGTGGAGTCCAGCTGAAAATATAAATATCCGGCTCGGTTTTAGATTGAGTGAGCGCACTTCCGTCAGGGCCAGCTCCGTCAATTGACATTGCCGCTGCGGTAATTGCGGGGTCTAAACGCTTGAGCGTAAGTTTTATTTCGTTCGCTTCACCTTCTAAAAACACCGGAATCTTTTTGGTATCGTCGGTCACCAAACTGATATTCATCACTTTATCAAAAAACTTTTGAGTACTTCCGTTGTCGCTATACGGAGCAACGAGATTCAAATTCTTATAATCCTTAGTCGCATCTGATTTACCACAACCTTGAATGACCGAAGCCGCTAGAGCGGCGCCAAGAAGCATCGAAGTACTTTTCTTCATATTTTTCATAACATCCTCTTTTACGTATGGCTCATACGTCTAAAGTTAAATGGATAGTTTACTTTTACGAGTACGCCATTACGAGGTGACGGGAACTTCCATGATTTTAGTTTTGCGAGTACACAATTTTCTACAGGACTCGAGTGCATGCTTGTTCCGGCAACGTCTGCTTCGTTCACGTGTCCGACACCACCAATGATGAAGTGAACCGTTACGCGTCCAGAAAGATTCGAAGTCGCTTGAAGACCTTGCTCATAACAAAAACGGATCTCACCTTGGTGTCGCTGAATCACTTGATCGATTTCAGATTGATCAAGTCCGCCTTCAACATCGGCTTCGCTGACGACTGGTTGATAGTAACCACCGCTTGCGCCCACGAGACTTTGTTTTCCGTAACCGGCTTGTCCGCCGCCTTTGCCGTGCGAACCATAACCGCCGCCGCCTTCAGCGCGTGCGCCAGGACCTAGAGCCGCGCTGCTCAAACCTTTACCGTAAAACATCGTTTGCATTCCGCCACTGCCGGCATTTCCGCCGAGGCCAACCCCACGAGTCGATTGGCTGCTCGAAACCTTAATGCCGCCCATGTCTTTCGAGTTCTTCATTGAACCTAAAACCGCGAGTGCGCCCATTGAATTCAGAGCTGGTTGTTTTGCACGTAGAACGATACGGCTTTTGCTTTTCGGAGCATTCACCTGAATCTGCTTAGCGATTTGAGCCTTTTTATGAACGTGCTGAACAACTTTATCTTTATGTTCAGTTTTGTGTTGGTTTGGAGCCACAGCAACTTTTTTCTCTTTAGGAGTAGGCTCTATTTTCTCTTGCTTTGGAACCACAACCACTTCTTGAGTGATCCTATCCGGAGTTTTAGAAATGAGCATACCAATAACCAGAAAAAGCATGAGTGCCACTGCCAAACCGCCGGTCCACTTAAGACTCTCCTTAATCTGAGCTTCATCATCTTGAGGTAGCTCAAGACTTGAGCTCATAACGTCTTCGTCTGAAGACATTCTCAAGAATCCAAATTCACCCACCGCAATCTTCTTGGTACGACTTGAACTCGAGATGTGCGCAATCTTGGTGTAGGCAATCTTATCTTCATCGAGTTGTTTTAAATCGTTAACGATTTCAACTCTTCTTAAATCAGAGAGAAATACCAGATCGGCTTCATCAGTTTCGAGACGGATTTGTCTTACGACTTCTCCCTTTTTATTTTCGAGAACGAATAGTCTTTTCATACTCTTACTCCTGACCGATTCTATTCAAGCGATCTTTGAAGTTCTTTCGATATCCGATCAAGTCTGTTAATAATTTATCATCATCAACTTTGATCAGCGCCTCATCTGGATACTGATATTTCCCGTTAATTAACATGTCTGAGAAATTATGCTCTGTTTTGAGTTCTTGCTTATGACCCTTCGGTGGCGCAGCAGCCGTAGTTGCGGCTAAGGCCGGGCTTAGGCAAGACATCATCACGAGACTCATTACAAATTTTCTCACTGTCTACTCTCCTTCGCATCACTCAAACGACGATCCAAATATGCAACGTAAGTTTGGTTGTTGGCTTTTTTCTCAACTTCTTTGAGCTGCAACAACTTGCTTACATCAAATGGACGAGCTTGCGCTTCGGCTTGAGTCGATTTTAAGACTTGCGAACTTGGGCGCTTCGACAAGTCAGATTGAAGCTTTGCAACTTCGCGGGCCGCACTTTGCTTCTGAGAATCCGGTGCGTATTCAATCGCGTATTTAATTTCTTTAATCAAGATTGACCGAATTGGCTCGTTCGTCTGTCTTACTTCTTGATAGAGGTGATCAAGATCGCCTTGAGCCCAAAGTTTTGAGATCTCAACATCGAGTTCATTTACTTTTTGCTGATAAGGAATAGCTTGGTCGGCTAACAACTTTTTATACTGGAGGCGATCTTTGCCCTTCACACCTTTTGGAACCGGCAAATTCTGAATATCAGAAGCCAAGTTTTTCTCTTGAACGAGAATCGTGTTGAGAGTGAGTAATTCGAGAGTCCAATCAGCCATTTTTACGGTGTGGTCAAACTCTTTTTGACCTTGCTTGATCATCGCCATTCTCAGGCGAAGCGAAGCTTTTAACTTTTGAGGAGAAGATGCATCTAATTTCGTTCGCGCTAATAAGCTCTTATGCTCTTTAAAATCCTTTATGAAGATAAATCTCTGGAGAGTGGCACCTTCGGCCGTCTTCGCAACACTAGGCTTACGAACAAGCGTCTTCGCAAAAGTATAATCTTGGTCGTCCGCAAAAATCTCTAAGCCCAATTGAGCCGAAAGTTCAGCGTTGTGCTGAAGTTGAAGTCGGTACTTTGCGAATTCTTTCTTATGATTGTGAGCACTTCTCACGAGCTTAGCCATCACTTGATCCTTGGCTGCTTGATCTTGGCTTTTCGCTAAAAAATCTTGGTAAAATGAATTCGGATTGTGACCTGCAAGCTCAGCCAATACCGCGAGTTTCATGGCGCGGTCGGCAGGGCTTAAGTCTTTGGTTTTCATTTTTTGGGCGTATTTAAAGGCGCTATCAAATTGGAAGCGCATTTCTGAAACCCATTCAAGGCGCGAGGTCGCAAGCTCTATATTCTCAGCGCTGAGTTTTGAAATTTCTAAGATTTGCTTGGCAATTCTCTGAACGCTATCAAGATCTTTAATTTTTTCAGCTGCCGCAAGTTTACTTTTAAGAATTCTAAGTTTATCGTCTTTGCTCAAATTTTTGAGATCAATTTGATCAAGATGCGCGAGGCTCGCTTTAACGTCATCTTGTGATTTAGCGTCGTTAATTTTTGTACTCTCTTGAGTCAGAATCGCGTTTCGAGAAATTGAAGCAAATTCTTTATTCCGATCCGGAAATGCTTTTGAATATTCTTGTGACCAAAAAATCAAACGACTTTGATCTTTAAGAGCGATAAGCGCTTCGATTGAAGTATCCGCCGCCTTATCTCTGAACCTTGCATCTTTTACGTTTTTATTCGGTTCAAGTGCGATGGCGTGAAGTTTTACCGCCGCTTCGTCAAATTTCTTCTCGTCGTAGTCAGCGTAAGCACGTTGGTAACGAACACTCAAGATGTTATCCCCTTTAGGATTTACCTGAATGTAATGATCGTAGGCGAGTTTCTTAGCTCTTAAATCACCGAGTCGCTCGGCAACGTCGATCTCGCCCATACAAGATCCTTCAAACGTTTTTTCAATATGAGAGTCGTGGTGACTCGCCTCTTTCGAGATTTGAACGGCAGCAATATCCGCAGACAATCTGTAGTAACCGATTGCTTCTCTGTAGGACTTAATATTTTCAGCGCTTTCGGCAGCCCAGTAGCTCATGTCGAGATCAGAATAGATGCTTAAATAAGAACCGTAAGCATGTATAAGAGCGAGACTCGTCTCGCGAGACTCTGCTTTCGCCCAATCCGTCAAAAGTTTACGAAACTTCAGTCTCATGAGATCGCAGTTCTCTTTTTTAACATCGCAAGTTTGAGTTTTAAGAGTATGCACAAAAAGTTCGATCTCTTTAGCAGACTCAATCTTATGACCGAGATCGTACTGAATTTGGGCCAGACGTAAATGTTCTTCGTAATCGCTATCCGATTTTTTAGCCTGTTCACCCAGGTATTTCCAAACGTAGAGGGCTTCTGTCTTTTTACCAAGACGATCAAGCTCGCCGGCTAAGAATACGAGGTTATCGTGTCTTCCGATTTCAGGAGTATTTTTAGCCAAGAAATCGATTTTAGCAGTCGTTATTGGAATATGGGCCAAAAAGCTTGCGTAATCTCTCGCAACCTCTTCTCTGAAAGTGCTCTCACTCGCTGGAATTTCTTTAAGAACGCCCTCAAGAGTCTGAACAGCTAATTGTTCTTTTTGATTATGGTAGTAAGTCCAAGCGAGGCGACTTTGAATGATATACGCAGTAGACGGCCTAAGCGCCAAGGCCATTTTGAAATTCTTTTCGGCAACATCGTATTTCGCTTGTGAAAGAGCCATCTCGGCAACGCCGAGGTAAGACTGAACGAGAAGATCGTTCGAGTATTTTTTAGTATTTTTTAAAATCTGGGCGTAAAGCTCTTGGGCTTTCGCTTTATTTCCGGTGAGCTGATAGAGATGGGCCGTTTGCGCGAGAACTCTGGATTGATCATCACCTTTTAATTGAGGCAGGGCTTTTTCGTAAATCGCGATGGCTTTTTTACGATCGCCTTCGGCTTTTTTCAAGGTCGCCGCATCCGCCGTCGCGTCTTTTACTTCGTAAAGTCTTGCGCGATCAGCATACAGATCAGCGAGGCGAAGCTGCATCGGAAGGTATGAATCCGAATCCTTCTCGAGAGAAGCTAAAACCTTCTCCATACGAACAACGACATCATTGGTTGTTTCAAGATCAAGAGTTTCGGCGTGTGACGTGAAGCCACAAACCATAACTATTAATATTGAAAATACGCTCTTTAAGCTCTTCATCTGGTACTCACTTGGGCGGCCAAAACTGCGAATTGAAACTTTTCAACTCCGGCTTGCGCAGCTGCCAAAATAATCGGATTCATTTCTGAATAAGGAAGCTTACGATCTGCTTGAATGATGATGGTCTCGGTTGGGTTCTTTTCTTTTAACTCACGAAGTTTGATCGGTAACTGGGGAACAGAAATTTTTGTTGAATCAACAAAGTATTCGCCATTCATAACCTTTACGACGCTACCGTAACTAAGAGCATCTGAAAGTTTTGCCTGAGGCATTTGCATTCCGCCTCTCATATCAAACGGAATCTGCGCGTTACTTGCATTCGTGAGTAAATAAATAACCAAGATCGAGAACGCATCGATCAAAGAAGTCAGAGTTAAGCTAGCCAAGATTGACTTTTTGAGACGAGCTTTTTTATGAGAAATTCGGGATTGACTGCCGAGCGAGCCAGAAAGAAATCCTGAATTTTTTAAAATTTGTGATCTAGCCATTTTATAACTCCTCTTAAAACTTGGTACCACTCAACCAGCTGTTGAGCGCCCAAACTTTTACATAGGTGAAATGCCCATGTCTCGAATTCCGGCTTTTTTAAACTCATCCATAATGCGGATGAGGTTGCCGTATTCAAATTTTTCACTGGGCGCAATAATTCCGGTGATTAACTGGGGATGAGCCGTATGAATTTGTCCAAGCACTTGCTCAAGCTGATCCCAATTCATTTCTCCGCGCAAAGTCGTGATTTTAAAATCCGATTTGTCTTTTACGTTCGTCACTTCGATCTCAAGATCTCCGCTATTGTTCGCTCTCACCGTGAGACTTTCTTTCTTGTCTGTAGATGATGCTTGCGCCGCCCCAACACTTTGACTTGTGTTCATACTCGAAACTTCGACCCAAACAACAGTCATGAGCAAAAAGCAAATACACACCGAAAGAATGTCAAAGATAGGAAGCAAGTTAAGCTCGAAATTTAAATCGTTTTTATCTTGTGCTCCTGTCATAGACATATAATTAACGAACCTTTCTTGCCGGAACTGATTCGTATTTAAAACTGAGTAAGTTAAAAACTGAGAAAGCGGCTTGATTTAAATCTTCAGCCAAAGTGTGTGAGCGATTCATCAAAACCGCGTACATCACGAGTGCCGGAATCGCCATTATCAAACCGTAAGCCGTCGAATGCATTGCCATTGAAATACCGGCAGAAAGTAAAGCTGCCTTTTCGATAGGGTTCACGTTCGCTACGCCAGCGAAAGAATCGATCAGACCAGTGATAGTACCCAAGAGGCCCAAAAGAGTTCCGACGTTACCAATCATGGCTAAAAAACCAGTACGTTTTTCAAGGATTTCGTTTTCAGCGAGAAGTACTTCGTCGATCTTCGCCTGGATCTCTTCACGTCCACCCATGTCTTGTGCAGCTTGGGTACCGGCGAGAATAACTTGAGCGATGGGCTGTTTATCTCCCATGTTTTTTGCTTTTGTCATCGCGCGGTCGAGATTTCCTCTGCGAATATCTTCTTCAACGATTTTAACAAACTTACGAGAATCTGTTTTACGATTGATGTACAACGCAAAAACGCGTTCAGCGATAATTGCGACCGAGAACATCTGAGCGATAAAAATCACCCACATCCAGATACCACCATGTTTAAAAGCTTGGCTCATACTTGTGATCATTTCCATTTTGCTACTCCCTTTTTAAGTTCAGTTCTGAACACTTTTTAAAGTGGCCGATTCTTTAACCAACTTTAAGGAGTGAGCAACCTGGGTGCCATCGTCAAGAACACGTTAAAGCCGTCTCCGCGCTTTTCGCACGAATTGCTTTCAACGGAGGTGACAATCTAGGGAAGTGAACTGCATTTTAGGGGAGTTTAAGAAAAGATGCTAATTCTCAATAAATCGAAATTCGACTGGAATGTTCACCAAGATCTCAAAGCGCTTCATGCGCTCGAGTACCGGCCACCATTCGTATAAAAAGAGGTTCATGGGTTTCCATAATGCTACCCACCCGATAACGGTAAGACCCTCTTTAAAGGTCAGCTGCAGCCAGCCGGTCACATCTTTAAGTGCAAAGCTTGAAATGGCCACACATAC